>WQVK01000004.1 GCA_009784025.1 Defluviitaleaceae bacterium
ATTTCCCGCAATCCTTCGTCGCTGAAAACCTTGCGCACCGCTAGTGCGCGGCGGTTTTCAGCTTCTCGCCTTGCGAAAAATTTCCTGCGCTCTATGCGAATATTTTTAGGTGGAGCGGCTATACCTCTCATCAATCCCATATTCTGCTTCATGTGACATGGAGATAGTCGTTGTAGCCAGTGATGGATTGTGTTACTATGGTTGGAAGGTACAGAAGCGGGTATTACCGCTAAATAATTTCTCGAGAGGGGAAGTTTTATGAACAATGCAGTAAAAAATTTTTTTAAGGTGCTTGCACCACTAATACTTTTGGCAATAATGGCTGTAGCCATATCGGCTTGTGGCAATGCAACACAGGAATACAGCGATGTAGCATTGGAAGACAACAACGATGCACTAGCAGACAACAACGACGTGCTAACAGACAACAATGATGTACCGGCAGACAACAACGATGCACCAACAGACAACAATGCACTGGCAGATGATAACACAGATGCCAATGACGCAGATGAAAATGCCGCAAACGATTTGAACTTAGCAGAACTCGTTCCACCTTTTTCATGGACAGAAGCCATAGCATTGGGTTATGTAGACATCAGCGATGAAAACATAGGCGATGCAATAACTGGCATCTCTACGGAAGGGCTAACGCTTACCAGACGCTCTTCTACATCACAGGGTATTGGCATAAACATAGCTCAATTGCAGGAAAGCTTCGGTGCTTATCCTATTACAATTACTGCCATGGCAAGCGAGGAACCTGTCGATTCTGGCCTTGGTTTGTCGGGTTCTCCTGCCGGTTCGGAGTGGCAAAGTAGCGAAACATCGGCTTCATGGACACGATATGACGCGGGAGCAGATACTGACAGGGCGTGGAATGTTCCTCCCGGGTTTTTAAGGGTGCTGTCAAATGACGATGCCCGCTCCGACCTTGTTATCACCCTCACCGGGATAACCGTGGGCGATTTAAACATAATCGATTTGGCTGCAGTCCCACCCACCGAAGCTTCGGTTTTTCTTGATTGGGACTTGACCCTTCCACCTTTGGCAGAGTCTTTCCAAGATTTTTTCTGGCTTGGTAATATATGGAGCAACCACGGGCAAATGAGCGAACGCTCTACAGAGGAAAAATATTTCCACCACTATAACCAGATAACTGCTTCAAATATGCACAAGATAAGCTTTATTCTTAATAATAACCGCGACGCATGGCAGTTCAACTGGGAAACCACAGACCATATCGTAAACTGGGCAGAGGAGAATGACCTTGCTATGGTGTGGCATACATTGGTGTGGCATACCCAGTCTCGCCTTTGGCTCACCAACGATGCAGATGGCAATGTTCTTACTCGCGAACAGGCAATGTACAACTTGCATCGCTATATCAGCACGGTTGCAAGCCGTTACGCAGGACGAATTTTATCTTACGACGTTGTAAACGAAGTAATATGGGGGGTAGACCAGCTAAGTGGCTGGAACGCAAACCCCAATTGGCGCAACCATATGCGCCGTGCAGGCAGGGGCATAGGTGACGGGGACCAAGCATCTTTCTGGTATGACGCATTTGCCAACGGCGCAGACACAGACGCAGGGGAATGCGGTTCGGATTACATTTTCTATGCCTTCAAATTTACGCGAATGTATGACCCGTTTGCGATATTGTACTACAACGATTACAACGAGCAGACCCCAGGCAAGCGTCAAGCTATTGCCCAAATGGTGGAAGAAATTAACGAGCGTTGGCGCAACCACGAGCTGTACGACGGCCGCTTGCTTATAGAGGGAATTGGGATGCAAACCCACCGAAGCATCCGAGGCTGGATGCCTGACCCCAACCTTGTTCGCGATTCCATCATTCGCTTTGCCGAAACAGGGGCGCGTATAAGCGTTACAGAATTAAACGTCTACATTGCGGGCGGTGGCATTGCCGATACAATTGACCCTGAACTATACCCAAATGGCGGTTTGCAAGCCTTGTATCAAGAGCAAGCCGAAATGTATTACACGATTTTCAATTTTTATTTGGAATTTCAAAATTATATTGAGCGCGTAACTTGGTTTATTTGGCAAGACCTGCCCGCACAGCAAGGCGCATGGCGCAGATGGCCTTTTTCTCAGCGTCCAGCTCTGTTTGATAAGGACAGACAGGCAAAGCCTGCGTTTTGGAGTGTACTTGAAGCATTGGAAAATCACACGCCAAATATTTCCGTGCCTGTTGTCACTGATGATGTTCTAACACATGACATTGGTGAGCGAGGTGTTGGTATGCAGTTTTCTGCAATACAAAATAACCACGCCCCTATTTTTTGGCGCGTAACAGAGGGGAGTTTGCCACCCGGTATGAGTCTTGTATCAACAACGGGTACTGTATTGGGAATACCAACACAACATGGGGATTTCACATTTAATATTGCCGCTGAAAATTCCCTTGGCACAGGAACAAAGGTGTTTACAATTTCTGTGGGCGCGGAAACGGTAATAACACCAGGTGGGGATATTATCGATTGAAACTAGAGGGCGATGATTTCGTCTACGCTGTTTGATATAATGAAATAAATGAGAAACGGTCTCGCCAAAGCGGCATCCAAAACGCATTATCTTGGCGTTTTGGGTGCCGCTTGGGCGAGACCGTTTTCGAATTGTTTCACTATAATCGTGTAATTTTGTGTTTCCTCGATGCGGAATGTTGCCATTGTAAAAGCTCCTTTCTGAGTTTTGGTAATAAAAAGCCGAGAGCTTTTGCGTTCTCGGCTTAGGTAGAGCGATTATAAATTGTTGACTTGTGGTACTAAAACAGAATACCTAATGTTACTGCATCCTGTTTCGCGCTATTCTATTTGCTCGCCTGTTCACAGAATGTTGATTTCACAAGATTTTTAACGTTGTTCTATGTCAGGCGGCATAGGCGACGGCGGCCTTTTGTAAGGGGTTGTTTGTTGCTAGATGTTATCCTGTAACGGTGCGGTTTGGCTTGCCTCTCCCCCTCCTGCTTCTTAATCTACTCAACCAGCTCCCGCGCCTGGGCCTGCCTATACTCCCGCACATCTGCGGCAACTAGCAGCTTACTGGCCGCAACGCAGGCAAATATGCCAACAAATGCAAGCACAATAGATAAAACCATATTCAAATTACCAGAAAGATAAAAAACCAGCAAAAACTGCGGCACGGCAAACCCGGCTATAACCACGCTGGAGATAGAATGGATTTTCTTCCAAAAATCATCATTGATAAAGGCCTCGGCTATCCTAATACCTGCGAAGTGGTTCATCTTCAAAAATGGCGAGAGGATAGAAATAAGTACGCATATGGCAAAAAATATCAACGGGATGAGGCTGTGCTCGTCTACATGACGTAAGGGCCATATATCTGTGTTAAACCAGAGCATGAAAAATATAGCCGCGTACACGATTGTGTAAACTACCCTCACTCCTGGCCCGTGGTTGAACGCCAGCAAAATGAATGAAAATATAATCACAACCAGCGGTAAAACCATAACTGGCGTGATATCCGCCCCAAGCATAACCATAAGCAGCAGCGTGCACAGAATGCAAGAAATAACCACAGAAAAGGCATAGCAATTGTACCTGTTGGCAAAAAATTTCCTAATAAAATCCTTCATACATATCATACCTCCAAAACTGTGGCAGAATCCCCTACAGGGCTTACCGCCACCAAGTAGACAGCATCGCCACCTGGGTTGGCCAGCCAATGCTTCAATGCCTCCTTTACAGATGTGGCCATGGGAAGGGCAGAGATATCATCTTTGGCTACCCAAAAAAATTCCCCTTCGTCGCAGGCTGGCGGGGGGATTTCTTCTGCCAACTGACCGAAAAAATGATAATGCAGGCGAATTTCGTCGCCGTATTTACGCATGGCGATGTATTTTAGTTTTAACCCGTGGATATCTGCCCTTGTTAGGCCTGTTTCTTCGCGGATTTCCCGGTAGCATGTTTCAATAAATGCAAGCGCCCGCGGGTTTTGTATGTCTTCCATATCTAAATGCCCGCCAACCCCCGCCCAAAGCCCAGGGCTAAGCTGCTTGTGCGGCCCACGCTTCATAAGAAGGATCTTTCCCCCACAGGTAAGGAACGCCCCGGCGGTTATTCTAGTCACCACAATATCACATCCTTTGGCTTGATTGTAGCATGGATGGTTATATATTAAAACCATCAGAGGTTTTGCCGGCTACACCTCTGACGGTTTTAATTAGGTTTCAAATAGCTTTTAACTGTACAATCCCCGCAAAAAATGATATTATCTAAGAAAATTTCCGAAGGGAGCAATAAAATGAAATTATTCATTGACACAGCCAATGTGGCACACATCCGCGAGGTAAATGATTGGGGCGTTATTTGTGGCGTTACTACCAATCCGTCACTTATAGCAAAAGAAGGCCGTGATTTTGCCGAGGTTGTTAAAGAAATCACAACTATAGTAGACGGGCCAATAAGTGCAGAAGTTATAGACACTAAGCATGAAGGCATGGTTAAGGAAGCCCTTGAACTTGTTAAAATCCACAAAAATATAGTTATAAAAATCCCTATGACTGCAGAAGGCCTAAAGGCCACCAAGATTCTTACAGAAAAAGGCATAAAAACAAATGTAACGCTGGTATTTTCTGCGGTGCAGGCGCTTATGGCAGCCCGCGCAGGCGCGACCTTTGTAAGCCCATTTCTTGGCCGTTTAGACGATATTGGCATGGATGGCATGAACCTGATTGAAGAAATTTGCGATATCTTCACTTTGCATGAAATTGATACAGAGATTATTGCAGCAAGCATCCGTCACCCGATTCATGTTGTGGCAGCGGCAAGGCTTGGGGCGCATATTTCTACCATCCCGTACCCATGCTTCCAGCAAATGCTAAACCACCCGCTAACAGACAGCGGTATAGATCGTTTTCTAAAAGACTGGGAAGGCGTACCGAAATAAATAATACCCAAAAACTAGTTGCGTACACAGTACGCACCCGCGGGCGCAAGCCGGAGGAAGCTACACCAGGCTTTGCCTGGTGCAGCGGCGGGGCATGGGGCAGCGCCCCATTAGAATGGAGACAACATGCTAGTTAACCAAACAGCAGTAAATACGCTGCGTTTTTTAAGCGTTGAGGCTATACAAAAGGCTAATTCTGGGCATCCAGGCCTGCCTATGGGTGCAGCACCCACGGCCATGGCGCTTTGGGGTAATGTGATGAAGCATAACCCAAAGAACCCAAACTGGGCCAATCGCGACCGTTTTGTGCTAAGTGCCGGCCATGGTTCTGCCATGCTTTACGGGCTTTTGCATATGTTTGAATACGGCCTAACCGCCGATGATTTAAGGAACTTCCGCCAATGGGATTCCAAAACACCCGGCCACCCAGAGCTTGGGCATACTGTGGGTGTGGAAATCACCACCGGCCCGCTGGGGCAGGGGATTGCCAACGCCGTGGGCTTTGCCTGGGCAGAAAGCCATATGGCGGCGCGTTTTAACAAGCCAGACGCAAAAATAGTTGACCATTATACCTACGCCCTTTGCGGCGACGGCTGCTTGCAAGAGGGCGTGGCCGTAGAAGCTATTTCCCTGGCCGGCACACTTGGCTTGGGCAAGCTGGTTTTGTTATATGATTCCAACGATATAACAATAGAAGGCTCCACAGAAATTTCCTTCACAGAAAATGTGGGCAAAAGCTTCGAGGCTCGCGGCTGGCATGTGCAAAAAGTGGACGACGGCAACGATATAGCCGCCATCACCGCTGCAATAGCGGCCGCCAAAGCCGTAACAGACAGGCCTTCCATGATAGAAGTGCGCACGATAATTGGCTTCGGCTCGCCAAAACAAGGCACTGCCGCGGTCCATGGTTCGCCCCTGGGCGCAGACGGCATCGCCGCCGCCAAAGCGGCACTTGGCTGGGCCAATACCGAAGAATTCTTCACGCCACAGGAAGTAAAAACAGCCATGGCAGGCTGGCTACAAGCTGCCGCCATCTGGGAAGCAGAATGGAACGCAGCAGCCGATGCCTACAAAGTAAAATATCCAGAAGACTGGAAACAGTGGGAAATCTGGAAATCTGGCAAGCTGCCAGTAGACCTAGACAACTGGGATGAATACTGGCAATACGAGAGCAACCTAGCTACTCGCCAATCTTCAGAAGTTGTGCTTAACAAGCTAGCCACCGTAGTGCCAAACCTATTTGGCGGCTCTGCAGACCTAGCACCATCCACCCTTTCACTAATGAAAGAACGCAAAAGCTATTCCAAGAAAACACCATGCGGCAGCAACTTACACTTTGGCATACGCGAGCATGCTATGACTGCAATAGCCAATGCCTTCGCGGCCTACGGCGGGCTTAGGCCGTATGTTGCGGGCTTCTTCGTGTTCAGCGATTATATGAAACCCGCTATGCGCCTGGCAGCATTAATGAAGCTGCCCGTGGTGTATATCATGACCCACGATTCCATCGGCGTGGGCGAAGACGGCCCAACCCACCAGCCAATAGAACAGCTTGCATCCCTACGCAGCATCCCAGGCTTTACCGTGTACCGCCCCTGCGACACCAAAGAAACCGCAGCAGCCTGGAGTCACGCCCTTAACAAAACTGACGGCCCAACAGCCTTAGTGCTAACCCGCCAAGCCCTGCCCCTACTGCCAGAAACCGGCAAAGGCGCATACAAAGGCGCATATGTACTAAAGGACGACATAAACCCAGCCACAGGCAAGCCAGATATCCTTCTAATAGCTAGTGGCTCTGAAGTAGAGTTAATCTACAACGCCCAGCCAAAGCTAAAAGAAGCAGGCATCCACGCAAGGGTAATAAGTATGCCATCATCAGATGTTTTCGATAGCCTGCCCTGTGCAGAAAAAGAAGCAGTAATGCCAAAAGACGTACGTGCGCGCCTGGCAGTAGAGGCAGCATCTTCTTACGGCTGGCATAAATACACCGGCCTAGACGGAGATGTAATAAGCATAGATACCTTCGGTGCATCTGCACCAGCAGGCAAATTATTCGAGGCATTCGGCCTAACTGTAGACGCAGTAGTAGAGAAAGCTAAAGCAATTTGTAAGAAATAAAGACCGTCAGGGCTTCGCCTCGGCATCCCCTTTTTGCAGAAAAAGAGGATGCCGGAGCGAAGCCTTTGATTGTTTTAACAGGAGGGACAAATGACAACTTTAGATTACTTGAAACCCACGGGTAAGTCAGCTTTGGGCTTTGGCGCAATGCGACTGCCGGGGGAGAAGGAAACGGCGGCAATGGTTGATATTTTTTTGGATGCTGGTTTCAATTATTTCGATACGGCGTATATTTATGGCGGGTCGGAAGAACTTTTGAAAAAGACACTGGTATCGCGGCATGCGCGAGACAGTTTTATAGTTGCAGATAAATTGCCACCCTGGGAGGTGCGCGAATCCCCTCAGGATTGTAATAAGCTGTTTGAAGAGCAGTTGCGCCGTACAGGGCTTGATTATTTTGATTTTTACTTGATTCATTCCCTGGACGAGGGGCGTGAAGAAGATGTTGAGAAGAAGGGGCTTTTTGAATGGGCGGCAGAACAGAAGAAAAAGGGCCTGGTTAAGCATGTGGGCTTTTCTTTCCATGGCGGCGCGGCCTATTTGGATAGGTTGCTGACCCGGCATCCAGAGGTAGAATTTGTGCAGCTACAGCTTAACTACGCAGATGTGCGCCGTGGCCCAGCCGGGGAATGGAATGAAATCGCCCTGCGGCATAACACGCCAATTGTGGTGATGGAGCCCATCCGTGGTGGCGCGTTGGCTAACCTGCCCGCCCCTGCAGAAAAAATCTTCCGCGACCATGCGCCAGAGCGTTCTATGGCCAGCTGGGCTATGCAATATGCCGCCACGCTACCCGGAGTAACCTGCGTATTAAGCGGCATGTCCAATGTAGAGCATGTGAAGGATAATGTGAAAACTTTCCAAAACTTGCAGCCCCTAACCCCCCACGAGCTGGGCTTGATAGATGCTGCCCTTACAGAAATGGCCAAAGTAGCCGGCGTGCCATGCACCGCCTGCCGCTACTGCCACAACGAATGCCCACAGGATATTAATATTGCCGAATGTTTCTCGCTGTACAACGACCTTAAAAGAGGTGGTGCAGGGTGGAATTTGTCTATGGTGTACAGGACGATACCAAAGGGTAAGCGTGCGGCAGATTGCACCAATTGTGGTGCTTGCCTAGCCCATTGCCCGCAGCATATTGATATACCCAAGGAACTTGGTGTGGTGGCCGGGGCTATGTGATGGTTGCTGGCCTATGCAAGTTGAACTTTCGCAGAGCGTAATACATGCGCTAGGCTACATGGTATGTATGAATTCCTTGAACATTAGAGTTCTTCTGAAATTGCAAAAAACGCAATTTCGGAAAAAGCAAAAGATTAAAAATGTAACTTTTCCGAAACCCCCTACGGGAATTTCGGAAGAAGTTTATTGTTCCTTCTGTAATAATTCGCCATATGTTTGGTTTATTATTCAGGAGGTACATTTATGTGTATGCCGAGATTTCGGATACGATAGTGAATAAATGAGAAACGGTTCTGAATTATTTCCCTACGCCAAAAAAATAAAATCCAGTTGGTCGGATTTTCCGACCAACTGATACTGATCTTAAATTAAAACAACAAATTGGAGCAGCACCTTAAGCGTCGAGACGAGGCGCTTAATGGCGAATTTACTGCGAACAATGAGGCGAGTTCAATTGAGATTAGTATAAACCCAAAAATTATAACGGAGGTTTTAAATGAGAAATTTACTGAAAGTTTTAATCATACTAATTTTTATCGCAGGGGGTGCTGCTGTTATCTGGTGGCAATTTTTTAGCGATGGCGCAGCCGAAGATAATAGTATAGACACATCTGCAGGCCAAGGCCAGCACGAAACGCCAGGCTCAGGCACCGTAGCAGGGAACGCAGGCGGCACAAGCGCCACCGGCTGGGCAATGGTAATAGAGCCACAATTTGACCAAGTTACCGAGTTTGTAGAGGGTATAGCCGCAGTTCAAACCGGCGGCTGGCCAGACGGCGTTTGGGGGATTATAGATACCGCGGGCAATTTTGTTATTCCGCAAATTTACAACAGCATCGGCAATATACATCAGTTTCATTCATCTCCATATACGGAATTCCCGCTGGATTATTTTGTGGTAAGCCAAGCCGGCAGGTATGGTGTTATCAACCGTGCAGGGGATACGATTGTGCCATTCGAATTCGACGAAGCTTTTATCCAGCAGGACAATGAACATTTAGTAGTTGCAGTAGACGGGCGTTTTGGGCTTATTAATTTAGCAACCGGAGAAGAAATCCGGCCGCCACAACATCTGTGGATTAGAGTTGCCGATGGCTTTGTAATAATCACCGATGGCGAAGATTGGGATAACCCGGGCAAGGCATCCAAGCTAGACATGCAGGGCAATGTGGTGATTCCGCCAATATACGATGTTATCCACGAGTTTTGGCATGGGATGGCGACAGTGGCAATAGGCCAACATTGGGATGACAGGCTTTGGGGCGTAGTGGGCATGGATGGCGAAGTTATTCTGCCAACCCAGTTCAACAATTTGCATGTTCTAACAGAGGAATTTATAGCCGTGCAAGACCCAGCTACAGAGCATTGGGGCGTGGTTAACCTAGCCAACGAGAATGTACTGCCATGGATTTTTACAGAGATAAACTACCTTGGCGGCGGCAGGGTGCGGGCAGGGCATGGCTTTTACCCAAACAACAGCGTGGCCATAATTGATTTGCACACAGGCGAGGATATTATCCCAAAAGATATGTTCAATTGGATTAACACTAGCTTTGAGGCCGATTTAGCGCTGGTTATGACAGGCAGCTGGGGCGCAGACAGAAGCGTGGGAATAATAGACACCAACACTTTTGAGGAAATCATACCCATTGGCCTGTACAACGAAGTTATTTTGCATGACGATTTAGGCCTGGCCATAGTACACGAAGGCTGGGGAGAATACTCCCGCGCAGGCATGATAGACCTAGCCACAGGCCAGCTGGTAGTACCTATAGAGTTCTATAGTATACAGGTGGTAAGCCGCGAAGTGATAGCCAAGGCCGTGAGCGGAACATGGGCCGGCTGGAGCTTTGAAGAACGGGAATGGCAGCTGATAGACAGAACCGGCACGCCTATATCGCCAATGTTGTTTAACGAGGTGCAAGGCTTCTCCGATACTTTGGTGGCTGTGGGCCAGGGCGAGTATTTCCGCCATTACGATTGGTTTACTTTTAACGGTGAATGGGGACTAATGGACGCCAGCGGCCAGCTTGTGCTGCCTGTGGAATTTGGCTCAATTTCCCATGCAGTAGATGGCCTTGCCCTGGTTAACACAAGTGCATCTTGGGCAGAGGTTGGCATGGGGATAGGCCTTAACATGGTGTTTGAGGGCTACTGGGGCATAATTGATGAGGCGGGTAACTTTATTGCCCCGGCAGAAATGGATTTTTGCCATGTGCAATTTGGCGGCGGGGATATGCTGCGCGTGGAACGTGACGGCCTCTGGGGCTTCGTTAGACTGGAGAGATAGCTATGAGAAAATTTCTTTTTGTGCTGCTGACCTTGCCCGTAATCGGGCTGGTTACATGGTATGTTGTACGCAGCACAGAAGATGCGGATATATTAGAGCCATCAGCAACACAGCAACCCACCCTGGCAGAAGCACCAGCCCCAGGGCAAGACCCTTTGCCGCCGCATTGGACAATGCTGGTGCAGCCCAGTTATGAGCATATTATTGGCTTCCAAGGCGGCGTGGCCATTGTAATGAACGGCAGCTGGGAAGACGGTGTATTTGGCTTAATAGACATCAATGGCGAATTTATTCTACCCATGCGCTACCAGCATATTGCCCATTTCTATGAAGAGGGTATCTTTGCTGCGCGCTACAATGATAAATGGCGCTTTGTAGATATAACAGGGGAAACCATAATCGAGCTAGAGTACGAATGGGTTAACGGTTTTGCCAACGATGTAGCCGTGGTCACATCTGGCGGCCTAAGCAGCGCAATAAACATCCGCACCGGGGAAGTTATCTTGCCCATGGAATATATGTGGATATCAATATTTAACGATAGGCTTGACGCCACCAAGGGCGAAGGCTGGGAACACAGCCGCCAATATCTTTTCGACCTGCAAGGCAATGAAATCGCGCTGGGGTTTAACTTTATTTCAAGGTTTTCTCATGGTTTTGCCGCTGCCGCTGTAGGCCAAAACCGCCAAGACGCCAGGTGGGGCATAATAAACGAGGCTGGCGAAGTAATAATACCGCCAGAATACCTACACGCGGCCGTGTTGGACGAAAATCACTTTGCCCTAGGGGTGTCTGTCACTGAAACGATTATTCTAAACCGTGACAATTACATGGTTGTGCCAGAAAGCTTCCAGTTTACATCCTACCTTTGGGATGGCATGGTTTATGTACAGGGCGGCCCATTGGATAGCCCACAGCACACCGCCGGCGTTTTATGCCTGCGCACCCGCAGTATGCTAGTGCCAACCGGCATATATGATTGGATTCACCATTTTGACACAAATGGCCTGGCAGTGGCAGGCATGGGCAACTGGGGTTATGACCGCACTGCCGGTATATTGGACACTTTAACAGGGGAATGGCATGTGCCCCCAGGGCAGTTTAGCTCAATAGCCCCACAGGTGAATTACGACCTTGCGGTAGTGGCCGTAGGTTTCGATGCCCAGCGTAGGGAGGGCGTGATGGAGCTATCTACCGGGCGGGTGCTTATAGAACCAGAGTATCATATAGTACAAATCCTTTCACAGGATTTGTTATCCCTGGGTACAGGCGATGGCCAGTGGCGCATTGTTGACAGAAGCGCCCAGCCAATAACGGAGGACACCTTCGCAATAACCCGCATGTTCGCAGATGACCTTATAGTGGTGGCCACAGGCGAAGTAAGTGATATGGGTCTTTTTGTAGGTTCATTTGGCATAATAAACAAGCATGGCGAAATAGTCCTGCCTAAAGAATACAGCCACATAGGCTGGGGTGACGGACCTTTAGCTATAATAAACAAAGGTGGCACCCCATCCTTCGTCTCACAAGGTGACACCCCGGTAACCGGCGGAAAATGGGGCTTTATAAACCAAGCAGGTCAGGTAGTCATCCCCGCTGCAATGGAATTTGACTCAGTGTCCACATTCTACGGCACAAGCAACTTGATGGCCGTGCAGCAGGATGGGCTGGTTGGGGTTATACGAGTGGAATATTGATAATAAAATTGGTAGAGGCTTTGCCGGCCACAACTCCACAAATTTTAGCATTGGGATATAGTAGACTTCTTCCGAAATTCCCGTAGGGGATATTGGAAAAGTTACATTTTCAATCTTTTGCTTCTTCTAAAATTGCGTTTTTTACAATTTCAGAAGAACTCTACTATATTTATAAACCGCCCGCGGCAATTCGCTGGGGCGGTTTTTTTCCGGCAAATGCCGGAAAGAATGTCGATACATATGGAAAAAAACCTAATTTACTTTATCTGCAGATATTATATAGTGATTTTGTCATGTGATACATGTTTCTAATGATTGGGCCGTAGCGCGCAGCGATGGGAATGTGGAGTTTTGCCCACATTGGTGGGTATTTCATGTATAAACATATATCTGCTAAACCTAAATCAACTAATTACAATCTGTAATAAGTTGATTTGGGTTTCATCACATACCAATGTAAGCCAAACCACCAAAGGAGGCATCTCAAATGGGCAAAAAAGGCATTATCATCACCATCGTAATTCTAATAATTGCAGCAATCCCAATCATTTTTTTGCTATCCGGCAATGAGGAGGAACATGCCATGAACAACGTGAACGATTCCGTGCCAGGGGATTATATCGCCGAAACAATAACCGATACCCAGCCAACGGCAGAACCCACCACCCCACCACCATCCCCCACGCCAACGCCCGCCCCAACCTCAGAGGTTCTACCAGCCACTATCCACCCGATACCATACACAGAAACCGAACCCCGCCCCGCCAATATAGACCAATACATCGCCCAGTCGTACTTGCGCACAAGGCATAACCGTCCCGCACTGCCCAATTTTGTTAACAGCTTCGGTGCAGATGGCAACCTTTTTTTCAGCGATATTACCGCCCTTGGCAACGGCCATATGGGCGCTACCCTATTTGGCGGCGTGGTTCGCGAGTATATTCTTATAAACGAGAAAACCCTATGGTCTGGTGGGCCTGGCGTTCGGCCAGATTATCCGTATATGAACTTCCGCAACAGCCCGCACACCACCCAGCTTGCCCTGCAATTTATCCGGCAGCGGCTGGATGAATATTCATATGCTTACGCCACCCAGGGCATGGTTTTTTGCGATGGTACAAACTGCTACCCGGCAGGTTTTCCGGCGCATGCCCGCACAGATGTATCTGGCTGCACAGGCGGCGTACATGTGCTTAGCGACTTCCCAGACGGCCTCCATGCCGAGAATTTTTCTGGCGGTGGCGCAAATACTGGCCGCCACCAGGTGCTTAACGATATCCACACTTTCCTAACCGGGGAAAGAACAGCCTTCGGCTCGTTTCAAGAAATGGGCAGAATCGTGCTAATTGACCCAGAAGCCCCGCGCCCGGCCGCCCCAAGGCCAGTAGCCAGGAATGTAAGGCCAAACAGGGACAACGCCGCAGGCGGCGAAGGTGCCGCAAATATTTTCGTAGAAAACGACGCAAAATGGTTTGCCCAGGGCACGGCCACAGCGGCAGACCCAGTGTGGGTTGAATGGAATTTTGATAACCCTTTTGAGTTTAGCATCGTTACCATAGCCACCGCCAACGACCAACCCTCCCGTGACCCCGCAGCCTGGGTGCTAAAAGGCCGCAACTCCCCCAGCGGCGAATGGACAATAATCCACAACCAAGAAGAAATGATTTTGCCAACAGCCCGCCACGCAGCCGTGACAATAGACCTGCTGCAACCCGCCAATTTCCAATATTTTAGGTTTGAAGCCACCGAAACCAGAGGCGGCGAAGGCTTGGGCGGCTTCCAAATAAGCCAGCTGCTGCTGGGCGGCAACAACGATGAAAACGACCACAACAGCCCGGCAGAAGATGAAGCCTTCACCAGCTACGACAGGGGCTTATTGCTAGAAACCGGCATCGCAAGAATCCAACATATACGCAGTAGCGGGCCGAACGCAGGCGTAGAATTTACCCGAGAATATTTCACCAGCTTCCCAGACAATATTTTTGCCATGCGCGTCACTGGCAGCGGCAGCTTTAGCAAAACAATAGCCATAGAAACGCCCCAGCCAAACGCCGAAGTCACCGCCCCTCACGCAAATATTTTAGAGCTTATAGGCCAGCCCCCCGGCCACATAAACGACCCGCGCCATGCGCTACATTTTCTAATGCAGCTGCAGGTTATCCCATTTGTAAACGGCCAAGTGGACATGAGCCGCGTTACAGCCGCCGGCGGTATGCTGGAAGTCACCGATGTGGATGAAATTGTAATCCTAATGGTGGCCGGCACAAATTATGTACAAAGCATGGACCATTATTTCGACTTTTTCCGCCACCGCGAAGAGGCCTTCTACGATATCCGCAGCCGCATGAATGCCGCGGCAGCAATGGGTTACAATGCACTTTTACGGCGGCATTTGGAAGATTACATGAGGCTTTTTGGCCGGGTGGATTTTCGGCTAGATAACGCCCCTGCCACCGCCCCGGAAGAAACCACAGAGCAAATAGTATGGGGCTACAACTGGGCTGTTGGCAACTCGCGGCCGGGCGGCACTGCGCGCCCTGCCGGCCATGTAAACGCAGGCCTAACAGAAGCACGCCGCGCAGAGCTTGACCGCTACCTAGAGATTCTCATGTTCCAGTTTGGCCGGTATTTGCTAATCGCATCTTCCCGGGAGGGCAGCCTGCCAGCCAACCTGCAAGGGGTATGGGCTGCGGGGCTGAACCCGCCCTGGGAGGCAGATTATCACACAAATATCAACATACAAATGAACTACTGGCCAGCAGAAGTTACAAACCTGGCAGAAACTCATATCCCCAAGCTTGAGTATGTACGTTCATTGGTTCCCCGTGGCGAGGCCGTGGCAAGGCATTACCATATGCGCCCGGCGAATAGGCCATTCCCAGAGGGTGCGCACAGCAGCTACCGTGGTGGGCCATTTGAGCCAATTTCTGGCGAGCCTTATGTGGGGCAGGGTTCGCGGGGGTGGGTGGCGTATCATGTAAACAATATTTGGGCTCATGCGCTGCCAGAGAGCTGGTATTCTGCCTTTTATGCCCCAAGCGGCGGCGCGTGGATGGCTTTGCATATCTGGGAACATTATTTGTTCAACCTGGACGAAGATATGCTAAGAAAATACTGGCCAGCCCTGTTTGGTGCGGCTATATTTTGGGAAGATAATCTGTGGATAGATTCATTTGATGGCGCGCTGGTAACTAATCCGTCATTCTCTCCAGAGCATGGGCCTTACAGCCTGGGCTGCACCAGCGATCAAGCCTTGGTATGGGAGGTTTTTGATGCGGCAATCCGCGCGGCAGAAATACTGGGCTACGATACAGACCCACGTTTTGCCGCAGATATAGCTGCAATGCGAGGTTCCCAGGCAAACTTGTCTGGCCCGAAAATAGGCCGGGCAGGCTTCTTCCAAGAATGGCGGCATGAAACCCAAATGGATAGGCTAGGGCTTAACACCCGCAACCCAGGCAGTGGCCCTCACCGCCATATAAATCACCTTTTCCCGCTACACCCCGGTACAATGATAATCCCCGGCCGCAGCCCCCAAGATGATATCTATGCAGAAGCCATGCGTGTATCCTTAGGCGGCGGCCGCACAGACGGCACAACCGGCTGGAGCAGAGCATGGACGCTAAATATCCGCGCACGCCTGCTGGAAGATGACGCGGCCTTTAGGGTGTATCAGGGGTTGCTGTTCCACCAGAAATTGCCAAGCCTTTTTGGCACACATGCGCCATTCCAAATTGACGGTAATTTTGGCGCCACTGCCGGCGTGGCAGAAATGTTCATACAAAGCCATGGCGGCATCATTCGCCTGCTGCCAGCCATCCCCAGGGAAACCGCATGGGCCAGCGGCAGAATGGTTGGCCTGCGCGCCAGGGGCGATATCACAGTGGACCAATTTTGGAGCGACGGAGGCCTAGACAGCGCGATGCTGCATATTGGCACAAGGGGCAGCGGCGAAATTGCAGTCTACTATAGCGGCCTGGCTAATGCTAGCCTGTACAAAGTACAAGATAGCGATGGCAACCAGCTTCGCGAAAGCATTGTATTTGAAGTGGCAAGCGAGAATTTGATCAGCTTTACTGCCGCAGCAGATGCGAGTTACGAGATTGTATTTGCAGGTTAAGGTCAGTTAAGTTGAAATTAGTATGGTAAAATGAATGAGAAATGGTCTCGCCAAAGCGGTAGCTGAAACGCCGAGATAAGGCGTTTTAGGCGTTTTTGCCGCGACGGGCGAGACCGTTTTTTAGGTGTTTTACTAATTCAGTTGGTCGGATTTTCCGACCAACTGGATTTTTCGCCAAAATAAAACTTCAACCATCAAATTTCTGTAGTTTGCTTTTGGCTTATATAGTGAAATAAATGAGAAACGGTCTCGCCCGAGCGGCACCTGAAACGCCGAGATAAGGCGTTTCAGGCGTTTTTGCCGCGACAGGTGAGATCGATTTCGAATTATTTCACTATAGTAATTCTGCCTAAAAAACACTCATATAGAACGCAGGGAAATTTTTCGCAAGATATAGCCACTCAACCTAAAAACATTCGCATAGAACTTGTGAATTTCCCACAAGCCTTCGTCGCTGAAAACCTTGCGCACCGCTAGTGCGCGGCGGTTTTCAGCTTCTCGTCTTGCGAAAAATTTCCTGCGCTCTATGCGAATGTTTTTAGGCGGAGTGGCTATAATGAGCTGAAAGCCGTCGCGCACTAGCTACATAGCAATTTCCTAGCAACCAAAAAAGTCATGCGGCTACAAATGCGCCGGATGACTTTTTTTGGTTTATAGTGAATTAACTTCAAAATTGTCCAAGGCGAAGCCTTGAGCAATTTTGAAGTTACATGAACGCCCTGCACCGACGCAACGAAGCGTAGGAGGTGCAGTCAGACAGCGTTAGCTGGCTGAGTAATTAAACTGGACGATTTTCCAGTTTAATTACTATAAACCTGACTATGCTCACTAAAATTTATAAAAATACCAGGCAAAGCAGCAAAACGCCTTATCTCGGCGTTTCAGGTGCCGCTCTGGCGAGACCGTTTCTCATTTATTTCACTATACATCATCTAAAAATAGGTAGCGCAACAGGGAAGTCTAGGTCAACCAGCCATTCAAACCATATTTGGTACAGCCCGCTGCCTTCGTACAAAAAATGCAAATGGGTAGTAATATTAGAAGCCATAGACATGCTGCCCGCCCAGCCAATATTCTCTGTGGAGAAATATTCGCTGATGCTTTCCAGGGTATTGCCGGCCGGGGATTCCACAAAATATGCTAGGGTGTTTGGGTTTTGCTGCGTATGGCTGATATTTTCTATGCTAATGGGAACACGGACAACCTCCGCGCCGTAGAACCCGCTGTCTGGGTCTGTGATTGTATCAAAGCTTACCTCGTCGATAAATTTTACGGCAAAGCTGCCCAGCACTACATAATCGTCAAAAGTGTAGAAAAACTCAGGGAAGTTTACTTCTACCGGGGCAGGTGTTGGGGTAGGGGGCGGCGTAGGCTCTGGGGTAGGTTCTGGCGATGGTACATGAACCGCCAGTGACGGGTCTGGATCTACTACTGGTGGTTCGTCGTTGCCACAAGAGGCTAGGGCTAGCCCCCCGAAGGCCATTGCGGCCACAATCATGCATGATACAAATTTTCTTTTCATTTTAATCTCCTCCAAATTTTTTATACGAACGGGTTAAGAAATCTTCCTCCGTTTATAATGCCCATTACAATTGCCGCTACTATAAGCAGCGCGCTTAATGTTATAACAAAATAATCGACCTTTTTAAATGGCCGCGATTGATACCATGTGCGGGTTTTGTTTTTGCCAAAGCTGCGTAGTTCCATTGCGTTGGCTATCCTGTCGATTCTGTCTATGCTGGTGATGATTAGGGGAAACATGATGGAAACCATGCCCCGTACCCTGGTGGTTATTTTTACATTTTTGGAAAGGTCAACGCCACGGGCCTGCTGTGCCTGGCTTATTTCTCTATATTCCCGCATAACGGTAGGGATGTAGCGCAGCGCCAATGTGACGGAATACGCGATTTTGTAATTGACACCTATTTTGTTTAGCGAAGCCGCAAACTCGCTTGGCTCTGTGGTGACGAAGAAAATTAGCGCCAGTGGCAGTATTGCTAAGTATTTTAGGGTTTGGTTAAACTGGTAGAACAGCTGCTCTTGGGTGATGTAGTATCGCCCGATAATATGGAAAATTTCTGTTCTTGTGCCGTAAATGCGCACTCCTTCTTCTGGGGCAAATAAATAGGTTATTATTGTGTTCATGGCCAGGATAAATACCAAAAACCCGGCAATCATCTTCATTTCACGCAATGGCACCCGGGAAACCACAAAGAGTATAAACGATAACACCACGATAATAGCCAGCAGCCGCGTGTCAAAAGTAATCATGGCCGAAAGGCTTAAAAATAACACCATCAGCAGCTTAGATGCCCCTGTAAGGCGGTGTACAGGCGTGTTTTTGTCTATATAACTTAGCCCGGTTTTAGTCCCGCCGGCCCTCATGATTTTGCCCTCTCATATTCTATAAAGCAGCGGGTGAAGGCTGCGGGGTCGTCTATTTCACATTCTGCCGCTAGGTGAAACAGGCTGGTCTCTTTTAGGCTGGCCTTTTCAGATAAAACAGGGTCGCATAACAATGTGGCTGACGGTAAATCTGCCACAAGGTTTCCGCCAGAAAATACCAGCGCCCTGGGTGCGTATTCCAGCATTAGGTGCATGTCGTGGGTGATTAGCAGTACGGTTACGCCCTTAGCTTGCAGCGCTTTTAGAAACTCCATGATTTCTGTGTAATGACGGTAATCTTGGCCTGCTGTTGGCTCGTCTAGGATGATTATTTCGGGGTTCATCACCAGCACGCTGGCTATGGTTACGCGTTTTTTCTGGCCGTAGCTTAGGGCAGATACCGGCCAGTTTCTAAATGGATGCAGGCCGCATATTTCTAAGGTGGCTTCAACCCTTTGTTTTATTTCAGCTTCGTCTATGCCTTGGTTTACAAGCCCAAGCGCCACTTCATCAAAAATCATTGGCTTACATATCATCTGGTTTGGGTTTTGCATCACATAACCTATATGTTTTGCCCGGTTGAAAATAGTTTCTTCTGTTATATCCTGGCCAAAGAGCTCTATTTTGCCGCTGTCCAGCTGCTCGAAGCCGCAAATTAGCTTGGCCATTGTGCTTTTGCCTGCGCCATTTGTACCCACTATTGCGGTCATCTCGCCGCGGGTGATAGTGAAGCTGATATTTTGCAGGGTTCTATCCTTGCTGGGGTAGGTGAAATTTAGGTTGCTAACCCGCAAAAGCTCTTGTTGGTTTTGCTCGGCTTCCGCAGGGGGCAGGTTTTGGTACCAATTTTTTATGGTGGCTTTATCGCCCTGGGATAATGTTAGTTGGTCTATCCGCGCTAGTTTATGTTCTTCAGCGGGCGCAATACCCGCATATCGCATGGCAGAGATATACAACGGCTCGCGAAGCCCATGTTCACGAAGCAAGCTGCCAGAAAGCAGCTTTGCGGTGGGCATATCCGACACGATGCGCCCGTCGTGCATTATTACCACACGGTCTACATCGCGGTATAGTACATCCTCTAGCCTATGTTCGATTATTATTACAGTTTTGCTGGTGTCATGCCTTATTTTGTCTATTAGGGCGATTGTGTTCTTACCTGTGGAAGGGTCAAGGCTTGCAAGTGGCTCGTCAAATAGTAGGATTTGGATATCGTCTACCAAAATACCTGCCATGCTAACGCGCTGCTTCTGCCCGCCAGACAGGTCGAAAGGGGATGTATCTAAAAATGCATCCCCTATGCCTGTTTTACAAGCCGCAGTTTTTACCTGCGGCAGCATTTCTTCCTTGGGCAGGCAATTATTTTCCAGTGAAAATGCAATATCTTCTCCGGCGGTTAGCCCTACAAATTGTCCGTCTGTGTCTTGCAACACTGTTCCCACAATTTTAGATAGCTCGAACACACTTAGCTTACTAGTGTCAACGCCGTTAACCTTGCAGCTGCCGCTGGCGGTACCCTTATGGTTGAAGGGTATAAGACCGTTTATACAGTTGGCAAGGGTGCTTTTGCCGCTGCCGCTGGCGCCGGCTATAAGCACTTTTTCGCCCTGATTTATGCTTAGGTTGATATCAGCAAGCGACGGTTCTTTCTGGGCGCGGTACTGGAATGTGAAATTTTCAAAGGAAATAATTGGCTGCATTGCTTACCTCTACTTGTGAAATTTTTATCTGTCTTTGCTTAGGCTGCCTGTTTTTGGCTTTGCCTTGCTGTATGCAAACAGCAAAATTGTGCCAACCACAGCGGTGGTGATAATATTACCTATGGATGCAATTAAACCCTGCGTAAACACGCGGTTGGCTGGCTGTGAATAGATAAGAATATCCAAAACCGGCGCAATAACACCCCAAGAGATAACATGAATAATTGCCGAGCAAACAATAAACCTGATGATGGAACTTTTCTTTTCAAACTCGCCTTCGTCTACGTTAACACCTTTCATCATAACGCCGAATGCAAAACCAACCACGCCAGACACAATTATCCAGCTCCACCACAGCCCCCAGCCAAAATGCAGGTCTGTTAAAATATGCCCCGCCAGCCCAATAATAAGCCCGGCGATTGGCCCAAACAATACCGCAAAAAAGGCCAGCAACGCATACTGGAATGTGAGGGTTGTGTTGGCAAACACAGGAATGGACGCAAACCTGGCCAACAAGAAAAACAGGGCGGTGCCAATACCAATGGCAACGATGGTTTTGACGCTAAGAGTTTGTGCGAACATAAAGTTCCTCCTTTTAATAGGGGTTTACCCCTTGCAATAAATGCCCGACATTATCCATATGCAATGTCAAATGCCCTTGAAATTTAACATAAAGTGGCGCATAAGGCAAGTAAAAACAGAGAGGGTTGATAGTTGGAATATCGCACTATGTTTGCAACATGTTAGAGAGTTGTCTTTTTAGGGAGGGGAAAATGCAGTCAGTTAAACCGAAAACAATCCTCTAGAGCTTGTGATTTTGTTGTACTGCTTCGTAAACGCCATCTTGCGCATCGTCTTGTGCGCTACGTTGTTGTTTCCCTCGCATTACAGCAAAACCCCTTCGCTCTGAGGGATTGTTTCCAATTTAACGGACTATAAATACGGCGGAGCTGCCTTGTTTTTGCGTTTGTGAATTCAGTTGGTCGGATTTTCCGACCAACTGAATTTTTCGCTAAAATAAAACTATAACCCTCCAGCTTCTGTGGTTTGTTTTTGGTTTAAATGACCATATTCAAACGAAAAGAGCTGTTATGCCTGGCATTTTCAAATGCCAGGCACAACAGCTCTTTTAAAGTTGCGTTGATTCTATACTGTAATATACACGGCCCTGTTCATCGCATCCCATAACACGTTTGCGCCTAGCATTTCTGCTACGTAGCGGGCCGGTACGAATACTCGGTCGTTTACTATTAAAGGGGCGCCCATGTTGTCTGGTAGGGGGATGTCTGCTGTTAGGGTTAGGGTGGTGTGGGCCTGGGTTATTGTTACGGTGCGGGTGCTGCCTTCCCAGGCTACTTCTGCACCTAGGGCTGTGGCCACGGCGCGTAGGGGTAGCATTGTGCGGTCTGTGGTTTCGTCTATGAAGGGCGCGGCGTCTAGCTGGTTGGCGGTTTCGTTTATGGTGTAGGTTTCGCTGCCTATGGCGAAGCGGATGATGCTAAGTGGCGTTGCAGGTGTGGGCGTTGGGGTTTCGGCTGGGGTGGGGGGTGAAATCAATAGTTGTGCTGGCGTTGGCGTTGCTTCGTTGTCGTTGGCGTCTGGTGTGGGTGTTGCCACTGGTGGCGCGGGTTGTGGGGCTGGCCTTTGTGGCGCGCCTGCTGCATTGCGGCCTGCGGTGGGTGCGTGGCCAACTGCTAGCACCGCGTCGAAGGCTGCCTTTGGTACGAAGTTTTCTGCAAATAGGGTTGGATGCTGGGCTCTGCGCCAGCTTCTGCTGTCTTCCATGCCCCAGAAGCTTACCCGGTTAATATGCTGGTGGAATTGTACATAGAATTCCATCACCCGGCGGAAAGCGTCTGCTTGTAGCTGTTGGTGGTTTTGGTTAAGTGGTGTGCCCAGCGGGTTTTGAGATGTGCCTATGGTGATATCTAGCTCTGTTACGCTAATCCTGGCGCCTGTTCTGATAAAGCGCTCTATGGCTGCGCGCACAAGGGCGAAATCCGTACCGCCACCAGCGCCAGGCGCGCCTAGGTGGAAATGGGATTGCATCCCGATAACTTCAATAAGCAGGCGGCCGTCGTATTGTGGGTGGCCGCGCCAGCGGGCGTTAATTTGCTCTACCATTTGTGCAATGGCTTCGCGTTTGCCGGGGTGTTCCTCGTTAAAATCATTGTAGTACAGAATTGCATTGGGGTCTGCCAGCCTTGTGAACTTGAAGGCATAGAAAATATAATCCGACCCACATTCGTTTGCCCTTGCGCCGTTGGCGAAAGCATCGTACCAGCGTAGGTCATTTGTGCCTAGGCCTGTATCGCCTCGGCGCAGCCAATGCCGCCAGTCTGGGTTTTGTGTCCAATCACCATGAGAGAACCAGTTAACAAAAACCTCATTAACCACATCCCATGAATGAATTCTGCCGCTCCAGCGGCCTGCTACTTCGTTGATATATCTTTCCATGTTGTACATGGCTTGTTGTCTAGTTAAAAGCGGCAGCTGCGCATGGCCGGGCGCACCCGTAAACCACAGCGGGGATTGCCCATGCCATACCAAAGTATGGCCAATCATTGCCATATTATTTTCTTCTGCGAAGTTTAGTACGCGTTCTGCGCGCTCCCAGTTCCAGCCGGCCACATTGTTAAAATCTCTAAACTGGGCGCCAGCGGGTACAATCTGGTCTGGTTTATGATAGTCTTCTGCGGTTATTGCATTAAAATGATAAGCCAAAAATTCTCTTTCTGGTGCGTTCATTGGCCCGCGCCAGCTACTGCTCCAAATATTGCCCACCATGAAATAATTCTCGAAATGCCTGTAAATTGACTTGGTAGGGTTGTTGCCCATTGTTGCCGTAGGCGCTGCGAAGGCCACCAAATTTGGCATGACCATAACCATTGCCATCAAACAAACTGCTGCAATTTTAAAAGTCTGTCTCATTAAAAAATCCTCCAAATAAATAAACCGCTAGACTTGCCCCACCGCCCACAAAAACGGGGGGTGGGGCAAAGCTCACGGTTTTAGTTTAAATATTAGCCGTCAATTTTTTTCATATGACGCATTAGGTCTACTAGCTTGCAAGAGTAGCCCCATTCGTTGTCGTACCATGATACTAGCTTAACGAAGTTGTCGTTTAGGCTAATGCCTGCGCCAGCGTCGAAAACGCTTGTGCAGCCTTCGCCGATAAAGTCTGTAGATACAACTGCGTCTTCTGTGTAGCCTAGGATGCCTTTCATTGGGCCTTCTGCTGCGGCTTTAACCACTTCTTTAATTTGTGCATAAGAAGCTGCTTTGTTTAGGCGAACGGTAAGGTCTACAACTGATACGTTAACGGTTGGCACGCGGAAAGCCATGCCTGTAAGTTTGCCTTTAAGCTCTGGTATTACAAGGCCAACTGCTTTGGCTGCGCCTGTTGAAGATGGGATGATATTGGCTGCTGCTGCTCGGCCACCACGCCAGTCTTTTTTAGAAGGGCCGTCTACTGTAAGCTGGGTAGCTGTAGTAGCGTGAACAGTTGTCATTAGGCCTTCTGCAATGCCGAAGTTATCGTTGATAACTTTTGCGATTGGTGCTAGGCAGTTGGTTGTACAGCTTGCGTTGGATACGATTTTCATGTCTGCTGTGTATTTTTCGTGGTTTACGCCCATTACGAAGGTTGGTGTCGCATCGTCTTTAGCCGGTGCAGAGAAAACAACTTTCTTTGCGCCGCCGTCTAGGTATGCCTGTGCCTTCTCTTGAGTAAGGAAAACGCCTGTACATTCAAGAATGTAATCTGCGCCAACCTCGCCCCAAGGAACTTCTTTAGGTTCCCATTTGCTGAAAACGGAAATCTTCTTGCCGTTTACCACAAGTTTGTCGCCATCGCTGCCAACTTCGCCGCAAAAACGGCCGTGGATTGAATCGTACTTTAGCATGTACTGCATGTAATCCAGGTCTAGCCCTGGGTCGTTGATTGCTACTACTTCAACATCTGGCAGCGTTTGCGCATACCTAAATGCAAGGCGTCCAATACGCCCAAATCCGTTAATACCTACTCTTACCATTGGTATCTCCTGCTTTCTGTAAAATATTTATTACTATGGCTTGCCCATAGAATATCAAAAGATTAAGTTTGTGGGGCCTTGCCCCACATCTAAACCAACTTCTGCGGAAAAAAGCGGGCAAAAAACTTTAACTTTTCAATTTTCAGTTGGTCGGAAATTCCGACCAACTGAAAATTTTCGCAATCTCTTCAAAGTGAAAAAATAAACCGACATTAAAGTTTTTTGCTTCTTTTTTTCAAAAAAGAAGTGGTGGATTGGGGGCAAAGCCCCCAAGGTGTTATTATTTGTTTTTTAAGTTAAACCATGCACCTAAGCCTGGGTATTCTGCTATTTCGTCTAGTTCTTCTTCAATGCGAAGTAGCTGGTTGTATTTGGCAACTCTGTCGCTGCGGGCTGGTGCGCCTGTTTTGATTTGGCCTGCGTTTACAGCTACGCAGATATCTGCGATAGTTGCGTCTTCGCTTTCGCCGCTGCGGTGGCTTACTATTGTTGTCATGTTGTTGCGGTGGGCCAGTTTCATTGCGTCGAAGGTTTCTGTAAGTGTGCCAATTTGGTTTACTTTAATAAGGATAGAGTTGCCTGTGTTGGTGTCTACGCCTTTTTGTAGGCGTTCTGTGTTGGTTACGAACAGGTCGTCACCTACTATTTGAACTTTATCGCCTACGCGGTCTGTAAGGAGTTTCCAGCCATTCCAGTCTTCTTCGTCTAGGCCGTCTTCGATAGAGATAAGTGGATATTTTTTGCAAAGGGCTTCGTACATATCTACCATTTCTTCGCTTGTGCGGTAGATTTCTTTGCCTGTCATTTGGCTTTCGCCAGCAAAGTAGTATAGGCCTTCTTTGCCGTTTTTCCTTGCGTCGCCATAAAGTTCTGTTGCGGCTACGTCTAGGGCTATGCGGATGTCTGCGCCTGGCTCGTAGCCGGCTGCTTTTACTGCTTCAATGATTGTGTCTATAACTTCGTCTGGTGTGGCTAGGTCTGGTGCGAAGCCGCCTTCGTCGCCAATGGCTGTTGCCAGGCCGCGGGATTTAAGGATTTTCTTTAGGTTATGATAAATTTCTGCACACATGCGCAGCGCTTCTTTGAAGCAGCATGCGCCAACAGGCATAATCATGAACTCTTGGAAGTCTACAGTGTTGTCTGCATGTTTGCCGCCGTTAAGAATGTTCATCATTGGTACTGGAAGCTGCTTCGCATTGAAGCCGCCAAGATACTGGTAAAGTGGCAGGCGAAGTGCTGCTGCTGCTGCTTTGGCCACAGCCATGCTCACGCCAAGGATAGCGTTTGCGCCCAGTTTTGCTTTGTTTGGTGTGCCGTCTAGGTCAATCATTTTTTGGTCAACGGCAACTTGGTCTAGGGCGTTCATGCCGCAGATTTCGTCAGCTATGATGTTGTTTACGTTCTCTACAGCCTTCTCTACGCCAAGGCCCAAGTAACGGTCACCGCCGTCGCGTAGTTCCACTGCTTCAAAAGCACCTGTGGAAGCGCCAGAGGGCACGATTGCAGTAGCCGAAAATGGCTTGTCTTGCTCGTCTTGCACGATTACTTCAACCTCTACGGTTGGGTTTCCGCGGGAGTCCATTACCTCACGGGCGTGGATGTCCACGATTTCGATGAATGTTTTAAGCATTTTTTTATCCTCCTTGGATTAAATTATTTTACTTGCAATTTTCAATTGAGGGCATAGCCTCAAGTTCGGTTAAGACTGTATCGATTAGAGCCTTTGCTTCATCTATACAATCATTTACGACAAGTACATGTAGTATTTGGAGACTTGAATGCAGAATTTTGCCATTTAGGGCACTAAGGATACAATTCCTTAGCAGCGTATTATCATTTTTGTCGATTACCAACTTCAATGCCTTAAAAGTCGCTAACAATTCAACGCGAAACTCTAAATTCATAAAATGCCTCCCTAAACCCATCATTTCTTTTGCAGCAAACTCTTACCGGTCATCTCCGGTGGCTTAGGCAGCCCCATCAGCTCTAGCAGTGTTGGCGCGATATCCGCAAGCCTTCCGCCAGCTTCCAAATCGTACCCCGGGCAGTTGAACAGCACAAATGGCACAGGGTTAGTAGTATGCGCGGTGAAAGGGTCACCTGTGGCGGTATCCACCATTTTGTCGCTGTTGCCGTGGTCTGCACATAGGAACATGCGAGTGCCGTTGCGTTGCATGGCGTCCATGGCGCGGGCTACGCATGTGTCCACAGTTTCTGCCGCTTGTATGGCCGCAGGCATAACCCCTGTGTGGCCAACCATATCGCAGTTTGCGTAGTTGACTACAATCAGGTCATATTTGGCAGATTCTATTGCCTCTACCAATTTGTCCGTCACTTCATGTGCGCTCATATCTGGCTGAAGGTCGTAGGTGGCTACCTTTGGGGATGCTACCAGCGTCCTATCTTCGCCTTCGTATGGTTCTTCGTTGCCGCCGTTGAAGAAAAAGGTTACATGGGCGTATTTTTCTGTTTCTGCCAGGCGCAGCTGTGTTAATCCCCTGTCTGCCAGGTATTTGCCCAGCACATTGTCCATAGACTGTGCGTGAAAGGCCACATGCTTGCCCGGTATGGTCACATCATATTCTGTGAAACAGGCATAATACAGCGGAATAGGCCCACCTGGGCGTGGGAAGCCATCAAAGTCTGGCTGCAGGAACGCCCTGGAAATCTCCCTAGCCCTATCTGGACGGAAGTTGAAGAAAACGATGGAATCCTGCGCATTAACAGTGGCCACAGGCTTGCCGCCCTCCAAAATAACCGTGGGCAGTACAAACTCGTCGTTAACATTGGCAGCATAGGTTTTTTCCATGCAGGCGATGGCGCTTTCGGCAGTTTCGCCTTTGCCTTGGGTTAGGGCGTCGTAGGCAAGTTGCACGCGCTCCCAGCGGTTATCCCTGTCCATGGCGTAGTAGCGCCCGTGGATAGACGCAATTTTACCCACACCAATTTCCTGCATTTTTGCCTCCAGCTCTTCTACAAAAGCTTTGCCGGAAGTGGGAGGCGTGTCGCGGCCGTCTAGGAATGCGTGTACAAAAACATTCGTAAGGCCGTTGCGCTTGGCTAGCTCCAGCAGCGCGTACAGATGCGAGTTGTGGCTGTGTACGCCGCCGTCAGACAGCAGGCCGTACAAATGCAGCGCACTGCCGCTGTTTTTGGCGTTTTCTACTGCGCCTTTTAGTGTTTCATTGTTAAAGAAGTCGCCGTCTGCAATCTCTTTTGTGATGCGGGTTAGCTCTTGGTACACAACCCGCCCTGCGCCAATATTTGTGTGGCCAACTTCAGAGTTGCCCATTTGCCCTTCTGGTAGGCCAACATCCATGCCGCTGGCGGCGCCAGGCTTGCAAGGGAAATTCTGCATAAGCCAGTCCAGATGCGGGGTTTGGGATTGATATATTGCATTGTGTTCTTGCTCGCCAGACAGGCCGTAGCCGTCCAATATCATCAAAACTATGGTGTCTTTCTTACTCAAAATGCACCACCTTTTCGAAGGATGGCACTACGCTTGCGCCGCCCACCAGGCCGCCGTCGATATTCGGCATGGAGAAAAGCGACTTAGCATTATCTGGCGTAACGCTGCCGCCGTAAAGTATATGAACCTTATCGGCCGCGGCCTTGCCAAAACGCTGCTCTACCTGCTGACGGATTAACGCGCAGGCTTCTTCTGCCTGCTGGTCTGTGGCGGTTTCGCCCGTACCAATGGCCCAAATAGGCTCGTAGGCAATGATGATTCTGCTCATGTCATCGGCAGTAAGCTCGTCTAGGGCGAATGCTAGCTGCTTGCGCAACACGCCTTGAGTCCTGTTTTGCTTACGCTGCTTTTGGCTTTCGCCAACGCATATGATAGGAACAAGGCCATGCTCAATCGCTTTTAGCGATTTTAGGTTAACAGTGGTATCTGTATCCCCAAAACGTTCACGTCTTTCACTATGGCCAATAATTACATAAGGTACACCCATGTCCCTAAGCATAGCACCAGAAATTTCCCCGGTATACGCCCCTTCGTCCATGTAATGCATGTTCTGCGCGCCAACCTTAATATTAGTGCCCTCCAGCGCATCCTTTACTGAACGAAGGTCCACATAAGGCACACAAAGTATAACTTCTACCTTGTTACTATCTAGCTTATCCTTCATCTCCACAGCAAAGGCCTTAGCCCTACTAGGCACAAAATTCATCTTCCAGTTGCCCGCTACGATTGTTTTACGCATGGTATTCTCCTCGTCAAGACCTTGGGGGCTTGCCCCACACCTCCACAAACCTCCGAATAAGTTTTTGGGGGTGTGGTTGGCGAAGCCTCTAACGGTTTTGGTTTTGATTTACTTATCTTGTACAGCAACAACACCAGGTAAAGCTTTGCCCTCTAGGAATTCTAGTGACGCGCCGCCTCCTGTGGAGATGTGGGTCATTTTGTCGCCATAGCCTAGTTGGTTTACAGCTGCGGCACTGTCTCCGCCGCCTATTATTGTGGTTGCATTAAGGTCTGCTAGTTTTTGGGCTAGGGCTAGGGTGCCTTTTGCAAAGTTGGGGAACTCGAATACGCCCATTGGGCCATTCCATATTACGGTTTTTGCGTCGGATAGGGCGCTGGTGAATAGTTCGCGGGTTTTTTCGCCTATGTCTAGGCCCATCCAGCCTGGTTCAATTGCGCTTGATGGTACTGTTTTGTGTTCTGCGTCACGGGCGAATTCTTTGGCTACTACTGTGTCTATTGGCAGCAGAAGTTCTACGCCTTTTTCTTTGGCTTTTGCTATCATTTCTTTGGCAAATTCGATTCTATCTTCTTCCAAAAGGGATGTGCCAACGCCATAGCCTTGTGCCGCGAAGAAAGTATAGGCCATGCCGCCGCCTATTATTAGCTTGTCCACTTTGCCTAGTAGATTATTGATTACCGGGATTTTGTCGGAAACTTTTGCGCCGCCAAGTATGGCAACAAATGGGCGAACTGGATTTTCTACGGCATTGCCTAAGAATTTCAGTTCTTTTTCCATAAGGTAGCCTACTGCGGAAGTTTCTACAAAGTTGGTAACGCCAACGGTAGAGCAATGTGCGCGGTGTGCAGAGCCGAATGCATCGTTTACGTAAAGGTCTGCAATGCTGGCCAGGTCTTTAGAGAAGGCCTCTTCATTTTTGCCTTCTTCTTTGCGGAAGCGGGTGTTTTGTAGCAGCATAACATCGCCATCTGCCATTGCACCCACGGCGGCACGCACTGCATCGCTAACTACTGCGTCGTCGTCCATGAATTTTACTGGCTTGCCAAGATGTTGGCTTAGGCGCTCTGCCACTGGTGCTAGGGTTGCGCTTGGGTCTGGGCCTTTTGGCTTGCCCAAGTGAGAGCATAGAATCAGCCTTCCGCCGTCTGCGATAAGCTTTTTCAGGGTTGGTAGAGCCGCTACTATGCGGTTCTCGTCTGTGATTTTGCCCTCTTGTAGCGGCACGTTGAAGTCGCAGCGCACCAGGACTCTTTTGCCTTTTACGTTGATGTCGTCTACTGTTTTTTTGTTCAGCATTTCTTGACCCCTTTCGGAAAATTATTTATGACAATTTCTAATATTACAAACGTGAACATTGTAACATTTTCCACAAGAGGTTTGCAAGGGCGGGTTTTCAAAAATTGTTTGCAAGAAATGCTGGATTTATGGTATTGTAAAAAAAAGTCAAGATTTGGAGGGAAATTATGTTAAAAATAATCATAACAAAGGATTTTGCAGAAATGAGCCAAAAGGCTGCAGAGCTGGTGGCGGCAAAAATTAAAGCAAAACCCGACTGTAAGCTGGGCCTTGCCACCGGGGGTACGCCGGCAAAAATGTACGAGCTACTGGTGGCCATGCATAGGGATGCTGGCTTGGATTTTGCAGGCATAACTGGGTTTAATTTGGACGAGTATTATCCAATTGCCCAAAGCAGCGACCAAAGCTACCACTACTATATGCAGCAGCAGCTTTACAGCCATGTAAACGTAAAGCCCGCCAACCAGCATATACCAAACGGCGCAGCCAAAGATGTAACCGCAGAATGCGACAGGTACGAAGCCCTGATAGAAGCCTGCGGTGGGATAGACCTGCAAATTCTAGGCATAGGCAACAACGCCCATATTGGTTTCAACGAGCCTGCTGGCAGTTTCTCTGCCAAAACCCAGCATATACAACTAGACGAGATGACGATACAAAGCAACGCCCGTTACTTTGCAAATGCAAGCGAGGTGCCGCGCCATGCTATCACCATGGGCATACGCACGATAATGATGGCCAAGCAGATTGTGCTACTGGCCAGCGGACAAGCTAAGGCCGAGGCCTTGCGGGCATCGTTTAAAGGGCCAATTACCCCGGCTGTACCTGCATCTGCATTGCAGCTGCACCACGATGTGGTGGTTATTGCGGACGAGGCCGCTGGGGTGGGGTTGATATAACAAAACCGTCAGAGGCTTTGCCTCCGACACCTCCAAAAACTTTTTTGGAAAAAAGTTTTATCAAAAAACTTTGATTTTGGATTTTATTGCGTAGCGAAATTAATGAAAAACGGTCTCGCCAGGTAGCGCCATGAAATGCTGGAATAAGGTATTTCATGGCGCTTTTATCTCGACAAACGAGACCGATTTCAAATTGTTTCACCATACAAAAAGAAGCAAAAAAAATAGCATTGAAATTGTGAAAAATTCCAGTGCTATTTTTTTTCGTTTTTCAGATGAAAAAACGTGATGATTTGGGAGTTTTTGCTTTTTGAGATGCGAAAATTGCCCAAAATGTGGTACCGTATGGTACCATTTTTCTAAAATGCTAGCTGGAATCGTAAACTTTCCGACCTTCTGGTCTATAGCCTCTGCCTTTTTCCTGTGCCACCACAATGCTGACAATCTGCCAACATGGCCTGTGATAGGCTGGGCCGGGTTTTCCTGCGGATTAGCTGCACCATGCCTTGCGGTATCATGCCAATCACCTCTGGCGGGATGCGTTCCTTTTTGCATTCTGCGGTTAAGGTTTCCATTAGCATGGCTTTGTCGCTGTCTGCCGGCATGTCTATGAAGTCGATTATTATAATGCCAGACAGGTTGCGTAGGGTGATTTGCCGGGTTATATGGGCTGCGGCTTCCAGGTTGGTTTGCAGTACGGCTTCCCGGTATTTTGCCGAAATATTGCTGGCGGTGTTTACGTCAATCACCACGCAGGCCTCGGTTTCTTCAAAGGTTACATTGCCGCCGCAGGGTAGGGGATTGGTTTTGTCCAGGGCAGCGCTTATTTGGCTGTTTAGCTTTTTGAACAGCCCTTTCTCATGACGGAAAACCTGCGCACCATTGTGGAAGGGGATGCCTTCTGTGTTGCCGCTTACATGAATTTCGCTAATATCATCTGTGAGGAAATCTGTTGGTATTTTCTCTTCTTCGGCAGGGTGTATGGTTGTGGGTGCAGTGGCTTTACTGGCTTTTATTTGCTGGTGTAACTGGTGTAGCGTTTGAATTTCTGCGGATATTTCGGCCTCGGTTTTGTGCTGGGCCCCTGTGCGTATTAATATGCCGTAGCCGGGGGGCAGGTTTTGTAAGGCGATGTTTTTTAGGCGTTTTGCCTCTGTCTGGTCTGTTATTTTGCGGGAGATTCCGGCTTCTTTTGCATGTTCGTATAATATTGCCAGGCTGCCTTTTAGCTTAATTGCCTGGCTTACATATGCGCCTTTTTTTCCGGCTGGGTCTTTTTGCACCTGCACCAAAATAGAATCCCCGGCCTTTAGGCCATGGCCTGGTTTTGTGTTCATTAGGGCGTTTTTGTTGTGGCCAATGTCTATGAAGGCCATTTCATTTGGCAAAATTGTCTTGATTTTGCCCATGATTATTTTGTCCACCCAACTGCCGTGGCTTACTATTAATTCCCGCAGGGTGTCGCCCTCTGTAAGTGCGACTTTTACGGCGCTATCGGCAATTTCTACATACAGTTTCTTCATAGAGCCACAAGCTCCTTGCCGGAAGATTTGTACAGCTGCACCCGGCATATGGTAGAAGGGCATGGTGGCTGCCCGGCTAGTTGCCCCGCCACTGTAAGCGGGTTTATAAAGCGCGCGCTGCCAGCGGCCAGCAGCATAGTGATGGTTTCGCCATGGGTTAGCTGGAAAATATCTGGCCGGATATCCGTGTCTTTTACGCCGCTTTTGGTTTTTTTTGGCACCACCAGCGCTTCCATTGCCATGATTTTTTCGCAGGCATCTGGCGGCAATGTGGTGGTGGGGGTGAATTCGTATTTTGCAGCGGTGGTGATGGCAGCCGCGCCCTTGCCCTCGTAGGGGGATGCTTCGTGGATGGCCAGCCCGGCTGGGGCTGCGGCATTTAGCCGCTGGATAATTTCCTCCTGGGCCATGGGGGCGGCCAGGGCGATATCTGCATAATCGTTAATGCTGGCCATGCCCAACGGCAGCGGTAGCGCAAAAGATAACAGAATATGCGGGTTAAACCCCTGGGAATACGCAGCAGGCAACCCCGCCCTTGTTACGGTTTGCATGAAAACCCGTTGGAAATCCAAATGCCCGATAAACCTTAGCGCTCCGCCCTTAGCGAAGCGCAGCCTTATATTCTGGTTCATTTTGCACCGCCTTTCCTGTCTACCGGGGAAGAGCAATTTTTTGGGCCGGTACAAGGCGATAAACCCGCCTTGTTGCAGGCCAGGCCGCAGTTAGCGCATCCCTGGTAGCAATTGGTGGTTAGCTGGCTGGTTGCAGATTTCTGCCATTCACTTAGCAGGAAGGCCTTAGATATGCCCATGTCTATAAAATCCCATGGAAGGATTTCGTCGGCCTCCCGCTGGCGGGTGGTGTAGAAGCCGGGGTCTATTGCGGCTTGTTCAAAGGCGGCTAGCCAGCGGGCATGGTCAAAATGCTCGCTCCAGCCGTCGTAGATTGCGCCGGCCTGGTACGCCGCCAAAATCGCTTTGCCCAGCCGCCTGTCTCCGCGAGCCAGTACGCCTTCTATTTGAGCGGTTTTTGCGTCGTGGTAGCGGTAGGTTATGCGCTTGTTGCGCAGTTTGCCCTTTACTTCTTGCTGTGTGGCGATAAATTCCTCTGGGGCTGCCTGTGCCGCCCATTGGAAGGGCGTAAATGCCTTTGGCACGAAGCATGATGTGCTCACGCTTACGCTTACCGGGCGCTTGCGCTCTTCATATGACAGGCGGTAGTAGGTTTCTACCACTTTGTCGCATAGTTCTAGCACCGATAGGCTGTCTTCTATGGTTTCACCCGGCAGGCCAGACATGAAATAGAGCTTGATTTTGTCATAACCCGCTAAGAATGCGTTGTAGCAGCCTTCTAGTATTTGCTGTTCTGTTAGGTTTTTGTTGATTATATCGCGCATCCGCTGGCTGCCGGCCTCTGGGGCTACGGTTAGGGATGATTTGCGTAGGTTTTGGGTTTTTGCCAGGGCAGAGAGGTATTTCGCGTCCAGCCTGGTGGATGGTAGGGAAATATTAACGCGGCGGGATTTGACAATATCCAACAGCCCGTCCAACAATTCGTCAAAATGCCCGTGGTCACAAGCGCTTAGGGATAGCAGTGAGATTTCATCGTGGCCAGTTGCGTCAAGAATATTTGCAGCATGTGCCAGTAAATCTGGCACGGTGCGCTCTCGCATGGGGCGGTATATGAAACCCGCCTGGCAAAAACGGCAGCCATGCACGCAGCCCCGGGCAATCTCCAGCACGGCGCGGTCTTGCACTGCTTCGGTTAGGGGCGTAAGAAATTTATCAGGGAAGAACCCCAGCTTGGGCAACATTGCGCGCTTTACCATGGCTGGTGCGGCGGGGCTGGTGGGGGCAAAGCTGCTTATTCTGCCGTCATCCCCATAAGTGGCCTCGTATAGCGACGGCACATACACACCGTCTACCCTGGCGATACTCTCTAGAAAAGTTCGCCTGCCCATGGCCTTGTCGTATTTGTTTAAAATTTCATCCAGGCTGGCCTCCCCGTCGCCTATATAGAAGAAATCCACAAAATCCGCCAGTGGCTCTGGGTTGGTGGCGCATGGGCCGCCCGCGCATATTATGGGGTGGCTGTCGCCTCGCTGGCTGGCCAGCAGTGGGATTTTGCCAAGCTCTAGCATGGCCAGGATATTGGTGTAAGACATTTCGTATTGCAAAGTGAAGCCCAAAAAGTCAAATTCTCCAAGGGGGTTACCAGATTCTATTGCAAAAAGCGGCTTATCGCTGTCTTGCAGCTTGTCTACCATATCGAACCATGGCATGAAAACCCGCTCGCAGAACACATCATCCCGGCGGTTAAGGAAAAAATACAGCATCTGCAGCCCAAGATGGCTCATGCCAATTTCGTAAACATCCGGGAAACAAAACGCAAACCGCGTAAGCCCCGGTGTAATCTCCTTGCTAACGGCATTAACATCCCCGCCGGTGTACCGGCCGGGTTTTGTTAATGTCAACAGCTCTGAATCTGATAATGCTCTCATTTTACAGCTCCTTTATAATTCGGTATGGTTGAAAAAATTTCCACAATATCCCCCGCAGTATCAAAACCAACTAATTACAATTTGTAATTAGTTGGTTTTGTCCCTGCGAACCAGCATAGCCAAAACCCAAGCGATTTTTCTAACCCATAACCTCTATTTTCTTCCCGCGCGCAACCTCCATCAAAACCACAGCCCCCATCACCATAAACAGCAAAATACAACCTGCAAACAGCAACCGCCTGTCAAATCCGGCCACAAGCCCAGCAAGATATCCAAACGGGCTGGCCGCCCCAAGCATAATCACCATAAGCATGCCACGAATCCGTGCGCGTTCTGCGGGGTTAATATTATTCACTACCATGGTGTCCCGCCGTGGCAGGAACATAGCCGCCGCGCAAGCGTCCATTACGATAAAAATAAGCAGCGGGAACATCAACCCCGCCGGGGTAAAAATAAGCAATATATAGGCAACAATATACACCACAAGCCCTGCAATCATCACCTTATGCATGGCAATCATATCTAGCAGCCGCTGGAAAACCAAGAAAAACGCCAGCATAACCGCCCCCCTAAGTACATTAAAATTGGCCAAATGATGTTCCGGCAGCGCTAAATCCTGGGTTACAAAAATGGAGAAAAAACTCCCTGCCACCATCATCTGTATATTAAGCGCAATAATCAGCAATAGTACTCGCCTGGTGGCCGTTGTGGTAAAAATCTGCCGCAGCACGCCCTTATATTCCAGCAGCATAGTTAGCACAGAAACATTGGCTGTCTCCTTCATGCGAATCAAGCCCTGTCGCGTTTCTGTGGCATAATAAAAATGGATAATAAACTTGGCCATCATGCTTACAAAAGAAAAGCCCAAAATCACCCGCATCACCGGCACAAGGCTAAATTCAAAAATAAAATACCCCGCAATCGGCGTAACAAAAACCGCCAACAACCCAGCAATATAAACCCAATTAAACAACTTTACAATAGAGTCAGGCTCTGCATCTTCTACCAGCAAGCTCTCCCAAGCATTAGCGCTTGTAGGAAACATCCCGTGGAAAACCGCCGCCACCAAAAACCACCTAAAATCCTGCGCCAGCGCCCATATCAAACAAGGTACAGCCCAAGAAACAATATCCCCCACCAGCATAGACCGCCGCCGCCCAAACTTATCATTGATAACGCCACCCAGCACCCCTGTTGTCATCTGTACAATCAGCCCCACCGAAAGAAGGATACCAATATCGGCATCCTCCAAACCAAGGCTAAACATAAACAAGGTCAAAAATGGAAAATAAAGATTATAAGGAATCCCCCAAAGCGGCTCTGTAAAAACCGCAACTCTAGGGTTACCCCTCAGCGCAAAAAGCGGTGCAAAAGTTTTCGAAATAAGACGTTTAATGGTGGGCCTCCAAGGAATTAAAACCAAATAATTGAAACCGTCAGAGGCTTCGCCTCCGACACCTCCAAAAACTTTTTGAAAAAAGTTTGGACACAAACTTTAATTTTGTAGTAGTTTTTCAAAGAGAAGCCGTGGTATGGGGACAACCACCACGGTCTTATTACAATGTAAAGTTCGCTAGTATAAAATCGTCCTCGCCGGCGTCGTCATTATAGTTGTCGTTGTAATCGTAGCCGTTGTAGTCGTAATATTCGTCGTTATCATCTTCGCTGGCGGGTTCGTGTACTTGTACTTGTAGTATCGGGCGTTGGCTTATTAGGTTAAAGCCGTCTGGCAGGGTTACTGTTAGCGGTACATCGTGAAGGCCTATCACAAAATCGAAAAGGTTCAGGTCTAGGCCAATATCTGTGTAATGTAGCTCATACAGCAGCGACCTTGGGCCGCTTATTGTTATGTTAATGGGCAGGTCTTCGCCCAAAATTTGCGAGATTATGCCAAGGCTACGGGTGCGTATTTGTTCCCTAGGTATGCTGAATGTTCGGGTTTCTGTGGGGTCTAATGTGACATTTACATAAATATGCGGCGACATATCTTGCCGCAGAGCAACCCCTGGCGGCAACCAATCTTCAATGTTAATGGTAGATGCTAAATCTGAATAAAGGCCATCTATATCTATGTCTATAGTGATGTACGGGAGTTCTTCTAGGGTATAGGCTTCGGCCACCACATAGAACTCGTTCGGCTCAAAGGAATATTCCAGCAGCGAGAAGTTTTCTGCTGGCTCGCCCACTAGGTTAATGTTCACATTTAGCGAATCTATGGGTAGTATTTGTATTCTTGCGGTAGTTTCTGTTACATTTAGCTGCACTTTGTCTGTCATATCGTAGCCACTGTGGCAGTATACGATAATGGGCAAGGTAAGCTCTGTAGATGAATGTATGGGCGAAAGGTCAATGGACACACCCACCCCTGCAACATTGTTTACATCGGACCTTGCGCCGGTTACTGTCACATTTGTGTTAAGAAGCTCTATGCCTTGCAGCTCGTGGCCAGGCGCAACGCCGCCAACTATATTCCTTGCTACCATAAAGCGTTCTGTTATTACTGCGTCTATCTCCAAGTGGACTATGCCTGGGGTGATTGATAAATGCTCAAATTCTTGGTAAAGGTTAACGCTAACATTTAGCGGCACAATAACCACGCCTTCTGCATCTAGCACCATTTGGGTGTCTATCGCGCCAAGGTTTATGCTGGGCACTATGGCATTGGCCACAAAGGCAGGCTCGCGGCTGCGCAGGTTGTCTAAATCTTGCCCATGGCCGCGTATTACTATATTTACAATGGTATCGCGCAATTCTTCTTCATTTACCAGCACCAGCCTATCGCGGGAAAGTACTTCAAAGTTATGCAGCTGCAGTGGCATGTGAAAAGGCTCGTTCCGTAAGGGGTTAAACACATTAGCCCCTATAAACCATAATGAAAATGCCAGCACCAGGCTTAGCAGCTTCCAATGCAAATCTTTGTAAAAAAACGCGAGGAATTTTCTCATGATTTATTCCTCCTTTTCTTGCCGATAAACAGCGAAAAGCGTGATTTAACTGGCTCACCCCATATTAGCAGGTCGCGCATATGGTTTTCGGTTACATCGCGGGTAAGCTTGCCGTCTACTGCTAGGGAAATTATGCCGGTTTCTTCGGAAACCACAACCACCCTGGCATCTGAATGTTCTGTTATGCCAATAGCGGCTCTATGCCGCGTGCCAAGGGCATTGTCAATGCTTTCCGCCGTAAGGGGCAAAATGCATGACGCAGAGCTAATCCTGTTTTCGCGTATTACAACAGCCCCATCGTGAAGCGGGGCGTTTTTTTCGAAAATATTCATCAGTAGGCGGGCGCTTACTTGGGCATCTATCATCACGCCGGTGCGCTCGTGCTCGCTAAGGTCAACTTCTTGCTCTAGCACGATTATTGCGCCGGTGAGGGAGTTGGCCATGGCTCTGGTGGCTTTGATAATCTCATCTACCGTATGTGCAGATGTATGGACGCGCTGCTCTGTTTCTGCCCGCAGGTTAAACAAATACTGCCCCCGGCCAATTTGCTCTAGGGCTTTGCGTAGCTCTGGCTGGAATAAGATTACAACCACCACAAGCCCCATGCCAATGGTGTTTTGCACAATCCATTGCACGGTAACAAGGTTAAAAATTTCTGCAAAAAGCGCAATAATAAGCACAAAGGCAATGCCTTTTAGCAACACCCAAGCCTGGGTGCGGCGTATCCAGCGCAAAACCAAATGCAATAACGATGCAATTATTAAAATGTCTAGAACCTGAACCAGGCCGATTTCCGGCATGTTAAAAACAGGGACATTGGTAATCTCAAGTAGCCAGTTTGTGATTGTTGTAAACATTGTCTACTTTCCTTTACGCCTCTGGGGCGTCATAATTTTCTGATTCTGGGCGGATTCTTTTTACCACCCGTTGCGATTTTGCCATTGTTATCTTGGGTACGATTTTCACATGATAGAAGTTGTTATCGTCTTCAAATTGCACAGATTCTGCCCGCTGGTAGTCTAATATTCCATCGAAGAACCGTACAACCCAGGCCAGCACGCCGCATATGATGCTGCCCAGCACCACCATGCCAATGCTTATGGTTTCCCCTGCTACAATCACTGCCATGATGAAACCAAAAATATTTATCACGCTGCCTAGTAAAATTGCAATTTCCTTAGCGTAGTCAATAGAATGGCGGCTTAGGAAATGCACAAGTACAATAACCATAGCAAATATAATGGCAGTAAACAGCCATGTTTGCGTCGCGCCAATGCTAGACATTAGCGTGGTGTAGATTTCTGTAAAAGCTGCGGGTAGTTCTGTAAAAATATCGCCGATATCAAGGTCTGTCATGCCAGCAATAGCGCCGCCAGGTGCCATTAGCCCAAACAAGACCGGAATCTGGGCATTAACAAACACCCCAACAGAAACCGGGATAATAGCCGTGATAGGAAAATACATACCCACCAAAATAGGCACAAGATAAGGGATATTAAACTGAAAAGCCATGATGGTGAAAAGAATTAAAATAGATTCCTTGGGCGCCATGCGCGCGTAAAACAAGAATACAAACAGCAAGAACAAACAAACCGCAATGGCAATCTCCACATTGGCTGTAAACTGAAATGTTATGCTAAGGATAATAATTATCCAGCTTAAATTCATGGGTACAATGGTAAACAATATCGCAAAGAATAAATTAACCATCCAGGGCGAAAACGCCTCTACAATAGGTAAAAAAGCATCCCCTACATGGCCGATATTATTTATTTGAGTAAACACAAACAGCCCTAGCAGAAACTTTGCCACGGGCAGTATTATAAACTCAAACTGCTTAAAAATTTTAACTATTAAATCCCTTGCTGTTAGAATTTGCGCCATAATATTTGCAAAATCCTTCCTTCGCTGGAAACATTGGGTTAATCAATGTTTCTTATTCGCTATCTTGTTGGTTGTCGGTATTTTCAGTTTCTGGCGGTGCATCGTATAGGGATGTGCGCCTTGGCCTTGTACTGCCGTCTAGCCCGCTATGGTGCCTTGGGCTGCTGTCGCCTTCAAGCTCTGGTAGTTTTGTGCTGGGTTCATTTAGGGTGATTCTTCTTCTGAAGCTGGTATCGTAATTTGATTGGAATGTGCGCTTGTATGGAGTTTCTTCGCTGGCAGGGCGCTCGCGCCTTGTGCTGCAATCGCTGGCGGGCGGCCTGGTTTCGCGTCTGTAGTTGGTGTCTTGGTTTGCTTGCCGCCTTGGTGTGGGTTCATCATATTGTGGCTGCCGCTGGTAGTAGCCTTCGGCGCGGTTGCGCCTTCTTTGGCTGGTATCTTCCTCTATCACTCGGCGCCTTGGCCTGGCTTCTTCTGGCTCTTCTTCTTCGGCCTCGGCCTGGATATTTCTTTCGTCAAGTTTTTCTAGCCTTTGCAGATGCTGCTGGTATTCTTGCAGCCGTTTTTGAATCACATAATATTCCCGCGTGCCTTGCACAGTGCCTATAACAGAATACACGGCCAACATAACCAAAATAAAAAGGATAGAGCTAGTAAGCTCTTCTTGCATGTTAACTTCAAGCACATCTATGCCGTCGATTAAAATAAGCCGCAGCCAATAAATAATTAAAATAAACACACTACCTAGGCCCACCGCTAAACGTGTGCCTAGGTTTTTTTTATAGATATAATCGTGACGGAAATAATTGCTTGCGTCACGGTCTGCCGGGCCGTCGTGTTTGTCGTAGAGGGCGAGCTTGGTCATGGTAATGATTTTTCTCTGGTTTAGCATTTAAAAAGTTCAGCACCTTCCACGGAAAACATTGATTTATCACTGCAAGCCATGCCATACCGCAGGAAACATGCGGTTTTTGGCGTGTTTTTAAGAAGCGGCATATGCAAACAGATGATTAAACAATGTCTCCCATACTGAATATTACAATGCTTGCCGCAAAAAGTCCAGACATAATCTAAGAAATATAGTGAAATAAATGAGGAACAGTCTTGCTCAAGCAGCACCTGAAACGCAGAGATAAGGCGTTTCAGGCGCTTTTGCTGCGACAGGCGAGGCCGATTTCGAATTATTTCACTATAATTTAATTGACATACGTATAGAAATGATTTTGCCGGCTTGGCGTTAAAAATTTTCCAAATCAAATTTACAGAACCCAGCAATTGCGGGTTTTTTTGGCTTTTCAATATGAAAAAAGACCTCTTTTTATGCCATTTCGCCAAAATTATGGTACCATACGGTACCATTTTCGGAAAAAATATCAATTTCGGAAGAAATGTCGCACAGGACAAAAACTACCCATCCTCCCCCATATGACAACCCCTGCAACACCACCAAAGCCGTATGTTCCCTGCAATACAGCTCATACAATACCCAACCACTGCCTCCCACCAAAGATTATTTCACTACACGTAGAGGATTTTGCCCAAGGCCGTCGAATTTAATAAATAAGGGGTGAAAAATTATGTACCCGCAAGAGATAATAAGCGATGTTCGTGCGCTAAACGATATCTTGGATGTGGTTTCTACGTATGTGCAAATGCAGCCAAGGTCTGGCAACCATTTTGGGCGCTGCCCCTTTCACCAAGAAAAAACCCCATCTTTTTCCGTAAACCAGGACAAGCAAATTTTCTATTGTTTTGGCTGCGGGGCAGGGGGGAATGTACTTAATTTTGTTATGAGAATCGAGAATATGGATTTTCTCACTGCCTTAAAATTTTTGGCAGACCGGGTCAATTTTACTCTGCCAGACAAAAAAAATAACCCCAGCGCAGTAAGACAAGCTGCCCAGCGGGAACTTTCCGCCGAACTTAACAAAAAAGCCGCGCTGTTTTACTACGAATATCTTCATTCCGAAAATGACGACGCCATGGACACCAGAGATTACCTAGAAGCCCGCGGTGTGGACGCAAAACTGATAAAACGCTTTGGCCTAGGGCTTTCCCCGCCAGAATGGGATGGGTTGATAAAACATATCCCAGATGCCAACCCGGCAGATTTAGTCCGGGCAGGCCTAGCCACCGAAAGCAAGAAAAAGCCGGGCCAATACTACGACAGATTCCGAGAACGGCTGATGTTCCCTATAATAGACAATCGGGGCAGGGTAGTGGGCTTTGGCGGGCGCATTCTAAAAACTTCCGGCGAAAAGGAAGCAAAATACTTAAACACGCCAGAAACAAACCTTTTCTTCAAAAGCAAGCAGCTATACGGCATAAACATAGCCCGCAAGGCAAAATCTCCAGAAATCATAATAGTTGAAGGTTACATGGATGTGCTGGCGCTAAACAAAGCCGGTTTTGCCAACACAGTAGGTGTGCTGGGTACAGCCCTTACAGAATCACATGTGATGCTGCTGAAGCAGATTAACTGCAAAACCGCAGTGCTAGTGCTAGACAGCGACGCAGCCGGCATAAAGGCAGCGCTGCGGGCCATTCCGCTACTGGTAGCTGGCGGACTAAAAGTAAAGGTGCTGGATGTATCCGCCAATGATTCTGGTGCAAAAGACCCAGACGAATTCCTGCAAAAGCACGGTAGGTTGGCCTTCACAAAGGTTCTTGCCGAGGCAAAAAATCACATAACCTTCCAGCTATGGCTTGAAAAAAATAACCACGACCTATCCACCACAGAAGGCAGAATCGACTTCACCACAGAAGCCGCAAAAATAATCGCAACCCTATCCAGCGATATCGAAACAGACGCCCATGTTAAGGAAATAGCCCAGGCCACAGATATTTCCCCCGCCGCAATCCAAGGCGAGATAAATAAATTAAAGGGCACCAGCTCGAAAGAAATAAACCTGCCCCGCAACCTCCCCCTGCTAAGAAAAACCGAAGACAGAGGGTTGCGTGATGCAAAAAAAGGCCTACTAAGCCTGGTGCTGGCAGATAGCCACGCTGCAAAAGCCCTAAACAAAAGTGGCTTCATAGCCCCGGATGAAATGGGAGGTCATGTGTACGAAAAGCTGCTAACCCTAGCCTTCGAAAACGCAGAAAACAACATAAAACCAGCCCCGGCAGATATCATAAGCTATTTCGAAGAAGCAGAAGAGCAGCAGCAAGTGGCGGAAGTTTTCTTCACTTCCCAGCAATACAGCGATGTGGAAAAAGCCCTAAACGATATGGCGCAGATAGTAAAAAAAGCCCTGATAAAATCTAAAATGATGCAATTAACAGACCTTGAAGCCATAAAACATATGCAAATTCAAGAAAAAAGCCTTCTGCAGCAGTATATAAGCATGTCGGATGGTTAGAATAATAGCGATTGAAAGGATTGGTGCTTTCTGAAGCCCTTTGAAGATCCATTGTTAATGAACCGCCTGCAAGAACTGGTGGTTCTTAGCAAAAAAAACAAAACCCCGCTTGACCACAAGGAGATTATGGAATATCTAGGCGATATAGACCTAGACCCAGACCAAGTGGAAAAAACGTATGAATGGCTGGAAAGCCAAGGGGTAGAAACACCGTCTGGCCTTGACGCAGACACAGAGAAAGAAAAGGAAGTTGACCTTGCCGCAGTAGAAGGTGCAATCAATATAGACGACCATGTTCGCATGTACCTGAAAGAAATTGGCAAGGTAACGCTGCTAACCGCAGACGACGAAATTGAACTGGCAAAGCGCATGGAAGCAGGTGACGAGCAAGCAAAGCAACGCCTAGCAGAGGCCAACCTTAGGCTTGTAGTGTCAATTGCAAAGCGGTATGTAGGGCGCGGGATGCTATTTTTGGATTTGATTCAAGAGGGCAATCTGGGGCTTATTAAAGCCGTAGAAAAATTTGACTATACCAAAGGATATAAATTTAGCACATATGCAACCTGGTGGATACGCCAGGCAATAACCAGGGCAATTGCAGACCAAGCGCGGACTATTCGTATTCCGGTGCATATGGTGGAGACTATCAACAAGCTTATCCGGGTACAGCGCCAGCTTCTGCAAGAATATGGCCGCGACCCCACTCCAGACGAGCTGGCAAAGGAAATGCAAATGCCAGTGGAAAAAGTACGGGAAATCATGAAAATAGGACAAGACCCAGTATCGTTAGAAACTCCAATTGGCGAGGAAGAAGACAGCCACCTTGGCGATTTTATCCCAGATGACGATATCCCAGCCCCGGCAGAGGCAGCGGCATTCACTTTGCTCAAAGAGCAGCTTATAGAAGTGCTGGACACCTTAACAGAACGGGAAGAAAAAGTTCTGCGTCTTCGTTTTGGCCTAGACGATGGCCGCGCGCGTACCCTAGAAGAAGTAGGCAAGGAGTTTAATGTAACTCGCGAGCGCATAAGGCAAATTGAAGCCAAGGCATTGCGCAAGCTGCGCCACCCAAGCCGCAGCAAAAAGCTGAAGGATTACCTTGAATAAAATGCTATCCCCAAGGTTACAGGGGATTATGCCGTTTATCACTGGCGTGCTGGCGGATATTGGCACAGACCATGGATATTTGGCAATAGAGGCAGTGAAGGCCGGGCTTTGTACCCGGGCGGTTGCATGTGATATCCGGCCAGGGCCGCTAGATGTGGCCAGAGCTAATATTGCGGCGGCAGGGCTAGAACATGCCATCGATGCCCGGCTTGGCGACGGCTTGGCGCCGCTTTTGCCAGGTGAGGCAGACACCATTGTGGTGGCCGGCATGGGCGGTATGATGATGAAAAAAATAATTTTTAGCGAAATTGTAAAAGCTATGGAGGCCAGGCTAGTTTTACAGCCCCAGCATGATGCAGAAATGCTGCGGCGCAGCCTGCATTCCAAAGGCTTCGAAATTTTTGAAGAAAAATTTGTCATGGATGATGGCAGATTTTATGTGATTTTAGTTGCTTCATTTAAAGGCGATGTGGCAGCGTGGAATGACAGGGAATATTTTCTAGGGAAGCATCTGGAAGCCGCTGGTATCCCCGGTTGGCGCTGCTATCTACGCCAGGAAAGGAACAAGATTGCCGCCTATATTGGCAGTATAAAGGTTGAAAATGAAAAAAACCTGGCAGAACGGCGGCTTGGCTGGATTTCGGAAGTTTTAGGCTAGTCATTTTTTTACCTAGCTGCCAAATCTATTACAGTATTTATAAAACAAAAATGCTCAAACTAAACTCGCAAGCATGAGGTCAATACCATTTTTCGATTAAAATTCAAACCATCTGTCGCGGCTAAAACGCGGAAAGTTGGTATGGTTTTAATCTGAGAATAGTATGCTCGTGTGATTGCGAGTTTTTTCATATGCTAAGGAATTGCTTGCAATTTCTTAGTATATGCCGAAAACAAACAATAATGGGAGGATATATAAAATGAACTGGAGACGTATAATTGCAGCAGGTACAGTGGCAGGTATGATTGCTATTACCGGATGCTCTACAAGCTTACCAGAAACAAACCAGGGAAACAGGAACGGCCAGCGCGTAGTAGACGCAGCCAACCGCCGCCCAGACACCTACAGCACAACCCGTAACCGCGGCTTGTACAATGAAACTGGGCGAATTACAAGAGGTATTCGCCGGGGATTAAGCAGGGCAGAAAGCCCAACCCGCAACCATAATGTAAACCGTTCGCTAAATATAGGCAGGCCAGATGCGCGCATAGGCACGACTTACCGTGCGCCTGGTGTGGATTATGGCCGCACGCATGCCCTTGATAGTCGTGGCTTTGACACAGGCGTAACCACAACTGATAGCGCTATAGTGAATAGCCGTGCCAACCGTGTAAATACGCAACGTAGCACAGCATTGCCAAAAATTAACCATAACCGCGCTAACGCAGGCAAAATGGCCGGCGATGTTACGCAAAGGAATGCTAAGCCAACCCGCAGCACAGCACCAAAAGCAACACATAATGTAACTCGCAGCACTGCGCCAAAAACAACGCATAACACCGGCGTAACCCGCAGCACTACACCAAAAGCCACACATAATGCGAATGTAACTCGCAGCACGGCACCAAAAACAACACATAACACCAAAGTAACCCGCAACAATGCAACAAAAACAAACACTGTGCGTAACGAAATTACTAACAATACGCATAATTCTAGTATCCGTAGTAACCATGTTAACCCTTATGTGGTAAATCATCCTGCTACGGTTCAAACGAAAATGGCCAGCCGTTATGGGATGAACCTATACCAAAACCGTGCGGCAAGGCGTGACCAAGAACACAAGCGCATCAATGTATCCAGAACTGGCGGCCAACGTAAGCGTTACAACGAAGACGCGCCAAAGAATATGAACAAAACAGTGGCTGTAATGAACAGCGATGATGATATGGCCTTCTTTAAGAAGAAAGCAGAGCCGGAAGTACCAGCACCGCAAATGCCAGCACCAGAAGCGCCAACAACAATGCCAGCACCACGCACAATGCCAGCACCAGTTGGCGTGGCCTATTATGACGACGATATGCCACCAGACGAATCACCAGAGGTGCAAATAGAAACTGTAAACCCGCAAGCAGCTTGGAATGGTAAATAATAATTTTTAAGGAATAGGTAATGCGGGGGATGAAAAACTTCAGCATTGGGGCGGGTTTGTTGCCCCGGTGCTGGAGTTTTGTTATTTGAGTGATGTTTTGTTTGTGAATGGTTATAAAATTTTTACCCCGCTTTTTTAAAAGCGGGCGGAGGATGTATCCGGTAAGCCTCTGGCGGTTTTAACCCCCAAATTTTTGACAAATTTAATGGATTATGCCTTGAAGCGATGTCGCGATTATGGTAGAGTTTAGGTGATTATTTGATGATTGGTAGGTAGTTATGAACGATATAGAGCAGACATTTCATATACAGGCGGTTTTTTCGGATGAGACTAGGCAGTTTGTAAGCCCTTATGACCCAAAGCCTAGTGATGCAGTGCAAGTTAGGCTGCGTGTGGCCAGGGGGGATAAGGTTAGGGCATGGCTTCATGTTTGTGGTGAAGATGTGGATGCATTGGTTATGGAGAAAGAGCTTAGCGACGAGCTTTTTGATTATTATATGGCAGAGATTATTGCCCCGGCGCATCCAGTTAGGTATTACTATTCTTTGGAATTTGAGGGGCAGGTTTTTTATTATAATAAAATGGGGCTGACCCAGAGCTGCAACCATCATTTTGACTTTAGGCTTGTACCGGGCATGAGGCTGCCGGATTGGGCCAGGGGTGCAGTTATGTACCAAATTTTTGTGGATCGTTTTTACAATGGTGACAGCAGCAATGATGTGCTAAAGCATGAGTATGCCTATCTTGGCCGTACTGCAATGGCCATGGAATGGCATCAAGATGTGACCAATAGCGACTTCTGTAGCTTTTATGGCGGGGATTTGCAGGGTGTTATGGATAAAATGGACTATTTAAAAGGCTTGGGAGTTGAGGTCGTTTACCTTAACCCAGTGTTTGTTTCCCCCAGCAGCCATAAATATGATATCCAGGATTATGATTATATCGACCCGCATTATGGCGTGATAGTGGAAGATGAAGGCGAGGTGCTGCGTTTCGAGCGGGCCAACAATGAATACGCAACCCGCTACCAAAAGCGCACCACCAGCCGTGCCAACCTGGACGCCAGCAACCAGCTTATGGCAGAATTTATAGAAAAAGCCCACGCCTATGGCATGAAGGTGATTTTAGACGGGGTGTTTAACCATTGCGGCAGCTTCAATAAATGGCTGGATGTGCCGGGGTTTTATCGGCGTTCTGGCCAGGAGGCCGGGGCATACCATTCTAAGGATAGCCCGTATCATGATTATTTTTTGTGGCACGGGGATGAATGGCCGAACAATAGCGCATACGATGGCTGGTGGGGCAATGGCAACCACCCAAAGCTTAATTTTGAGGATTCTAAAGAGCTTTTTGACTATATCATTGAAGTGGGCAAAAAATGGGTATCCCCGCCCTATAATGCAGATGGCTGGCGGCTAGATGTGGCCGCGGACCTTGGCCGCAGCCCTGAAATGAACCATAATTTTTGGCAAAAATTCCATGATGCAGTGAAGGCCGCCAACCCAGAGGCGATAATACTGGCAGAGCATTATGGCGACCCTTCCCATTGGCTAAACGGCAAGGAATGGGACACAATAATGAATTATGACGCTTTCATGGAGCCTATCACATGGTTTTTAACCGGGGTTAACAAACATAGCGAAGAAAGCCGCCCTGCCCTAAAAGGCGACGCCATGACCTTCGAATGGGCCATGCGCTTCAATATGGCGCTGCTAAATGTACATTCGCTGCAGGCGGCTATGAATCAGCTTTCTAACCACGACCATTCTCGTTTTTTAACCCGCACCAGCAGCAACACAGGCCGCCTGCATACCGTAGGTTCTCGCGCTGCAGAAATTGGCGTGAAAAAAAATATAATGATGGAAGCAGTAGTGTTCCAAATGACTTGGCCTGGCGCGCCCACAATCTACTACGGCGATGAAGCTGGCGCTATGGGCTGGACAGACCCAGATAACCGCCGCCCATTCCCATGGGGGCGGGAAGACGAAACCCTAATAGAGCTGCATAAATGCCTAATAAACCTACGGAAAAACTACAGCGTGCTGCGCCATGGCTCGGTGGATTTCCTATGGAGCAGCCATGGCTTTATATCCTACGGCCGCTGGGATGAAAACGAGAAAATTGTAGTAGCCATAAACAATAATAATAAGCCAATTGATGTGAAGCTGCCGGTATGGAAAATTGGCCTAAAAAACAGCCAGCTAACCCAACTTATTGTAACAGGTGCGGGGACATTTTTTGAAACATCGCGGAAGCATCAAGTGGTGGAAGGTCAGGTAAATATACATGTTCCTGGGCATGGCGCGGTTGTGCTTGGGCAAATAGTATAAGAAAAAACTTTTTAAAAAATTCAAAATAAAATCAACTAATTACAAATTGTAATTAGTTGATTTTGAAAATTTTAACCAGCTACGAAAGGGAGGCAATTATGTTAAGCAAACAGCTAGTACAGGATGTTTTAAGCGCAGCCATAGCCACTGGGGGCGATATGGCAGAAATTTTTGTAGAAAACACAGTTAAGGATTCCATTACCATGGTAAACAAGCAAGTGGAAAAGGCTAACTGGGGCGTGGATGCAGGGCTTGGGCTGCGGATTATTTTTGGCACAAGCGCGGTGTATGCCTACACCAATAACACCAGCCGTGACAGCCTTATGAAACTGGCCAAAGACGCATCAGCAGCGGTAAAAGCCAGCATAAAAGGCGAGGCAGGCACCACTCAAGTTATCGCCAACATGCAGGAAGTAAAATTTGCAGACAGTATGCTAATTTCCCCAGAGAAGATAGGCAAAAAAGCCATTGCAGACGCGTTGCGGGCCAGCGCATTAGCTTCCTACGAATACGACCCCCTTATAACCCAGACATTTGGATACTACGGCCATTCTGTACAAGATGTGCTGATAGCCAACACCATGGGCGTATGGGCAGAAGACAGCCGAATAACCACCCGCGTAGGCCTGCAAGCTGTGGCCTCTGAAGGTGACGAAAAACAAACCGGCGGCAAAAACCCCGGCGCAAAAGGTGGCTACGAATTTATAGAATCCTTAGACTTTGCGGCAATAGGTCGGGAAGCCGCCAAAACCGCTGTAACAGCCTTAAAGGCAGACCTTTGCCCAAGCGGGCGTATGCCAGTTGTGATAGACAATGGCTTTGGCGGGGTAATTTTCCACGAAGCCTGTGCCCATAGCCTAGAAGCCACCTCTGTGGCCAAGAAGGCCTCTGTTTTCACCGATAAAATGGGCCAGCAAATAGCCAACCCTCTAGTTAACGCTGTAGACGATGGCACAATCCAGGGTGAATGGGGTAGCCTAAACATCGACGACGAAGGCGGCAAAACCCGCCGCAATATACTGATAGAAAACGGAATATTAAAATCTTTCATGGTGGATTATTTAAACGGCCTTAAAATGGGTATGCCATCCACAGGCAGCGCCCGCCGCCAAAACTACCGCTACGCACCCACCTCCCGCATGACCAACACATATATCCTGCCCGGCAGCGACAAGCCCGAGGCCATAATATCCGACACCCCATATGGCCTGTACGCCAAGCAAATGGGCGGCGGCTCTGTAGACCCAGCCTCTGGTGATTTTAACTTTGCCGTAACCGAGGCATATATGATACGAGGCGGCAAAATAGCCGAGCCGGTGCGTGGCGCGACCCTAATTGGCAAAGGCCACGAAGTTCTGATGGATATAGACCGTGTGGCAGATAATTTTGCCGCAGAGCAAGGTGTCTGCGGCAGCATAAGCGGCGGCGTGCCAACCAATGTGGGGCAGCCCATGATACGTGTAAAAGAAATGACAGTGGGAGGCAGAGTATGATGTTTGATATTTTCCGCGAAAAGGTATTTGCCAAGGCCAAAGAGAAGGGCTTTGAAGATTACGAGCTATATTATTCCGCCGGCGATAGCTTCTCTGTGCGGGTTTTCGATGGCGAGATAGCCGAATATAAAAACTCCGCAAGTGAAGGCGCAGGCTTCCGAGGCACCTACAAAGGCAAAATGGGCTACGCCTACACAGAAAAACTAGACGAAGCCCTAATAGACCAGCTTCTGGCCAACGCCGCAGACAACGCCACCGTAATAGAAGACGAAGATGTAGAAAAACTCTACCCAGGCGACCCAAGCTACCCGGAATGCATCACATACAACCCGGCCCTAAACAACGTCACCGCAGACCAAAAAATCCAGTGGGCGCTAGACATGGAGGCCTATGCAAAAAGCCTAGACTCACGGGTAAAAATGGCAGATTATTGCACAATCTACACCAACGAGGGCAGCATAGCTATGGCCAACTCCCATGGCTTAAACCTAGACGCCAAGTACAACACCGCCTACGCCTATCTCATTGCCCGGGTGGAAGAAAACGGCATAACCAAAAGCGGCTACAACTTCTGGGTAGGGCGCGATTTCGCAGCCTTCGACTATAAGAAGCTGGTAAAAGAAGCAGTGGATATGGCGATAAGCTACCTAGGTGCAGAATCCATCCCCACAGGGGAATACCCAATAATATTCACCAACCGCTCTGCCCGCGAGATTTTTGGCGTGTTCACCAGCGTTTTTATTGCAGAAATGGGCCAGAAAGGCTTCTCGTTACTAAATAAATCCCGCCTGGGCGAAAAAATAGCCGCAGCCAATATCACTCTCCGTGATGACGGCATTCACCCAAGCAGCTTCGACAACAAAGGCTTCGACGCAGAAGGCGTGGCCACCCAGCAAAAAGCCATAATAGAAAACGGCGAACTAAAAACCCTGCTATACAACACAAAAGCTGCCGCCAAAGACGGCGTGAAATCCACAGGCAACGCCGCAAAACAGGGCTTCGGCGGCGCAATCACCACCTCGCCAATAAACTTCTACCTACAGCCGGGAGAGAAATCCTACCAGGATATCATAGCCGGGGTTAGCAGTGGCGTAATCATAACAGAGCTGGCAGGGCTGCATTCTGGCGCAAATGCCGTAAGTGGCGATTTCTCCTTCTCTGCAGATGGTTTCTTAGTGGAGAACGGCAAAATAGTGAAACCCGTGGAACAAATAACCGTAGCAGGCAATTTCTTCGATATGCTAAAAAATATCACCACCGTGGGTAGCGATTTAGAATTTGAGGGCAACATCGGTATGCCATCGCTGCTGGTGCAAGGCCTGGCGGTAGCTGGTATGTAACGCATATCCCCGCCATCAAAATGAGAGGGAATATACAAATGACAACCATAAAATACGCATCCCCAGTGGGCGAAATCCTACTAACCGCCCAAGACGATGCCCTAACACAGCTATACTTTGTAGGCGGTAGAACCACTCCCGCAACCCTACAATGCGGCAACCAAAACCCGCAAGACATGGCAATACTAAAAGAAGCTAAATCCCAACTAGAAGCCTACTTTGCCAAAAAACTAAAGGAATTCTCCTTACCACTAAACCCAAACGGCACAGCTTTTCGCAAAAAAGTATGGGAAGCCTTATGTACCATAGGATACGGCCAAGCAATAAGCTACAAAGAGCTCGCCCAGCGCATAAACAACCCCAAGGCCATCCGGGCAGTGGGCGGCGCCAACCACAACAACCCCATAAGCATAATCATCCCATGCCACAGGGTTATAGGCGCGGATGGCAAGCTAGTAGGCTACGGCGGTGGGCTACATGTGAAAGAATTTCTGCTTGGGCTGGAGGGCTGGAAGTAGATTGATGCCGCGGGTTTTGCTCACATCCGCGCTCCTTTTATAAGATCCGATTTTTTTCGGGTTATAGTGAAATCAATATGGCGAAGCTGTTTTAGCTTTGCGTTTGTGGATTCAGTTGGTCGGATTTTCCGACCAACTGAATTTTTTGCTAAAATGTAGTGAAACAATTCGAAATCGGTCTCGCCTGGCGCAGTAAAAACCTCTGAAACGTTTTGTCTCGGTGTTTCATGTGCCGCCTGGGCAGACCGATTTCGAATTGTTTCACTATATAATACAAAATAATATGCCGTAAGAATGCGACCATTCGGGTCAAATTCTCACGGCATATTACTTCGTTAATAAGAAACTCATAATGTTAAAGTTTCAGCGGTTTTATATCATTTAAAACAAGTCGCCCATGTCTGTGAAACCATCAATGTAGGCTGGGAATGTTACTGTTACGCCGCCTAGTTGTAGGTATTCTGTGAAGGATATCATTTCCATGAATACTGTTTCGCCTTCTATTGTCATGGTCATGTCCATTAGCATGCCCATGTCTACCAGCGCACCGTCTGCATCTACAAACATGCCGAATAGGGTTTCGCCTATTTCTATTTCGAAAGCATCGTCGGATAAGTCGCCTATTAGGGCGCCCATCATGTCTAACATTTCGTTAAGCATGTCGTCGAAGCCCACTACTGTAAACTCAATTTCGTAGCCGCCGTCTATTGGAGTTACGATGTAGTCTTGAATCATGTCCATGGTGAAGGTGTTAAAGTCTGAACCAACCATGCTAAGCACTTCTTCAAGTGGTAATGGCATGCGGATGCCTTCTTCGCGTGGTAGGTCCATGGATTCGCCTGTCATATACATATAGCCATCGCGGAAGAATGTTGAGTAGGATGTTTGGCCAAGGATACCCATATCCATTACGGAATCCATTTGCATAAGGAGTTCTGTTGGGCTTAGCATTTCCATAGAAATTTCCATTTCCATTGTTATTTCAATTTCTTCGCCCATTATGTCCATAAACATCCACACGATTGTGTTGAAAGCCATTGAGTCAACTTCGTCTAGCATTGCAAATGCGTGTTGGTACATTTCGAAGGCTGTTAGGCCTGCGGCTGGTACTGCATCTGGTGTGGCTGTTGCATCTGGGGTAGGTGTTGCGGCTGGTGTAGGTTCTGCTGTTGGTTCTTGTGTTGGTTCAGCGGTAGGTTCTGCAGTAGTGGCTACAGTCTCTACTGTAGGCTCTACGGCTGGGCTTGGTTGCGCTACTGGCGTCGGGTCTACCACGGCTGTGGTCTCTTCTGCGCCGTTACTACATGCAGCAAAAGTCGCCCCCATAACCAAAAGCATTGCAAAAATTAGAATTTTTTTCATTTTAATCCTCCTCTTCTTTTTTTAGGGCACAATTTCTGCACCCAAGGAAATATTCTATGATAAAGACGGTGGATTGTCAATGGTTAAATAAGGGCGGCGGGGCCGTTTCTCATTTATTTCACTATAAATCGCTTTCAGCAGGGTGCTGTTTTCGTCATCCATGGAGTATTCCCAGAACATGATGCCTGCTAGATTTTTTTCGTGTACGTATTTTGCTTTGGCCGCCAGTGATCTTGGGCTGTCGTAACTGAAGAATTCTCGGGTTTGGCTGTTGTAGGCGAAGGCGGTTTCTGCGGCTGGGTCGTATTGTTCGCCGAAGGCTTTTGCTTTGGCGGCAGATTCTGCATGGCCCCGGTCGTGTTTTGGTGGGGATTTTATGGCTGCGCCTGGGTGGCCGTCTACATCGTGATAGCATTGGGCGTAGAAGCCTGCGCCCAGTACGAGTTTTTCTGGGGGCGCGCCTGCGGCCAGGTAGCGGTTTATGGCGGCGTCGCCAGAGGTGGCGTTGGTTGTGGTGGAAAATAGGGCGGTGTGGTAGCCGACTTTATCCCAGGGGCACATGTCGTAGGTCATGATATTTATGCAGTCGAGTTCCTGCACTAAGGCAGGGATATCCAGGTTGTCTACACAGGATTGCATCGCGCCGCCCGCCATAGACAGATGCATTTGCGGCCCAAGCTTTTGGCGAAGTAGCTTCACCCATGCGGTGTAATTATCCTTGTCTTGCAGGCTGGCTTCTATGCCGGCCATGTCTAGCCCGGGGAATTCCCAGTCTAGGTCCGCGCCGTCGAAGCAGTGTTTGTTTATTATATCCACGTAGCTTTGGGCCAGCTTTTCGCGCCCGGCGGCGGTGGCCACAGCCGGGGAAAATCCCCCCGCACCCCAGCCGCCTATGGATAGGATGATTTTTACAGGGCCTTTGTTTTGGATTAAGGCCTGTAATGCGTCTATGTTTTTCCAATGGTCAATGCTGGCCGCGCCATCTTTAACTATGGCAAACGAGACGATAACATGGGTTAGCCTGTCCATGTCACCAGGGCGGAAAGTCAGGTTGTTTAGCCGCCATTGTGCCAGGTAGGCTGTGATTGTTTTCATAAGAAATCCTCCTTTTTTGGTTGGGCTAAACTTCAGTTGGTCGCAAATTGCGACCAACTGAAGTTTTTCATGAGATGTTTTCGGTTCCTGTATAGTGAAATAATTCAAAGACGGTCTCGCCTGTTGCGACAAAAACGCCTGAAACACCTTATCTTGGCGTTTAATGTGCCGCTGGCGAGACCGTTTCTCATTCAGTTCGCTATAGCGAACTGCCCTCAAAAACAGTAGAAATAAAGCGATTCAACCCCAGCCCACGCGGCCCGCACGGCAAAAACTGGCCGCGGGGCATAAATAAACGCCCCGCACTACACGCTAGCGGAGTGGCCCGCCGCCAGGCGCGTTGCAGGCGCGAAGGGCGTCGGCTACGTTGCTGCAATCTGTGGCTTGAAAGTCACGGATTAGGTTGTCGCTGTGGGGGATGAAGCGTAGTTTTGACTTTTTTTTGTATATGGCTATGGCTTGGTCTAGTATTTTTATGGATGCGAAGTCTATCATTTCTTGTGGGGGGGTGGTAAGTAGGGATATGAAGGGGCTGATTGCCGATATTTTTGCAATATAGGCCTCGTCTATAGTATGTGGTGTGATTGGGGCGGGGGATAGTATCTGGTTGGCCAGCCAGGCTGTGCGTAGGCCGGCAAATGGGTTGCTAAGTAAAGTCGCGCCCTGGCGGACAGCGGCTTTGGTTGCATTAAGTACAGCCATGCTGCTGGAAGTTATTGATACGATTTCCACCATGGCGTCATCCGAAAGCTGAATTAGCCTATTTCTCTCTAGAATTTCTTCTAGCGTCGGGTTATTTGAGTAGATTGGATAGATAATCATACTGCAATATTGCGAAGGATTTCTTCAAGCTCTGGTGCGGCTTGTTGGGCGTCTTCGCCTTCTACTATTAGCTTTATAATGTTGCCACCTTGCATGTTTAGGGAGATTATGCCCATTATACTTTTGGCGTTGGCGGTTTTTTCGTCTGCTACAATGGATATATGGCTTTTAAATTGGCTTGCCTTTTGCACCAGCTGGGCCGCTAGTTTTGGCTCGAAGAACGAGTTTACCTCAATACATTTCTCGATCATTTTCATGCTCCTTTATGCTTTCTGCAATTTTGCAGATTTTTCTTAGGCGATGGTTTACGCCAGATTTGCTTATGGGCGTTTCAAGCATATTGCCAATTTCTGTAAGGGTTAGCTCGTCGTTGGCCAGCCTTAGCCTTGCCACTTCTTCTAGGGGCGGGCTTAAAAACTCCATCCCCTTTGTTGCCTGAATATATTCAATGGCATTGATTTGTTCCACCGCTGCACCAACGGTTTTGTTAAGGTTGGCGGTTTCAAAATTTACCTTGCGGTTAACATCGTTGCCAATAGCTTTTTTTAGCCTAATTTCCTCAAAATTTAGGGTGCTTTTGTGCGCGCCCATTAAGGTAAGTACATCTGCAATGCCATCCGAGCCTTTTAGATACACTACGGCTTGGCCATTTCTGGTGGTTGTTTTGGGTGAAAGGCTGTAGCCTTGCAAGATTTTTGTAAGCTTTGCCGCGTCTGTTTCTTCCAGGGTAAACTCTAGATGATAGGTTTTTTCAGGGTTGGACAGCAGGCCGCTTTTTAAGAAAAGTTTTTTCACATAATCGCGCTTACGGTCTTGTTTGCTGGTGTTTTTGGCCAGCTCGTCGCGCACTTTTTGCAAAAAGGTCACATTGTCACTTCCTATATTGGTCGTTTGTGAAATCACGATGGTAAACAGACACCTTATGCTCTTGAATGGCCAGTGATTCTGCCAGTTCGTCTGCCAGGGCAACAGACCTATGCCGCCCGCCCGTGCAGCCAATGCACACGATAAGCTGGCTTTTGCCCTCACTTATATAATGCGGAATAAGGAAGTTGAGCATACCAAATAAGCTCTCCAGAAAGCGCACACTAACATCGTGGCTCATCACATATTCCCGCACAGGCGCATCCAGCCCAGACAGCGGCTTTAGCAGCGGGTCATAAAAAGGATTGGGCAAAAACCGTACATCAAAAACCAAATCTGCTTCGCTGGGCAGCCCATATTTAAACCCAAAAGACATCACATTAACCAGCAGCCTGCCTGTGTTTTGTTGGTTTGTAAAAGTTTCCAAAATCTTCTTTTTCAGCATCCGTGGCAAGATATAAGTAGTATCAATTATATGGGTGGCCTTCTCCTTAACATCCTCCAGCAATGCCCGTTCCTTGGCAATACCCACGCTAACTAAATCATTCTTAGCCAGCGGGTGCAAATGCCTTGTCTCTTTGTACCTATTCATCAAAATTTCATTGGACGAATCTAAAAACAAAATCGAATACTCTACGCCAATTTTTTCCAGCTCCAACAGTCCTGCAGAAAAATCATCAAACATTTTACCGCCGCGTATATCAATCCCCAATGCTACTTGGGTAATCCCGGTATCGCCCTTCATAATAAATTCCGCAAACTGCCCCATAAAAAGCGGCGGCAAATTGTCCACACAATGGAAGCCAGCATCCTCAAATATCTTCAAAGCCGTAGTCTTGCCAGCACCACTCATGCCCGTGACAACAACAATATTCATGATAGCCTCCTTTTTATTTGATAAAACCGTCAGAAGCTTTGCCGGCCACATTTCCACTTCTTTTTTTGCAATAAAGAAGCAGGCAGGGCTTTCGCTATAATCGTCATGGGCGTAAGGCCCATAAGGGATTATTTTTCAAAGTTTATCGCCGAATATATTTTATGCTACGCTTCGTTCATCCTTGGCGCTCCGCTTTCTAAAGTATCCTAATTTCTGGCTCTAGCCATACTCCGTGATTCTCATGGACAATATTCCGCACAGATGCTATCAGCTCCAGCACATCATGGGCAGTGGCGTTGCCTTTATTCACCACAAACCCGGCATGTTTTTCAGAAACCTGTGCACCGCCTATAGTGTATCCCTTTAGCCCGCTATCCTGTATTAGTTTGCCTGCATAATAGCCTTCCGGGCGCTTGAAAGTGCTGCCCGCACTAGGAAAATCCAGCGGCTGGGATATTTTGCGGCGGTTGTTTAAATCGGTCATTAAAGCACGGATATCATTTTGCTTGCCGGAAGATAGTTTAAAAGTTGCGCCAAGTATAAGTTGCCCACTGTTTTGTACATTACTGCTGCGGTAGCCAAAACCCATTTGGCTTGCAGGTACATTTGCTGCGCCATCTTCCCCAAGTAAATCTACAGATATGCAAAAATCCTTTATCTCACCGCCGTAGGCTCCGGCATTCATAAAAACTGCGCCACCCACTGTGCCCGGTATGCCAGATGCAAATTCTAGGCCTGCTAGGCTGGCCTGGCAGGCTGCCTCTGCCAGTTTGGCTAGGCGCACTCCAGTTGCGGCGTAAATTTCGCCGTTTTCGCGGGTTTCTAGGGCGGTCATTTTGTTGGTTAGCATAACTATGCCTTTTATGCCTTCATCAGGCGCTAGCACATTCGTGCCGTCGCCCAAGATAGTTAGCGGGATGTCAAGCTGCTTGCTTGTTTGCCAAACGGCAATGAATTCTTCAGTGTTTTTTGGGCGCGCCAGCACTTCTGCTGGGCCGCCTATTTTAAAGGAGGTATGCTTTTTCATTGGCTCATTTTGAATCGCGTCCTGTAATAATGGCCTAATGACCTCAAAAGGAGTCATTTCGTTGTAACCCTCCGTTTATATTTTGCATAACCCGCTCTGTTAATGCGTCTGCGGCGTTGTAGCCCATTCTTTTTTGGCGGTGGTTTATGGCGGCAGATTCACATAAAATTGCCAAGCTACGCCCAGGGCGAATGGGAATAGAATGCGAGCAAACCTGATTGCCCAAAAGGTCTGTAAATTCCTCCGTTTGCCCCAATCTGTCATATGTTCTGGTAGAGTCCCAAAGTTCCAAGTTTATAATAAGGTCTATGGCCTGGGTTTGCTTTATAGACTGCACCCCAAACATCTGCATAATATCGATGATCCCAATACCACGCAGCTCTAAAAAATATCGGATAGTTTCCGGGCAAGAGCCAATTAGCGTCTCTGACGAAACCCGGCGCACTTCCACTGCGTCGTCTGCGATAAATCTATGGCCGCGCTTAATAAGCTCCAGGGCGGTTTCGCTTTTGCCTACGCCGCTTTCGCCGATAATAAGTGTGCCCACGCCGTAAATATCCAGCAAGCAACCATGCATGGTAATGCGCGGCGCAAGCTGCACCTTCATCCAGCGGATAATCTCGCTGATAAAATCCGTGGTGTTATCGTCAGATTGCAGTATGAGTACATCGTATTTGTTAGCATACTCCAGCATTTCTGGGAATATTGCCAGGTTGCGGCATACCACCATGGCCGGGATATTTAGCCTGAAAATTTTACGCAAATTCTCCCGCCGGAAGCTTTCCTCTAGCTTCTCTAAATAAGTATGTTCCACCATGCCAATAACCTGTAGGCGCGAAGCATCAAAATAATCGAAAAACCCCGCAAGCTGTAGGGCTGGGCGGTTGATGTTTGCTTGGTTTAGCACCTTGTTGTCTATGTTAATAGATGGTGTAAGATTAACCAGATTAAACTCAGACATAACATTGGTTAGCGGCACTGTGTAGCCTGTTCCCGGGCTGTTGAACGCTCCTGAAGATGTAGCAGTTGATGTCATATTGCTTCAAATCCTTTAACCGTATGATTGCCGTCGAAGGCGACATTATGCATTTTGCCGTTCATATTAAGTTTTACCTGGTGGTTTGCTAATGGGATGTTAACGCGGCCAAGCAAATCTTTCTCGAAGCCATTTAGCACTTGTTGTACCTCGGTTATGCTCATTTCTTTGTTGGTTTTTATTACAATATCCATGTCATCCATAAAAATACATGCCACATGAAAAGTGCCGTCTTTGTCCGCGGAGTATACACATTCTTGCTCTAGGATGGGGTTAATCATTGCTTCCTCCTTTTGCATTTGCGAAAAAATCGTACACTGTCTTGGCAGTTTTTTTGTTCATGGATGGTGCAGATTCTAGTTCGTCTATGGTGGCGCCGGCTATGGCTTCCATGTTTTTGAAATGCTTCAAAAGTTCGCGCCGCCTGGTTTTGCCTATGCCAGGGATGTCGTCTAATATAGAGCGCACTTGGCTGTCTTGCCGCAGTTTATGGTGATATTCTAGGGCGAAGCGATGCACCTCGTCTTGGATGCGCGTGACTAGCTTAAAGCCTTCGCCTGTGCGCAGTAGTGTTAATTCTTTGCCTTCGTACAGCAATGCCCGGGTGCGGTGGCGGTCGTCTTTTACCATGCCGCATACCGGAATGGCCAGCCCCAGGGAAGCTAGAGCCTTTTTTGCCGCAGTTATCTGCCCCTTGCCCCCGTCTACAAAGATCACATCTGGCAGCTTAGAGAATGAATCCCCTTCAGTCGCGTTGCCGTGGCGCCTTAGCCGCCTGGTGATTATTTCTTCCATGCCGGCGTAGTCGTCTGGGCCTATTACGGCTCGCAGGCGGAATTTTCTGTAATCGCTGTTCTTGGATTTGCCGTCTTCAAACACTATCATCGAGCCTACAGATTCGTAGCCTTGGATGTTGGAAATATCGTAGGATTCTATCCTAAACGGGGTCCCACCCCAAACCCTCTCGTGAGTTTCGCTGGCTGGCTGGGTGGCTAGTTGCTTCGCTTCGGCGTGGTGTTTTTTGCCATTTTCCCATGCGCCTATGGCTTTTATTATTTCGCTAAGGGCGGTGGCGTTGCGCTGGGCTTCTTTTTTTATATGCCCGCCAAACTGTGATAATGTTAATGCTGCATTGGTTTGGGCTAGCTTTACCATTTTGAATTTTTCCCCTTTTTGGGGAGTTGTCATGGCTACTTGACGGCCTGCCAGGCCACTTAGCCATGCTGTGATGGAATCCTGCTCTGCAGGCTTGCAGATTAAGGATAGCTCCTTTGGTATAAAGGCCGCCTCGCTGTAGAATTGTTTGATAAAGGCTGCCATTATATCGCCGTCTTTGGTGCTTTGGTCTATGCCCATGATGTAATGTTCCCGGCCAGATAACTTGCCATCCCGCAGGAAGAATATTTGCATCAGGGCTTCGTCGTCTTTTTTTGCCATGGCTATGATGTCTCGGTCATCGCCGCCGGTTTCTACCTTTTGCTTTTCTGTAAGCATTTCTAGGGCGGATATTGTGTCTCGTAAATCTGCAGCTTTCTCGAATTCCAGGCTTTCTGCGGCGGCGGCCATCTCTTTTGATAATCTTGCCATTATTCCGTCGGTTTTGCCTTGGATAAATCTTTCGGCCTCTGCCAGGTAGGCGTTGTAGCCTTCTTCGTTTAACAGGCGCGCGCAGGGTGCGGCGCATTGGCCTATATGATGGTTGAGGCAGGGGCGAGCCTTGCCAAAATCCCTTGGGAAAATTTTGCTGCATTTACGCAGCGGCCAAAGCTTGTGTATTAGCTCCAACAGCTCGCGAACCCTGCTGCGTGAGATAAACGGCCCATAATACTTGGCCTTATCCCGCATGCGACGGTGACTATACATTATACGCGGCATAGTCTCCCTTGTGATTTTTATATAGGGGTAGGCTTTATCGTCTTTTAGGCGGATGTTAAATTTGGGGCGATGCAGTTTTATTAGGGTGTTTTCTAGGATAAAAGCTTCGTTTTCGCTGTCTGTTACTACATACTCGAAATGATGGATACTTTGGGAGAGCCGCCGGGTTTTAGGGTCTTTCACCGATGCGGAGAAATAATTTTTTACGCGGCTGTTTATGTCCACGGCTTTGCCCACGTATATAATCTGGTCGCTTTCGTCTTTCATGATGTATACGCCGGGCAAATGCGGTAGCTTTTTAAGCTCTTGGGGGATGTTAAAGTCCATATGGCTTAGCCTAGCGGAACAAGCATCAAGTTCATCATATTATCCTGCTCTGCTGCCAGGTAACGCACTTGCGTGGTGTCTACAAAACCTGGGATGCGTGCCACCACGGTTCTTGTACCTGCTTGGACTTGAACCGTTACCACAGATACTCCAACAAACTCGCCGTCTACGTAGATGCGGGCATTTTCTGGCTGGGTAAATACAGTTAAATAAGCCAGAGGAACATCTGCCTCTAGGTTGATTGTATGGGCGGTGGTTGGCTGTGTTATTGTGAGAGTTTGCTCGTGGGTGATAAAGCCTGGGGCTTCTGCACGGATGGTGTTTTCGCCGAATTCTACTTGTATAGGTTCGTTAAAGTCCACGGCTTCGCCGTTTATTGTAACGGTGGCGTTGGCTGGGGTTACGGCCATGTTTAGTATGGCAATGCGTAGCTCTATTTCCGCCTCGCTAAGGTCTAGTACATAGGTTTCGCCCTGGGCAATGTTTACTATATGGGTAAATGTCTCGATATTATCGCCGCTTATTATTATGGTATGGCTGCCTTCTGGCATGGGGAATGGCTCTAGTAGCTCGCTAAAGCTGGTGTAAGAGCGGTTGCCCACGTAGATGCGCGGGTTGGTTATGCCTTCAGTGGCTACAAACTGCATAAGCCCGTGGGATAGCTCTATCTGCACGAACCATATATCTGTGTTCAACACATTCAGCGTAATAGTGTCCATGGGAGTGATGTTGGTCATTGCGCCGGTTTGCCCGTCTTGGCGCAGCACCAGGGTTAGAGCATCAAAATTGAGCACCTCGTTGCCCACTGTTGCGGTGCGCGCTACGGGGTCTACATCTACGTTGGTGCGGGCGCGTAGCTCACGCGCGGTGGTGCTTTCTTGCATTCTTTCTATTTCGTTGTTGTTTTCATCGTATCTTATCCGCACTATTTGTCCTGTCCTTACTTGGCTAAAGGGTAGGGGCTGGCCGGCGCGGGTCACAATTTCTGCATCTTCTGGTAGAGTGAATGTCCGGTTTCGTGGCGTTTCAGATAAATCTAGCACAGTGATGCCTCGTGGGTCTGTTGAGGTTGTGCTTAGCACCATGGCGTCTATCGTATTGATAACTGGGGGAACCCATACGCCATGGGGGGCATCGTTGTTGTTGTCGTTGTTATTGTTGCTGGGTACATTTGGTGTGCCCGGTGCGCCTTGCGCACCCTGTTGGCCTTGTTGCCCCTGTTGGCCTTGGCCGGGGCTGCTTGGGCCTTGGATATTGTCAAAAATATTGGTGTCGCTGTCTATAAATTGTCTTGCCAAAAAAATGCCGCCAATACCAACGCCTGCAACAACAATAAGCAATATAATCAAATAAAACAGCTTGATAACATTATTAAGGTCCAATGGCTGTTTTTCTTTTACCCTTCGTGGTGGGTAGCTGCGCTGATGCCTTGGCCTGGCCGGAGGCTGACTACGGCGAGGGTCGCGGGCGGGTTCTCTGCGCTGTGGGGTTCTGTCGGCTGCTCTTTCCCGGTAGTTTTGGGTAGGGCGAGCCTCCCTTTCCCGGTAGCTTTGGGCTGGGCGGGTTTGGGCTTCACGCTGGGGTTGCCTTTGGTATACATCTGGCCTTCTGCCGGTGTATTGTTCTATGGCGTCTGGTTCATCTTGCTCTTCTGCTTCGTTGTAATAATCATCGTAATCTGCATCATAAAACTCGCCTTCATCTTGTTCGGGCGTTTGGTCGTATTCATCGTAATCTTCTTCGTCGTAGTATTCTTCGTTTGTGGGTTCGCTGTAATCGCGGTGGCGTCCAGAGCCTTTGCCGTATCGGTTATCCCTATCGCCGGGCATGGGCATCTCCTCCAGGAAAATATTTTGTATGCATTCATCTACATAATTTGACTTATTCTAAGTTTGTGACTAATATACTTGGATGGAAGAAAAAACGCAAGCCTTTTGATACAAAAACCGGCTGCGACAAATTTTAGAAAGGAAAATTTGCATGTACACAAAATTTAAAGATTTGTACAGGAACACGGGCAGTTTCTTAGGGAAAGATATACTTGTGGGCGGTTGGGTTCGCACCTGCCGCAGCAACAAGAATTTAGCCTTTATAGAGCTAAATGACGGCAGTTTTTTTCGCTCTGTACAAATTGTTATAGATGCGGAAACTTTTGCGGGTAGCGAAGGGCTTGATTTCGACAACGCGGCAAAACTTGCCGTGGGCGCTTGCGTTACCGTAAAGGGGCAAGTGGTGGAAAGCCCCGGGGCGAAACAGCCCTTTGAAATACAGGCCGCAATGGTTTTGCTAGAGGGCTCTTGCCCCAGCAACTACCCGCTGCAAAAGAAACGCCATGGCTTCGAATTTTTGCGTACTATCCCGCATTTGCGGCCTCGTACAAACACTTATGCAGCGGTGTTTCGGGTAAGGTCGTTGGCTTCCCATGCATTGCATGAATTTTTCCAGCAGCGCAACTTCGTATATGTGCACACGCCAGTGTTAACTGGCAGCGATTGCGAGGGCGCAGGGGAAATGTTTAGGGTGACTACGCTACCGCTGGAAAAAATACCTACGGCCGATGGGGCTACGGATTTTACTCAAGATTTTTTTGGCAAAGAGGCCAGCCTAACGGTTAGCGGTCAGCTGGCGGTAGAGCCGTTTTGCCTGGCTTTTAGGGATGTGTATACCTTTGGGCCAACTTTTAGGGCAGAGCATTCTAACACCACTACACATGCGGCAGAGTTTTGGATGCTAGAGCCAGAAATGGCCTTTGCAGACCTGGATAATTACCTGGAAACCGCCGAGGCCATGTTAAAATTCGTGATTAACTACGTGCTGGAACATGCCCCGGAAGAAATGGAATTCTTCGACCAATGGATAGAAAACGGCCTACAGGACAGGCTTAAAAAACTAGCCGGCACAAATTTTGGCCGCTTAAGTTACACAGAAGCCGTAGAAATGCTGCAAAAGGCAGATGTGAAATTTGAATTCCCGGTGAAATGGGGCATAGACCTGCAAACCGAGCATGAGCGCTACCTATGCGAAAAGGTGTTTAACGGCCCGCTGTTTTTAACCGATTATCCCCGGGATATTAAAGCTTTTTACATGCGCGTAAACGACGATGGCAAAACCGTAGCCGCGGCAGACCTGCTAGTACCCGGAGTAGGGGAGCTAATAGGCGGCAGCCAGCGTGAAGAGCGGGTGGATGTGCTGGAAGACAGCATAAAGAAATTTGGCCTACTGCCAGAAGATTACGACTGGTACTTGGATTTACGCCGCTTTGGCGGGGTAAAACATGCAGGCTTTGGCCTAGGTTTTGAAAGGCTGCTTATGTACCTTACAGGTATGAAAAACATCCGGGATGTTTCGCCGTACCCGCGCACCATGGGGCAGATGATGTTCTAGCCATAGGATAAAAATTCAGTTGGTCGGAAAATCCGACCAACTGAATTTTCTCAAAAAATTTCAAATCTTTAAGCTTCTTTTGAAACCACAAAAAGTGTGACGCTATAAAGAAGTCAATTTTTGCAGAAGGATTGAATCATGAGCAAACTGATAATCCCACCAGGTTATAAATCTAAACTAAACCTGTACGAAACCCAAACCGCCATAGGCCAGCTAAAGCGCATATTTGAGGATAATCTTTCCCAGGCGTTAAACTTAAAGCGCGTGTCTGCGCCGCTTTTTGTAGAGGCTGGCAGCGGGCTAAATGACGACCTAGACGGCATCCAGCGCCCTGTAGGTTTTGACATTAAAGAAACTGGGCGCGAGGCGCAAATAGTACAATCTCTGGCTAAGTGGAAGCGGCTGGCGTTGTATAGATATGGCTTCCCGGTGGGGGAGGGCATTTATACAGATATGAACGCCATCCGCCGGGATGACGAAATAGACAATATCCATTCCGTTTATGTAGACCAATGGGATTGGGAGAAAGTAATAGACCAAAACTCCCGTAGCGAGGCCTACCTAAAGCAAACGGTAAACGCAATAATAAACGCGATATGCATCACGGCAGAAAAAATTAAAAGCCAATTCCCGGCCATTGATGTGAAACTTAACCCACAAGTAAAATACATCACCGCCCAAGAGCTGGAAGAAATGTACCCGGCAATGGACGACCGCCAGCGGGAATACGCAATGACAAAGGAATATGGCACAGTTTTTCTAATGCAAATAGGCCATGCGTTAAAATCTGGCCAGCCCCATGGCCACCGCGCCCCAGACTACGATGATTGGACGCTAAACGGTGATATCCTGTTTTGGAATGATGTCTTGGGCGAGGCTATAGAGCTTTCGTCCATGGCAATACGCGTCACGCCACAGGTGCTGGATAATCAGCTATCCATATCCGGCTGCGATTACCGGCGGGGGCTAAGTTACCACAAGATGTTGCTAAGCGGCAGCCTGCCTCTTACAATAGGCGGTGGCATAGGCCAGTCCCGGCTTTCCATGCTGCTGCTGCAAAAAGCACATATAGGCGAAGTGCAGGCCGGGGTATGGGATGACGAAACCCTAGCAGGCATGAGAGCCGCCGGGGTAGAGCTTTTGTAATAATTTTGCCAACACAAAAATAAAGTATGAATGAAGGGAAAATATGATTAAATTAAAGAACCTAGAAAAACGCTTCGGGGAGCAAACCGTGCTTTCCGATGTATCGTTTGAAGTAGCCAGCCAAGAGATTTTTGCCCTGCTTGGGCCATCCGGCGCAGGCAAAACCACCATAATAAATATCCTAACAAAGCAGATAGCCCAAGATTCTGGTGAGGCGATTGTAGATGCAACACCCCAAGAAGTAGGGCTGATGTTTGACGTGGGCGGTGTGTACCCGCATCTTAATTGCATAGAAAACCTAAGCTTATACGCCAAAATATACGACCTGCCAAAAACTCGCGTGATGGAAACCCTACAAAGCGTAGGCCTAGAAGAATCTGCAAAAAAAACCGCCAGCACACTATCCAGAGGCATGCAGCAGCGCCTATCCCTGGCCCGCGCAATCCTGTACAAGCCAAAACTGCTAATACTGGACGAACCAACCAGCGCCCTAGACCCAGGCACAGCCCGCGGTATATGTAAACTGCTGCAAAAACTAAGTGACGAAGGCACAACCATTTTCTTAACCACCCACAACATGGACGAGGCCCTAAAGCTATGCGACCGTGTAGCCCTGCTAAACGGCGGCAAAATAGTAGCCCAGGGCGCACCAGAGGATCTATGTACCGAACATAATTCAATGCGAACCGTTCCAGATCTTGAAGCGGTATTCTTGAAGCTTACGGGGGTGGAACTATGAAAAATATAAAAGCGATATTTTACAAGCAGTTTATAAGCAACCTGCGCGCCCCGGTGTTACTGTTTTACGGGGGATTGTTTTTAGTATTTATGCTGATATTTTCATTTTTAGCAACGGATCATTCATGTGAAACAGGTGCATGTGTTCCGGAATATATTTGTCAGTATTGTGAAGAATCAAGATTTAGCCTGCCGGATATATCTATGGCCGGTATGTATATGGTAATGTTTGTGGGCATGGGTATTGTTGCATCTACATCTGCCCTTGTTGGCGAAGATAAAACCACAAAGAACCTCAGGTTTATGAGCATGGCAGGGGTAACCCCTTGGCAGTATTTGATAGGAACATTTGCTGCAATGATGTTGTTCTCCACTGGCGTGATTCTCATATACACAATCGCAGGCGGGTATTTTGGCTTGGATATGCTTGTTGTTGGGGGCGTTGCAACATTGGGCGCCATGGTGTCTGTGCTTTTTGGCGTAACTATGGGGCTATCGAAATATCCTGTGGTTACTATGCCATTAGCCATGCTTTTGGGCATGGGGCCAATGTTGGCAGATGTAAATGAAAATGTTGCCGAAATTTTAAGCTTCACCTTCACCCAGCAAATACGCATAGCCATAGGCGAACTTGGCGAAGGCATAACAGGCAACCTTATTGTAATCGGCATAAACGCTGCAGTAGTCATGGCTCTCTTCATCTTCCTAAACAGAAAAGGCAAACTTGTGGACGACGATTAAACAGGGGTGATTCATTGCAATCTATAACAAACCTTACATTGCAGCAAAGCGGTAATAAAATACGCCTCATTTTCAACTGGCCAGCGGGTGTTACCCAGGTTCACATCGCTACAGCCAATGATTTCACCCAGGCCAAGCTTTTTACACTACAAGAATACAAAATGTTCGGGGGGGCTGTGCTAGACAGCCCCCCGGGCACTACCAATTATTATATTTTCCCATCTTGTCACGATGCAGGAAGCTACCGCCCCACCGGCCAGGCCGCTCATGTCCAGCATATAAACCAAAGCATAATCCGTTTTACCCTAGAAGAAAAAATAGACCAATATAAGCAGCATAAGCTGACCATCCACCCAGAGGGTTATATCCCCGCCGCCACAGTTTTTTACGTAAAAAATAATCACCCGCCTGCCAGCATAACAGACGGCATAAAATACCCCCTAGAGGCCATTCGCCAGCCCACCACCCGCATCATCCGTACAAATCTAGACGAATACATAAGATTATTCCTGGGGGATGGCGAAAACCTATACAAACTGGAAGGACAACAAAATGGGACTTTTTAAACGCAAAAAGGCAGAAATAGAAAAGCAGCGGGCAGACAAAACCCACGAAATAGTATGCCTATACTGCTTCCGCAATTTCACTCACGACAGGGTGCTTTTTCGCGCCTTCGAGGCCATAGATGCAGAAGGCTACCGGGCAGATTATGACCATGTGTTGGATGATTACCGCGCTCGCTTTCATATGGACACCGCAGGTATACTGCCACCATTCCTAGACCCAGATAGCTTCCCAGAAGCCGCTAAGGGTTACCACCGTGGCGTGCTTTCCACGCTAAAGGATGATTACAGCAACATCACCACCCGCCGTATATGCCCCTTCTGCCATAATGATATCCAGCAAAGCGCAGGTTATGCCCCTAGCACAATAATATCTGTGGTGGGCGGCACGCAGGCGGGTAAGTCTGTATACTTGACGGCCCTGGTGCATACATTAAAAACCATCACGCCGCGCAATTTCCCTATATTTTGCACCCCAATAAGCAACGAAATGGGTAAAAAGTTTAAGCTGGAATATGAAGGCCCACTTATAAATGACGGAATTTTGTTGGATTCTACCCAAAAGGAGAAACAGCAAGAGCCATTTATATTTACATTCTCTTTCGCAGACGACAGGAAGCCGGAGATTAGCATTGCTTTCTTTGATATGGCTGGCGAGGGCATGGTTGACCCTGCGTATGTAGACATTTATGCGGCAAATATCCGCAATTCTTCGGGGATTCTCTTTCTTGTAGACCCTACGCAGTTTAGCTCCATAGGGGGCAAGATTCTGCTGAAAAACGGCCTCAAGGATGAAGGATTCTACGACGAACCGGCAGATGTGCTAAGCGGGCTGGTGGAGGATTATATCTATAAGCAGGGTGGCGGGGTTTCTCAGATACCCACGGCAGTGGTTATAACCAAGTCGGATTTGCTGGGGGCGCTGCGGCATGATGGCGAGTATATTTCCCCAAACAGCCCCATATTTGAGCATTTTAACCACCAGGAAAGCTTTAACTTATCAGCCTTTGACGATATTGATATAGATGTGGACGATTTTATATCTGCCGCAGACCCAAACTTCCGCAACGCGCTAAAACGCCGTTTTGCAAGGCTTGGTTTTTTTGCGGTGTCTGCACTAGGGTCTAAGCCAGAGGGTAGCCGAGTGGCGTCTTTTGCGCCATTGCGGGTTGACGAGCCGTTTCTCTGGCTACTGTACCAGCTGGGGTATATAGATGGGCATGAAGATTGAGCAACATATATACACGAGAGAACGCCGGGGGCTGTTTCGGCAAAATGAAGGCTACGACACAGTGGCCGCGTCTGCGGGGCTGGAGCTTGATTTTATCAAGAGGAATGTGCATCCGTATTGCATGTACCCAACAGCCCCAGCGGCTGCGCACCCCCCGGCTGTTACCGTAGTAAATTACCCCTGTGGCAGGATGCTTATTGGCCAAGCCGTTTACCGGGAGAAGGATTTCACTGGCCTGCGGGCAGCGTTTTTTGTACATAATTATATTTTGCCGCCTGAGGTGGCGACGAAAGTTTTGGGGAATATGGCAGAGGTTTTAGCCAGGCTGGAGTTTTTGACTGAATATGATATTGCGAAGGGCACAAGAATGGACTCGCTAGAGAGTTTGCCCCAGCATGGCGGGAAGATTACGCCGTATTATCCTGGGAATTTTGAGGAAATTTGGAGGGCTGTGTGCAGCGGAGGGAAGGTTTATGTAGCTACAGATAACCCTGTGGGGTTGCTGGTGGCGGTTTATCGGCATTTGCCAGTGGTGATGGCGCATAAATTGGGTGTTTGCACCCATACTGTTGAAATGGTGAACAAGAAGGGGATTGGGCTGGTTTTTTTGGCAGAGAGTGCAGAGGGGGAAGATGTGATAAGGGCATTGCCTTCGCTTGGTATCCTTGCAGATGTGGTGATGGAATATGATGTGCCTGCCATTGCTGAAAATACCCTTGCGTGTCGCTGTTGCGATATTCAGGCCGCAATGGCGGTGCAAAAATGCATATTCCGCGAGAATAATGTCCACCCCGCAGAAAAACTCCGAAACCTAAGCCATGGCAATTTTTTTCAAGAAATCAGTTTCTGGCAGGCGCGATTCCCAGAGCTTGACCGTTGCCATCGCTTTGCCCAGGCCAAGGCGCAATGGGTGGATAATATGCTAGACGGCCTATCTGCTACCCAGTTAGCTACAATCCCGCAAAGTTTTATTAAGCAGGGCAAAACCCAGCGAAACCCGGAAATATTCGTAATGCTTGGTATTTTGAAAGCCGTTGCAGCCTCTCGCCACATGCCAGACTTGCGATATTTGCTGGGAAGTTATATTATTAGCCCAGAGGTAAAACACAGGACTTTGTCAAATATTAAACGCATAAACGAGTACCGAGCCGCGCAAATGGCCGAAAGGATAAACCATGACCATAATCACAAATAGTTTCGATAGGGCAGGGGAGCTGTATGCCGAACTGTTCAGCGAGTTTTTGCATATAAATTTTATTGTACGCACGCTGCTTGTCGTTTTTATATTATGGCTGGTGGTTTTTGTGTTGGGGCAGGTTTTTAAATATGTATTTGCGCCGCTGGTTATTATTTTGTACACAAAGCTGGCGCTGCGGGCGTGGAATTATCTTTTTGTGGAAACATTGCAAGAATGGTTGTACATTCGCTATCATTCTAAAGACAAGCCCAGCCCGCTGTACTTGCGGCTTTGCGATAAAATCAAGGTAAACCGCCAAAAAATGGCCTACACCACTTATAGCGGTATCTTGCACCGCGGCAAAGTGCGCCGTGCCAGCCGTAGCCTTATTTTAATCTGCGGCATAACAGGAACACTTTGGGCTGGTGGCTTTGGCATGCACCAAGAATACGCTGCCCCAGCCATGGTGGCAGATGTGGCAGAGCCAACATCCGCGCCAGAACCTACCCACATTTATGAAGAAACCTTCCCCACAGTAGTGGAAACTCCACCGCCTGCGCAGATATATCAATCTGGCTTCCTCAGCCCGGTTAACTGGGACACCGGCAGCCAAATTGTGCTGGCCTTAACAGAGCAAGGCCGCCAAGGGGCACGCCTGCGCAACGGCCCGGGCATTGTGGATAATACGATAATTGAAATCCTGTGGGATGACGAACTGCTGCTGTACATGAACAGGTATGCAGCAGATGGGCAAGTACAGGGGTTATATTGGCTATATGTACAAACCACCGGCGGTGAAGCCGGGTATATAAGCAGCCAAATAGTGGAGATTGCCGTGCTGGACGGGCTAGTGGCAGAAGAATATGAAGATTAGTAAAATAAATGAGAAACAGCCTCGCCTAGGCGTTTTTGACGCGACAGGCGAGACCGATTTCGAATTATTTCACTAGGTCAGTCTTTTGCTTCTTCTGAAATTGCTTTTTTTGTGATTTCAGAAGAACTCCTCTATATGAAAACAAAGGCTGCAAAGTCACTTTTTGGTAGAAATATAACAAAAATTCTATATTTTGAATAAAAAATGGTACCATACGGTACCATAAATTAGAGAAAATGGTACCGTATGGTACCATTTTTTTGGCAAAAAACCACTTTTTCATGGAAAATGTAAACTGAAAACCCCGCAATTTCGCCATTTCTTATAAAAAATTAAACTTTTTTATAGAACTTTTTTCTAAAAAGTTTTTTGCGCTGTCGAAGGCAGAGCATCCGACGGTTTTAAACAAAATATTTAATATGCCAACCACGAAATAAATCGTGTAAAAGTAGACATCTTTCTACTGATATGTTAAGATACCGACGCTTTATATGCGTTTTTTATTGGAATATAAAATTCGTGGCTTCAAGTTTTAACAATTGAATAATATTGTCTTAGAATTAAGGGGAGGTTTCTTTACAATGGGAGAAATCATTTTTAACGGCAAGAGCTTTAAGGAAGATGCTATTGCGGTGGTTGGTATTGGCTGCCGTTTTCCAGGAAATGTTAACGATGCAGACCAATTTTGGGATTTGCTAAAAAACGGTAAGGATGCAATTACAGAAGTGCCAAAAGACCGCTGGGATAGGCATACCTACTACCATAAAGACCGCAGCTTTAGTGGTAAAACTGTAAGCCAAAGGGGAGGGTTTATCGACAATTTTGATAAGTTTGACCCGCAATTTTTTGGCATTACGCCCAGAGAAGCCGCATTTATAGACCCTCAGCAAAGGGTTTTGATGGAAGTAAGCTGGGAAGCAATGGAAGACGCCGGTATAGTAACAAAAAACTATGTAGGTTCAGATACTGGTGTTTATATAGGCGCATTTACTCTTGACTATCAGCATGTTCAATTTAACTTGGACCATCTTGATGAAATAGATTTACATTCGGCCACAGGCAGCATGATGACACTTGTTGCCAACAGGCTTTCTTATATTTACGACTTTACAGGCCCAAGCATAGCTATAGACACGGCATGCTCTGGGTCTCTTGTTGCTATCCACACCGCATGCCAAAGTATTAGAAATAAAGAATGCACAATGGCCATAGCCGGCGGCGTTTTATTAAACTTTGCACCCCAGTATACAATAGCAGAATCTCGCGGCGGCTTCTTGTCTCCCGATGGAACATGTAAAACCTTAGATGAATCCGCCAATGGTTATGTAAGGGGAGAGGGCGCCGCGGTTGTTATACTAAAGCCACTAAAAGACGCAATTGCAGACAATGACCATATCTATTCACTTATTCTAGGCAGCGCAGTTAACCAAGACGGCCAGACAAACGGCATTACTGTACCCAATGGAGAATCACAAAAACAAGCAACCATAAAAGCCTGCGCCCAAGCCGGTATCCAGCCAAAAGAAGTGCAATATATAGAAATGCACGGCACAGGAACGCCAGTAGGCGACCCAATAGAGGCAAATGCCCTTGGTGAAACATACGGCCTAGGCCGCGACAAAAACAAACCATGTATCATTGCCTCGGTTAAAACAAATATAGGCCATACAGAAAGTGTGGCTGGTGTTGCGGGCATAATCAAGACTTCTTTGGTGCTAAAAAATAAAAAAATCCCGCCCCATTTGCATTTAAAAAATATCAACCCAAAAATAAATTTAGAAGAGCTAAACCTAAAAGTGCCGCAAGAGCTTATGGATTACCCAAAGCATGAGGGCCTTGCAATGGCAGCAGTAAACAGCTTTGGTTTTGGCGGCACAAATGCTCATGCGGTTTTGTCTGAAGCGCCAGAGCCGCAAGTGTTTTCTTCACAAAAAAATGATGTAACGCGCATTTTCCCCATTTCTGCAAGGTCAGAAGCGGGGCTAAAAGCAATGGCAGAAAAATACCATGCGTTTTTGGCACAAAAGGATGTAAAGAATTTATATGATTTAGGCTACAGCATGTCCCAAAGGCGCGACCAGCACCCATACCGCCTAGGGGTTGTGGCCAAAAATATCACCCAGCTAAAAGAAAACCTGGCAGATTATATCCAAGGAAACCCTACACTAGGCGTTGCAGAAGGCAGAAACAAGGACAACAGCAACGATCTAGTTTTTGTTTTCACCGGCATGGGGCCGCAATGGTGGAAAATGGGCCGCGAGTTAATGGCTGCAGAACCAATTTTCATGGATGCCATCAAAGAATGCGATAAAGAATTCTTTAAATATGCAAAATGGTCCCTGCTTGAAGCAATGAATGCAGATGAAGAAGCCTCTGAAATGAGCCAAACAAAACTTGCCCAGCCAGCAAACTTTGCCCTTCAATACGGTTTAATTAAGCTGTGGGAATCTAAGGGGATTAAGGCAGACGCTATCATAGGCCACAGCGCAGGGGAAGTAGCGGCATTTTACAATGCTGGCGTTTTTAGCTTTGAAGACGCCATTAAAGTGATCTACAACCGAAGCAGCCTGCAACAAAGGTTAACAGGCCGTGGCAAAATGATGGCCATAAGCCTGTCCAAAGAAGAATCAGAGCAGCTTATCGCCAACTACGAAGGCCTAGATATCGTTGCCATCAACAGCTTTTCTGGCGTAACAATAGCCGGCGAAGAAGATGAGTTGGCAAAAGTTGGAGAACATTTAACAGAACAAGGTATCTTCAACAAGCTGCTAGATGTGACAGTACCATTCCACAGCCGCTACATGGAAGAAATCAAAGATGATTTTATGGCAGGTATTGCAGATATAACATTCAACCAGCCCACAACCAAGCTTTATTCAACCACAATTGGCAAATGCGTTACTGAACCAGTGGACGGCAGCTACCTATGGAACAATGTCCGCCATGCCGTTTATTTTGCAGATGCAATAACAACAATCCTAGATGACGGTTACACAAAATTCCTAGAAATAGGCCCTCACCCGGCATTAACATTCTATTTAAAAGAAATGTGCGCCGAAAGGAAAATAAACGGAACATTTATCAATTCCCTAAACCGCAAGCAAGGCGAGCAATTAACATTCTACAATGCGCTGGCATGTTTATACACAGAAGATATCCTAAACTTAACAGCCATGTACCCAGAAACGGGCAATTATATTAAATTGCCTTATTATGCATGGCAGCGCGATGTTTACTGGATGGAATCATCATCCACCGCAATAAGGCGCTTAGGCAAATACGACCGTATTCTACTTGGCAAAAAACTGCTAACAGCCCAGCCAACATGGGAAGTAGAGCTGAAAAAAGAGCTTGTGCCATTTGTAGAAGAGCATAGCATCGGCGGAACGCCATTATTCCCGGCGGCAGGCTATATCGAAATGGCTCTGCAAATGGCCAACCAGCATTACGGAAAAGGTTTCTTCACCTTAAACAATGTAGAATTCCTCAAAGCTGTTTTTATCAAGCCAAACAAGATAACAAAGCTACAAATCACCCTAGACGAACAAAATGCCACATTTGCTATTTACAATGTTTCCAATGGAGATAACCCAGAAGTAGTCTCTAGGGGAGAATTCAAACAAATGCAGGATTTTGGTACCCAGAATCGCATAAATTTAGAATCATTAAAAGAAAAAACAACAGGGGATGCCACCAGATTCGACGGCGTGACCATGTACGAAAAATTTGTAAGCGCGGGCTTTAGCTATACGAATACATTTGCAGCAATAGAAGATATTTGGATTTGCGAAGACGAAGCAATTTCTAAGCTTGCATTGCCACAAATAGACCAATTAAACAGCTATGAAATGTACCCAGGCATTTTAGATGCCTGCTTCCAAGGCACAATCGCGTTGGAATTTGCAGCCACAGCAGCCGCCGTCGCAGATAGCGAAGTCGGGTTTGATATCAGGCTACCAGTAGGCGTGGATGAATTTTTGCTGCACAACCCACTAACGCAAGAAATGTGGGTACATTGCAAAAGGGTAGAAAGAACAGATACCTACACAACAAATGATATATACCTATACAACCAAGACGGCGGGCTTATCGCAATAGTCAAGGCCTTAAAAGTACAAACTTTGGAAAACACTAAGCAACTAATGCCCTTAAAAGTGTTGGATTCCTGGCTATACAACTTGGAATGGCCAGAAATCGACAATATAGAGCCGGTAGAAAAAGAAACAGAACCAGGCTGCTGGCTTATCCTAGGGGATGAAGGCGGCGTAGCCGCGCAATATGTAAATGTTTTAAACAAGCAGGGCGAGTCAAGCTTCTACGTGTCATTAGGCAATGACTTTTCAATTGATAACAAGCAACAAAAAGCAACAATAAGGCATAACAGCGACGAAGACATGGTAACGCTTTATAACACCATAAAAGAAAATACCCAAGTCAAAGGAGTTGTCCATTTCTGGAATCTTGATTTGGCCAAAAACAGCGAAATCGATGCCCAAAATGTTTTGCAATCGGGAGATATTGGCGTTTATTCGGTTATGAGCTTGCTAAAAGCCGTAGCCGCCAGCGAAGATATCCTTAAGCTATGGATTATCACAAAAGGGGCACAGGCAATTTTGCCCGGCGAAGAGCCTGAAATCATGCAAAATGCCATCTGGGGGCCAGCAAGGTTAATTGGGAACCAAGAATACATCAGCCTATGGGGCGGCATTGTTGACCTAGACCCACAAGAAGTAACGCAAAGCCTAAATCAACTGGCTATGCAAACCCTATACAGCGACGAAGAAGACCAAATCGCATACCGCTCTGGCCACCGATACGGCGCGAGGCTTAAAAATACTGCAAACCTAACCAAACCATTACCCGTCCACATGAACGCAGAAGGCAGCTATATGGTAACCGGTGCTTTTGGCGCGCTGGGCAAATTAGTGTCACATTGGCTGGTAGAAAAAGGTGCGAAAAAACTAATTCTGCTAGGCAGAGTCAGCCTTCCAGATCGTTCAGAATGGCAAAGCGCAGGCCTTGACGATAAAGTTAAAGAGCGAATCGAATTTGTTCAAAGCCTTGAAAATAAAGGCGCAACAGTAACAGTAGACGCATTAGACTTTGCAGATACTAACGCCGTTAAGCAATACTTTGCAGAAAATAGCGAAAAGATAAAACAAGTAAGAGGAGTTATCAGCTCACTTGGGATTGTAAAAGACATGTATATTTCGCAAATGCCCAAGGATGTATTCGATGAAGTTTACGAGACTAAAGTAATGTCAAACTGGTTGCTGCATCAATATTTTGGAGAGCAACCCTTAGACTTTTTTGTGGTATTCTCCTCTGTTGGGGCTTTGATTACATCTGCAGGGCAAGCAAATTATTCCGCCGCCAACGCGTTTTTGGACGGCCTGATAACCTATAGAAGGAAAAAAGGTTTGGCAGGTTTAAGTATTGGTTGGGGCCCTTGGGCAGCTGGCATGATCTTGGAATTAAACATGATGAACTTCTTTAGAAACAGAGGCCTAGAGCCAATAACCAAAGAACGAGGGATGCAAGTATTAGAGCGGCTAATCTACCAGAACATCCCCTACACATCTGTTTTGGAAGCTAATTGGCAAGTGTTCAAAGAAGCCAGCGCCAAAAGCAGAACACCATACCTAAACGAGTGGCTAGAAAAAGGCCTAGCAGATGGCGAAACAGAGCTAAAATCAGATGCCGAAATTCTTAAAGAATTCCACGAGGCATATATAGCAGCTGATAAAGAGCTAAGAATCCAATTGTTAGAAGAGCAAATGATAACCCTTGTAGCTAGGGTTCTGCATATGAAAACAGAGGATATCGAGCTAGAAAAAACCCTAACAGAACTAGGGCTTGATTCTATGGTTGCAACTGAGCTTAGAAACAAAATTGAACTAAGATTAGGCGCCAACCTAACGGTTATAGACCTGCTAAACAGCCATAGCCTGAAGCAGCAAATTGAAAAAATCGCAGACCAATTAGATACTGTGCTAGAGCTAAACACCATAGAAGATTTGATTGAAGACACCTCGGACGAGGAACTAGATATGCTGCTCGCGCAATTAGAGAGCATATCTGAAGAAGAAATGGCGACGATGTTGGAAGGCAATGACGCTTAATCAATAGAGTTCTTATGAAATTGCAAAAAGCGCAATTTCAGAAGAAGCAAAAGATTGAAAATGTAACTTTTCCGAAACTCCCTACGGGAATTTCGGAAGAAGTCTAATGGAAGTATTGATTAACCCTGTAAGAAGTGGCATGTGCGAACGGATGGTTAATCAGTGATTTCCATTACAAACAAAAAGGGGACAGCAATGAGCACAATAGATGATAGACTTAGCCAATTATCGCCAGAAAAAAAAGCAATGCTAGAAAAATTGCTAAGAGAAAAGCGTCTTCAGCAGGTTCAGGGAGGGCCCAAGATTAAACCCATCAAATTGGAAAATAATCGCTACCCTCTAACTTTTGCACAGGAAAAAATATGGATTGCAAACAATATTAGCCCAGATGCGACAATTTACAACATGATTGGCATTGCTAGGATACAAGGCAAAGCCGATGTTCCTTCGTTTATTGAAGCGCTCAAAGAGACATTTAGCAGGCATGAGATTTTGAAGATGCATTTTAAGCAAGACGGCGGCGAAATTTATGCCGAGCTGGATGAAAATATGTCTTTCGAGCCAGAGCTACATGATTTTTCGCATGAATTGCGTGATAGGGATGAAATCATTGAAGAAATGATGAACCGCCTAGCGGGCAAACCATTTGATTTAGAAAAAGATACACTCATCCGCGCGGCACTTGCTTGCACCGCGCCAGATGATTGGACAGTTGTGCTAGTTATGCATCATCTTGTTGGCGATGGCATGAGCATTAGCGTTGTTTTGGGCGAAACACTTGAATATTGCTACAATAAACATTACAACTTAGTAAGCAACAAGCAACCATTACCCATCCAATTTAAAGATTTTGCATGGTGGGAGCGCAACAAAGAGGTTGAATCCCTAAATGCAGAACTAGCAAAAAAATATTGGAACGAACAGCTAGATGGCGCAGATTTTTCATTAGATATTTTGAAAGAGGAGCAAGGCTTAACACATTTTGATGAAATTTCAATAAGGCAAGATATTCGCATTGGCGCCGATGTTGTTAATAAAATTCAACATATAGCCCAAAACGAAAAAGTAACAGTGTTTATTATTTATTTTGCAGCTCTGCAATTACTTATCCATAAATATTCAATGCAAAAAGATATTGTAACAGGGGTTGTCACGGCAGGCCGCGACATGGCAGAAGTGCAGCCAATGGTAGGATGCTTTGTTGATATCCTCCCTGTTAGAACAATGATTGATAATGAGTTAACCTTCATTGATTTCATAAAAGATGCCTACAAAATATTTCTAGGAAATTATGAAAAAAAAGACGCCTTTTTACAACGAGAAGGTAGCCTTATTTATCAATTATTGTTCAATTATAAAGAAACCCCGAAAAGTGAGATTGCCATTGAAGGGCTCGAAATCAATTCTAATGAAATTGATAATGGTTTTAGCAGAGCCGCAATGGATTTTGAGCTAATTAAATTTGGCGAAGAAATTATAGGCGGTATTAACTACCGCAAAGGCGTGCTTGATGATGATTTTGTCCAGGAATTTATCAACAGGTATTATTTGCTGTTGGATAAAATAGTTGATGAATCGAGTAGCTTTTTGCACGAAAAACTATCAACCATAGCCATAATAGATGAACAAGAGGAAGAAGAACTACTAAAAAGCTTCAACGGGACAGAAATGCCATATCCATCAGACAAAACAGTAATAGAAATATTCGAAACGGAGGCATCA
>WQVK01000005.1 GCA_009784025.1 Defluviitaleaceae bacterium
GTGGGGGTGGGGTAGGGTTTTGGGTGTGATGAGGGGGGGGAGGAGGAGATATTTGTGGAAAAAAATTAAAGAATATAAATAAAATATTGTGGAGAAGGGGGGGGGGGGGGGGGGGGGTAAGCTTGAAACACGTAGTCTTGATAAGTGGATACATGGGGTGAGGGGTGATGTTATGGCGTGGACTTAATGTTGAATAGCTGTAAAATGAAGTAGTAACAGTAATGGTTGTAGGAAGTTAAACAATATGGGTATGATAGAGAGGGAGATAAGAATGAAATACACAAGAAAAATAATGGTTGCAATGCTTTTGGCGGTTGTGTTATTGTTGTCGCATGGGGTAGCGTTTTACGCTATGGAAGAGAGCGTTGTAGACAAATGCTATAATTGTATTTGATGTAGCAACTCGTGAGGTTTCTGCGTATAATACAGGCAGGCAACGCCGAGCAGTAGCAGTACCTGAAAGCAATTGGCCAGAAATCCCACAAATCCTTGACATTCCAAGAGAGCCTTCTGCTCAATTTGAAGCTTTTAATGCACCTAGCATAAATATGGTTCAAAATACACTTATGCGCCCGTACAATGGAATTGTTCAAGTAAGAACAATTTGGCCATGGGGTCCTGCGACTTACGGAACTGGATTTCTTTACGGAAATAGGCACGTTGCCACAGTAGGGCATGCCCTGTTTGATCTAGATAGAGGCGGCTGGGCAAGTTGGGTTCAAATTTTCCCAGCCAGAAATGGTTCCATATCTCCACTTGGAGGATTTTTCCCTCTTAATCTTTCTGTACATGGAAATTGGTTTCAAAGTAGAACTCAAGGTTACGATATAGGATTTATTATCCTTAATGATAATGTGCCTTCGGCAAGTATATTTAGCATGATGGCTGCAAATGATGCCGCATTGCAAGGAATGAGCGTAACGGCAACAGGGTATTACAATAACGCACACCCACAGCACACGATGTGGAGAAGGCACGGTAGCATACGAACTCCACTCCAGAATGTTTTCGTAAGTACGTACTCCAGGGCAGGATCGCTTAGCGGCGCACCAGTTTACGATCAATTTGGAAGGGTTGTCGGTATTCATACGGGGCATACTCCAAGCGGTGAATCTGTTGCAGTTAGATTAACTTGGAATAAGATAGAAATGTTTAGTTCTACGCTTTTTTGGTAACACGATCTTAAGAAAGGATGATACCTGATGCTAATTTTTACTTTTCTGATTTTGCTAGTGCTTCCTGGCTTTACTGCAGATATGTATTGCTGCAGGGGCTTGGATAAGCATAATTGGGAAGTGTGGGTGCCATCTAGGGTTGTATGTGAAGTTGAGTCCAGTGTTTCGGTACAGCCCGAAGTTGATAAATATCCTGTTGGCGTAGTGGCAATGCAGTTTTCGCTAGAAAACGATAATACAGAATCTTTTTATCATGGCCAATCGTTTACTATCATCAAAAGAGTAGACGGAGTATGGCGCGTTGTTCCAATGAGAGGTTATGGGGCTTTTTGGCATGACTTAGCTATGGTGCTGGGCGAGGGCCAGAGCCGCAGGGTTTTTGTTGACGTAGAGCTTATGTATGGCAAGCTTTGCGTGGGCGAGTACGCCATTGTGATAGACGGTTGGCTATACGATAGGGCATATCATGCCATAGGCAGGTTTGCAATAGTTGCCGAGGGTTATGATGTTTCTGCGGAAGAAACGGCCGCAGAAGTTTGCAGGCCAATGTTATACGAAATTGTGAGCGGTGAAGCTCTACAGTGGCTAATGATTTGGACACAGCATGGCACAATAATCTATAACCTAGCCCCATACGAAGAATTTGACACAACAGGAATGGTTAATGCTGAAACTCTACGAGAGGCCAACTATTGGGTTTTCGCACCTTAAACATAAAAAATACGCCCGGGATTAAGTTCCCGGGCGTATTTTCTTGCTAAAGTTTTTGTCAAGCTTTTGTAATATATAGTATGCCACTTCAAAGTGACAAGGTGTAAGAAATATGTACAAATTGTGAGTTGACAGCACAGGATAGTGGGGTACACTTAAAACACATTGGCATCCATTTGGGATATGATTCTGGGCGGCAATCCCTGGCAGTTAGGCTGACCTGGAATCTTATCGAAATGCTAAACCCTACAATGTGGCTATGGTGAATGCAAAGCCAAGAAAGGATAATGCCGCATGTTAATTTTCGCCCTTCTCATTCTAATGATGTTGCCATCTTACTATGCTGGCACATACTGCCGTGAAGACTTAAATAAGTATGACTGGGAGGTCTGGGTGCCGCATAGGTTATTAATTGCACAGACGCAAGATATAACCCTGCAACCAGAGTTTGATGTCTACCCTGTTGGAACAGTTGCCGTGCGGTTCGCGTTAAAAAATTTTGCAAGTGATACATTTTATTATGCAAAGCCCACCACCCTTGTAAAAAAAGTTGACGATGTTTGGCTGGTTGTTCCAATTCGAGGTGATAATGCCAGCTGGTGGGATATTGGCATCGAGCTTCCCACTGGAAGTAGTACAGAAATTATCCTTGATATTGGATTGATTTATGGTCAACTTCGCGAGGGTGAGTACGCCATAATAAAGGATGGAAGTGTGGATGGCAAACGCATCCATGTCCTAGGCATGTTTAGCATAGTCGCCGAAGGTTATGAAATTTCTGTAGAAGATACCGCAATAGCCACAAGGCCGATAATATACAGTGTTTCGGAATCTAGAGGCTGGAATGAAAACAGTGAAGTAGTAACCCAGCGATGGCTTAGTATTCGGACTATAGATAGCGCTGTTACCATTTATATAAGAGACGATTACGAAAAATTTGACACAACGGGAATGATTCCCGCTGAAAGCAGGTGGAGTAACAGTGTGTATCCATTTTGGGTAAGCCCATAAACATAAATTGAGATGTTAAACTCCGTAAGGTGGCTATGGTAAAAGCAAAGCCAAGAAAGGATAATGCCGTATGTTAATTTTTGCCCTTTTCATGCTAATGATGATGCCATCTTATTATACTGGCACATACTGTTGTGAAGAGTTAAATAAGCATGACTGGGAAGTCTGGGTGCCGCATAGGTTATCAATTGCACAGACGCAAGATATAACCCTGCAACCAGAGTTTGATGTCTACCCCGTAGGAACAGTTGCTGTGCGGTTTGCGTTAAAGAATAATAGTGACCATGATATGTTGCGAGGCGAAGGGTTCAGGCTTGTAAAGAAAATTGACGACGTATGGCGTATTGTCCCCATGAGAGTTTACGACATCCTATGGTTTGACATAGCAATTTTGCATAGTGCCAGGAGTGTAAGAGAAATTGTTCTTGACATCGAGTTGATTTTTGGCCAGCTTTGCGAGGGCGAGTATGCTATGATTATAAATGACAGATGGATGAGCGCCCCTATTAAGGGCAGGTTTAGCATTGCTGCCACCGGCTACGAAATATCTGTAGAGGATACTTCCGCGGCGGTTGCCAGGCCTGTAGTTTACTCGCTTTCCGATTCTACTGGCGCTGTAGATAGGGAGACGGTAACAAGAGAGACGGCAACAATGATACTAGTTCGTTCCAGGCATTCACCCGCTGTAATTTTCACTATAGACATGTACGAAGAAATCTACAAAATGGGAGCAGTAGATACCCGCACCCTGCCTAGAAATTGGTGGGAAGAACTTTGGATAGGTCATTGAGCTGCCAACAAAAATACGCCTGGGATTAAATTCCCAGGCGTATTTTTTTGCTAAAGTTTTTTGTCAGGTTTTTTTCAAAAAGGCGGCGGAGGTGTGGTCGGCGGAGCCTCTGACGGTTTTGCTCTAAATCATCTATCTGCCAAAGTTCAAATGGATGCTCCCAGTAGTTGTCCTGGCGGTAAGCGGGGTGCCGCCTGCATGTTGGTTTGTCTGGCTGCGGCGGTCGCCGTTTATTCTTATCGTTCCTGTGGATACAGATGTAGAGATATTAAATGCGCTTTCTGGTTGGCCTGTGGTGAAGCGGATTGTGCCGGTGTTGGCCTGTAGGTTAATTGGGGCAGCGGGGTGCTGGGCAGAGCCGGAGTCGTTAAGGTGTATGCTGCCAGTTGTTGTCGTCGCGTTAATGTCGCCCCCTGTAAGGGTTGTGTCTATGCGTATTGTGCCTGTGTTTGCGCGGAAGCGGCCTTCGTGTAGGGTTGTGCCGCTGTAGTGTATGCTGCCGGTGGTGGTGCTGGTGTATATGGTTTCGGCGGCGGTTGTGGTCACGCGGATTGTGCCTGTGGTGGCATGGAAGCCGCCTGTGGTGATGGCGTTACCGTTGTAATGGATGCTGCCTGTGGTGGTACGCATGTACATGCTGGCTACATAAGAGTTGGTTGGGTTTATACGCATTGTGCCTGTGGTTGCGCTTATGCGGCCTCTGTTTATGCTACCGTTGTTAAAATGGATGCTGCCAGTGGTGGCGCGTAGGACGAGATCGTCTGCGTCTATGCCGTCCATGCGTATTGTGCCTGTAGAAGTTGTGATGTTAAACACATCTACATGGCTGGGTACGTACAGGCGTATCGAGCCTGGGTGGTTAAAACCGAAGGAAATTCTTGCCCTGCGTGGGTCTCTGGCGGTGAATGTCATCACGCCGTTTACATCTGTTAGGGTTACGTCTAGGTTGTTGGGGTAGGCGACTCTTGGCCTGGGTTCATCTGTTGGGAATATTGTTATGCTGCTTGCTGCTGCGTTTATATAAATAGTGTGGGTATCCCCTGCGCCGTACCTAATATTTGAAGGTGCTGCGCGGCCTATGCGCGGGCCGCCTTGGAAATAAATGAAGCCGCCGCGGCCGCCTAAGCCCCAGCCGCCGCCGTACATTAGTACGCCTACTATTATAAGAATCACTGCCAGCTTAACCGGCGAGAACCTGCGCCTTGGCGGTTCTGGCGGGGATGGGGTTGGTGTTTCTTCTGGCGCATTCCATTCTGTTGGTGTGCCGTCGTTGTTTACTGGTTTATTATCTTCCATGGCTAATCCTCCCGAAAATTCCATTATAAATAAATTTTATGGCTGCCACGCACCATTTGCACAGCAGCACAGTTAGTAGAAACAAAAGTATGCCAACGCCCAGCGCAGCAACTGCGCCGCCTCCCATTACTAGCCCCCCGACAAAATCCTGGAATAAGAAAAACGGCGTTCCAATTATAACACCAATGCCGGAAATCACAAGTGCCGCGGCCGAAATTGCAAAGGCCAGCAATACGCTGCCAATGGCAACCACAACCGCAAAAATGGCAGAAATAAGCGCAATGGCTATAGGCAGTATTATTGGCGCAGCCAGCACCGCAAGCACTATTATAATAATACGGCTGCTGCTTTTGGCAGGCGCTGCTGCCACAGGTGTTGCTAAAGTTTGTTCATTCATCATATCTTCCTCTCCTTTTCAAAAATATTTACGGCAGCCGCCAAAAAAAGTTTGTTTTGCCAAAAAATAATTTATTGAAATCAAATAGCCTCCCCGCCAAACCCCCAAAACACGTCATTCCTCGTCAAAATAAAAACACAGCACCAACACTTGACATTTTCTAAGAACCAAGCTAAAATATCTTTTGTTTGATTCACCCCTGTGGCGGAATTGGCAGACGCGCCAGATTTAGGTTCTGGTGGGAGACCGTGCAGGTTCAAGTCCTGTCAGGGGTAAAGCAAAAAACGGGCGTTCCGGTTTTCGGATGCTCGTTTTTTTTATTTAAGTTTGTGGGCTTTGCCCTGGCCAGCCAGCACCAGCTTTTCATGAGACCTGCTTCGCCAACCCGGCGCGGCCTGCCGCCTGATTTCTTTTGGGTTACATTTGAAAAAAGCGGGGCAAAATTTTGACAGGAGGGTTAACTATGAAATTTTGCCCGGAATGTGGGATAGAGATTCGTGACGGTGCTACAGTATGCGGTAACTGCAGCGGTGAAGTGGGTTATGACGAAGCCCACAAAACCGTCAACACTCACGATTTCCAGTACGAGATAGATTATGAAAACGAAGATACCCCTGCGCTTTTGTGCGTGGCGAAGGACCATTTTGAGGCTACGCTGCTGGAGTCTATGTTAAAGCTAAACAAAATCCCTGTAATGAAAAAATGGAAAACCGGCGGCGATGTGATTATGCTGTACACAGGCGGATCTACCGTAGGTATGGAGCTGTATGTGCCATCTAAGCTGCTGCCGGCCGCAAAAGAGCTGATAGATGCAAAACCAGCCCCTAGCGAAGAAATGGAAGCCCCAGTACCGTACGGCCACCCACAACAAGACGAAATGCACCGCCGGCAAAGGGCGCGCCTGGTAATCTTTCTGGTTTTCTTGCTGCCGTCGCTGGTAGCGCTAATAGCTGCGCTACGCAATATCATTTCTTAAAACCCACAACCCTTGATAAAAGCACATTCATAGTGTAAAGTATTAATATTAGATTTTGTCAAAGTTTTTTGTTTGTCCTTATTAAAAACGAAGTGGAGATGCTAGAGGCGAAGCCTCTGACGGCCTTATCACTATTGAAAGAGGATTCCAAATGATAGAAGTTAAATTTCCTAAGCGGGCGGTTATTACTGGTGGGATGCCGTATGGCGACAAGGCGCTGCATTTTGGGCATCTTGGCGGGCCGTTTATCCCGGCAGATATTTATGCGCGTTTTTTGCGGGACCGTATTGGCAAGGATAATGTGATATATGTAAGCGGCACAGATTGTTTTGGTGCTGGCATAGAGGTTAAGTTTCAGGCCGCCCAGGCAGATGGCTTTGCAGGCAGCATACAGGATTTTGTGGCGGGCAACCATAAGCTGCAAAAGGAAATGTTTGAGGCATATGGCAGCAGCATGAATATGTATGCTGCGTCTTCGTTAGAACCAGCCGCCAGCCGCCATAAGGCTATGTCTGAAAATTTGTTTAATACATGGTACAAGCAGGGTTATTTGCGGATGGAAGAAGTTCAGCTTTTTTACGACGAAGAAAGTGAAACCTTCCTAAACGGCAGGCAAGTTGAAGGCAAATGCCCCATAAATGGCTGCCAATCTGAAAAAGGTTATGCAGATGAATGTGCCTTGGGGCATCAGTATGCGCCAAAGGAACTTATAGACCCGAAATCAGTAATAACTGGTAAAACCCCAACCCTGCGCCCCAACAAAAACTGGTATTTTGACCTGGAACGCTTTAGCGAAGATTTAAAAAAACGCCACAGCCAGCTAAAAGAACGCGGCATAAGCCGCCGCTTTTTGCTGTCTTATATTGAAGATTTTTTGAAAGACCCGGCGATTCTTATAAGCAAAGTAGAGCAGCTAGAAACGCTGTATGCCGCCTGCAAAAAAATGCCATCACATGCGGCGGACATAAAGAAAGAAAAAAAATCCGCAGTGCTAACCTTCAAAGCATTAAAAGACCGGGAAACCGCTTGCGAAATATTACGTGAGCATGGTATCCGCTTCCGCACTGGCACTACGTTAACGCCGTTTCGCCTTACAGGCAATGTAAAATGGGGCATTAAAGTACCAGAAAAAGACGGCATAGATGACCAAACTTTTTGGGTATGGCCGGAATCCCTTTGGGCGCCGTTGTCTTTTGTTCAAACTTATTTGGATTTGAACCGCCCTGGCGAAAGCTGGGATGATTGGTGGTTTGGGGATGATTCCCAGGTGTACCAATTTATTGGCGAGGATAATATTTATTTTTACGATATCGCGGGCATGGGGCTGTTTATGGCATTAAACGAAGCCGCCGGCCGCGACAGGCTGGCCAATTTGCCAGTGGTAATACCTAGCCGCCATCTGTTTTTTGGCAACAGCAAAGCCGCCAGCAGCGGCAAGCTGCGCGCCCCGGCCGCAGATGAACTGCTACAATATTACACCGCAGAGCAGCTGCGCATGCATTTTGGCCATATGGCCCTGCAAAATAACAGCGTTAAATTTTTACCAAAGGCTGTATTTAAAGCCTGGCAAGCCCAAGGGGTAGACCTGCCGAAAGACCTTGGAGACATAGAGGGCTTCGATGCAACCCTAGCCGAAGGCAACCTGCTAACAAATGTGTTCAACCGCCTTGCCCGCTCTTGCTTCTACAGCTTGCAGCAATATTTTGAGGGCAAGCTGCCAAGCCTCGAAATTAGCGAAAAAACAAAACAAATGGCAGAAACCCTAATACAAGATTTCCAGCTGGCCATGTACCGCTTCGAATTCTCGCGGGCATACGATTTTATAGACAAATACCTGCGCGACACCAACAAAATATTCGACGCAGGCATGAAAGAAGCAAAAGAAAACGAAAGCCTACGCCCAGCCACGCTAATAGACGGCTTTTACGCCATGCGTGTGGCCGCGGTGCTGCTGCACCCCTTTGCCCCAGAAGGCACAGAGGCAATAGCAGAATACCTCAACTTTGGCCCGGCAATGTGGGATTGGGCCAATATCCACAAACCCATCAGTTTTTTTGCGCCAGAAGGGCATCAATTCAAATTTTTAGAGCCGCGAATAGATTTTTTCCTAAAACATCCATCACAGATTGTGCCAAGAGAATAAAAAGGGAAATTTTTTCCTGATGCGCTCAAAAAATCTTGGCAAAACTTTACAGCTTTATAATTATAGTGAAATAATTCGAAATTGGTCTCGCCTGTCGCGGCAAAAACGCCTGAGACGCCTTATCTCGGCGTTTCAGGCGCCGCTTGGGCGAGACCGTTTCTCATTTATTTCACTATAGTTTAAAAAAAAAGCCCGATTTTTCGGGTTTTTTTGTTTTTATAATGGAAGAAAATAATCGTCGTAAGCTTCCCCTTCCACAACATTATTTCCTTTTTGATAAAAAAATAATAAAAAACTATAATATTTTGATAATTGATTTTCAAAAAAGCCTGTAATACCGGGCTTTTGAATTTTTCGTAGCATAAAAATAGGTGCAAAAAGTGGGTTTTTCCACAAAAAAATGGTACCGTACGGTACCATTTTTCTTAAATCTATAGTGAAATAAATGAGAAACGGTCTCACCCGAGCAGCGCCTAAAACGCCGAGATAAGGCGTTTCAGGCGTTTTTGCCGCGACAGGCGAGACCGATTTCGAATTATTTCATTATGATAAGAATCAAGTAAAGATTTACTCTGCGTCTAAATTAGCCAAAGCCTTCATGGTTTGTATTGCTACCTTTAGTTCTTTCAGTTCCAGTTTAGACAACAGCACTGCCGCTTTGGCGCGGTAAACGTCTTCTTTAGTTTTTTCTTTCTTGGTTTCTAGATCTGGCTCTACAAAAAGCTTGTCTATGGTAATTTTTAACAATGTAGAGATTTGCTCTAGCACGTACATGTTTGCGCCGCGTTCGCCTCGCTCTATTAGGCCCAGGTGCGGAGTAGTTAGCACAATAGATTTGGCTAATTCGTCTCTGGATAGGCCTCTTGCCATTCTTTCTCTTTTAATGTTTGCGCCTATTATTTGGTTTAGCCGCCGCACATCGTTTTTCATTCTGCTTCTCGCCATGTTTTTTCAATCCTTTCGCGTATTTATTTCTTATGTCTTAATGTACGCTTTTTCGCGATGCATTGCAAATACTCACAGTATTCGACAAATCGCCAAATTGCGCTATTGTGAAAATACTCTCAGAGTTATTTTGTTGACATTGTCCAAAATTATGCTATAATTTATATGTAGTAAAAAATAAAATATGGAAAAGGGGGATTTGCCATGTTATTTTATTGTCTATGTGAGTTGTGCGATCTAGTGATTGGGCCGCGTTGGCCAATATACTGCTAATTTAGCGGTTATTCACGGGATCAAAAAGTCCGCATTTTATGCGGACTTTTGCAATTATAATAGGGAGCTTGTACAATATGTGCAGTAGATATGATGCAATAGATGCGTTTTTCGCACTAAGAAGCAATTTAGACAAAAGAGATTTTGGTAAAGTAAAAAGGAAGCTTTTAATTTTTTTAGAATCCAATCCACAAAACCCTCACATTAAAGATATATTGACGTTGCTTGAATTGTTTGAAAATGAACATACTCATAAAGAATTTGAAAATTCGCTAAAAATGGCTGATTCTATAATAGATAGGCTAGTAGCATTGAAAGAATGGCAATTTTACGATATTCGGATTTTAGCTTCTTCAGTTGGATACGCGGCAGATTACAAAACCTCCAACGCCCTTGCAGAAAGAGCCATAGCCGCCATAGAGCATTTTAAAGATGATAAAGATTATCAATATATAAATTTCGCCATCCACTTTAACATAGCAACCCGTATAGTGCGGGCGCGTTATTTCGATATAGAGTCAGACGCCAACAAGGAAGAAGAAATAAAAGAGCAAGAGCGACTTTTCACTAAGCATTTTAACGCAGCCTCGGCCATAAGCAAGGCGGGCGGAATGTGGGTTTCGGAAACTGTTTTGTTAATCATGAAAGGTCTATTCAAAAAAGATTATAGTCTAGTAGACGAAAACCTAAAGCTTTTGCAAACTAAGGGTGCAAGAGATGCATGGAAGATGATGCGCAATATAGTTAACGAATACAATGTCCTGGTGGGTAGCAGCATAAGCGCAATACAGCTTAACGTGCTAATAGGCAGCAATATAAGAAAAATCCGCGAACATAAAGGCCTAAGCATGGACGATATCGCAGATATGACAGGCATGACCTCATCCCATATAGGCCTGCTAGAGCGCGGGGACCGCGGCGCATCTGTACTAAACCTATACAAACTAGCCGACGCCCTGGGCGTAAGCTGGGAAATGATATTAAAGGGCAGTGGCCTTTCCAGCAAAGAAGATTTAGAGCTAGAGGTGCAGCGCCAAAGGCTAATGGCCATGATACCCTCCATGCAAAAGGACGATTTAATAGCGCTAAACGAAGTCGCCGAACGGCTTTGCCGCTACAGCTCGCAATTCAACAGAAAACCCTTACAGCGTTTAAACTAACCAAAGAAGGCTGTGGGAAAGTGAAGGATATCACTTTGCCATAGCTATTTTTTTGCCATAATTTTTTCTAAAAAGAAGTGGGGATATGGCCAGCAAAACCCCTGGCGGTTTTTACAATCTTTACTTGATTCTTGTCAGGATTACATATATACTCAATCTTATGTTATGACAATTTCTTGGATTGGAGTTGATTTTATTTTTTCTAGGTTAAGGGAAAGATTTTTCCCACCAAAGGGCGGCAATAATATTGATGATAAGGAAACAACGATAAGTAAGGGGCGGCGTGTTAAGCAGATTTTGTTTATTGGCGGGGCTATTGCCGGGGTTTATCTTTTAATTGCGGTTACGGTTGTTGTGGCGCAGCATCAAAGGGAGATGAATTACCATAGGCCGCCTTCGCTGGCAGATGACAGGCCGGTGGTGGTTGTGCCACCAATCGGTGAAAACGATAACGAGCAGCTTCCCACCCATTTAGAAGTTGACGAAAATGAAAATGATAATGATGGCAGCTGGCTACAGCCACCAGCCAGAACCAATTTTTTGCTTATTGGCATAGACAATTTTGTGCTAGCAGATGCTATTATGGTAGGTACTTTTTATCGTGACTCTGGAGAGATTAGGCTTATGTCTATCCCTAGGGATACCAGGGCGCATATTTCCCAGTATAGGCTGGATCAGATGCGGGCAGACGGCCTGCGGCCGTTTTCGCCAATGCGCATAAATGCCATCAGGTCTATTGGTGGCAGCGAGTTTGGCGTGTATTATTTAAGTAGAGTTATTGAAGATATGCTTGGCGTGCAATTTGATTTCTATGTGGAGGTAGAAATGCTTGCATTCCGCCGCATTGTGGATATTATTGGCGGGGTAGAGGTTTATGTGCCGCGCAGGTTCTTTTATGCAGACGCCGGGCAAAACCTGCGTATAGACCTGCAACCGGGCTTGCAAGTGCTAGACGGCGGGCAGGCAGAAGGCTTCGTGCGCTTCCGCTCGTTCCCAATGGGCGACCTCACCAGAATCGAGATGCAGCACGAGTTTATGCAGCAGATAATCCGCCAAACCCTAACACGCGAAGCCATAATGAACAACCCCCTAGAGCTACTAACAGTGATTATAGACCATGTGCATACAAATTTTAGCATTCTAACAGATGCGCCGGCATATGTACGCTATATTGGCAATGTTGATTTGAATGGGATTCAGTCGTTCGCTATACCTGGGTTCTTGCAGGGTAGTTATTTTGTAATAGATGCGCAAAACTTGCCAGGTGTAGTTAACCAGGTGTTTTTCCACACCCCAGGTGCGGGTGAAGATGCAACACCCACAGAAGAATCAGTAGCCTTAGACGATGAAACCGAAGAAATATCCACAGTTACTGACTAGGAGCGTGGAGAATGGGGAGAGGCATTAGGCTAATAATTGTTGCCAGGCGGCAAGATTTTATCGCCATAGTGAAAAAAACCTTGCAGCAAAAACAGTATATCGAGTCCATTATAACTGTAACCCATGCCCATGGCTGGGAAGATAAACTTGACCGTAACAGCGTTAATTTATTGATTGTAGATGTGGACGATTGCCTGCCGGATATTGGCAATGTGCGCGCAATGCAGGCTAGGTTAACGCTGTTCACCCTGTACTCGTCTTGTAGCCTTAGCCAGGTGCGCAATATATTGCACAGCGCCAAAGACGAGTTTATTCAGAAGCCCCCTGTTTTTACAGAAATCACCGCAAGTAAATTCTCTTCACGGCTAGACAACTACGCCAGCGGCCTGCTGCAAAGGCAGCGGCGGCCAGACGCCAGGGCAATGGTAAAAATGGTTGGGCGGCATAATAGGCAAAAAATAATCGCCATAGCATCCTCCACCGGCGGTACCAACGCACTAGAGCAAATAATCAAGCGGCTACCCGTAAACACGCCGCCCATTCTAATAGTACAGCATATGCCCAGCGGTTTTACACAGCTTTTTGCCGAAAGGCTAAACAGTAACTTTCCCCAGGAGATTAAGGAAGCGGAATCTGGGGATTTTCTTTTACAAGGGAGAATACTACTAGCCCCTGCAGACCGTCACATGAAACTAACCAGAACTCAAAGCGGTATAGCCGTAGAATGCTATGTGGGCACGCGCATACACGGCGTCATGCCCGCTGCAGACATCCTATTTGAATCTATAGCAGATATAATAAAGCCCAATGCCGTAGGGGTAGTTCTTACCGGCATGGGTAGCGACGGCGCAAGAGGCCTATTACGTATGAAAAACGCAGGCTGCAAAAACATATGTCAAAACGAAGCGACCAGCGTAGTATACGGCATGCCAAAAGCTGCCAAAGACCTAGGCGCAATAGACTATGAACTACCAATAGAAAAAATAGCAGAAATGATGCTGCATTTGGCTGGTAAATAAGACCATGGGGGCGTTGCCCCCACACCCCCACAAACTTTAATATTCGGGGGATTGGGTTTACAGAGGAGGAATAGTATGGCAGAGCTTGTTGCTAAGGGAAAGGTTGCTAAAGAGGCTGCGGCGCGGCTTATAGAGGTCATGCCTGTGATGGATGATGCGCTTGTTAAGATGGCGGCGGCATTGGAGGCTAATGCTGGTTTTATTTTGGCGGAGAATGCCCGAGATATGGAGAATGCTAAGCGGGCTGGCATGGCCGCCCAGATGCAGGATAGGTTGCTGCTTACTGCCGATAGAATAGGGCAGGTGGCCGAGGGGATTAGGCAGGTAGCGGCTTTGGAAAGCCCGCTTGGGCGGGTTTTGCACAGGGCAGAGCGGCCTAATGGGCTTAAAATAGAGAAGATTTCTGTGCCGCTGGGTGTGATTGGGATTATTTATGAATCACGGCCAAATGTGACTGCCGATGCAGCTGCGCTTTGTTTAAAGGCTGGCAATGCTGTTATTCTGCGGGGTGGCAAAGAGGCGATTTTGTCTAATATCGCCATCGTAAAGGTGCTGGCCGAGGCCGCCCAGGCTGCTGGCTTGCCCGCGGGCTGTATCCAGCTTATTGAGGATATTACCCGGGAAAGCGCCGTTGGGCTTATGAAATTGAACGAATACCTTGATGTGATTATCCCAAGGGGCGGAGCGGGGCTGATAAAATCCGTGATGGAGAACGCAACCGTTCCTGCAATAGAAACTGGCACTGGCAACTGCCACATTTATGTAGACGCCAGCGCAAACATTGAAATGGCGCAGGAAATAGCCATAAATGCCAAGACCAGCCGCCCCAGCGTTTGCAATGCTGCGGAAAAGCTGCTGGTGCATCAGGCTGTGGCCCGTGAGTTTTTGCCGGGGGCGCTGGCTGCTTTGGCGGAAAAAGGCGTGGAAATACGCGGCTGTGAGAAGGTTCGCGAGATTTACCCTGCCGCCCTGCCCATGGCCAGCGACGAATGGTACTTGGAATATCTGGATATGGTGATTGGCGTTAAGGTGGTTAACTGCCTAGCTTGTGCCATTGCCCATGTAAATAAATATTCCAGCAAGCATTCAGAGGCTATCATCACCAGCGATACGGCCGCTGCCGAGAAGTTTTTAGCGCATATAGATTCGTCTTCTGTGTATGTAAATGCTTCTACCAGGTTTACAGATGGCTTTGAGTTTGGTCTGGGGGCCGAGATTGGCATAAGCACACAAAAAGTACATGCCCGTGGCCCAATGGGGCTGATGGAGCTTACTAGCACAAAATATCAAATTCGCGGAGAGGGACAAATTCGATGAAAATTGGATTCATAGGGGTAGGGAACATGGCATGTGCAATCCTGGAGGGCTTGCACCAAAAGGGCATGACCGGGCAGTATGAGTTTTTTTTGTACGATATTTTGCCAGAGAAGGCTATTCATGCGGCCAATAGGTATTCGCTAAAAGTTTGCGATGCTGTTGAACATGTTGTGGCTGCGGCGGATATCATTTTTCTTGCCATCAAGCCGCATCAGCTTTACCCGCTGCTGGACCAAATTAAGCCACTGTTGGGCAAAAAGGTGATTGTATCGCTGCCTGTGGGCATTAGCATAGCGGATATGGAAGCTCGGCTTGGCAACAATCCCGCGATAATACGAATAGTAGCCAATGTGAATACAGAAAAATTCTTAAGCATCACATCCATTTGCTGCAACAAGCCCGCCGTCGCTGCAAAACCCGCCGTGGTAAGCCTACTAGAGGCCATAGGCAGCGTGGTTGAAATTGAAGAGAAATTTTTTGATATTTTTACGGTGATAGCCTCATCTGCCCCGGCCTTTGTGGTAAAATTTGCTGAAAGCCTGGCAGATGCTGCCCTGCGAGAAGGCCTGCCAAAGGATACCGCCCGCAAAATAATCGCGGATATGTTGCATGGTACAGGCAAAATGCTGGCAACTACCTGCCCAAAGGAAATGACAGATAAAATCTGCTCCCCCGGCGGCACAACAATTGTAGGGCTGATGGCCCTTACAGAAGGCGGCTTCGAGACATCAATCCACGCCGCCGCCCAAGCTTGCATGGACAAGCTTGGGGCTAATTAGCATATTAGAGAAACCGCTGTAGCTGGGTTCAGCGGTTTTAATTTTTTTTGCGCATAATTTATTTGTGGTACTGTAGTGAAATAAATGAGAAACGGCCTTGCCAGAGCGGCACCTGAAACGCCGAGATAAGGCGTTCCAGGCGCTTTTGCCGCGACAGGTGAGACCGATTTCGAATTGTTTCACTATAAACCTCAAATTGAAACAACGAATTGGTACGGTACCATAAATCGCCGAGATAAGGCGTTTTATTGCGATATTGCGGCGAACAATGAGGCGATTTTAATTGAGGTTAGCATGAATGCGAAACCAGTTGGTCGTAAATTACGACCAACTGAAATTTCTGCGAATGAAGGCTGACTATGGCTTATATCTTGATTGCGATAATAACCATCTTATATGGTATTCTTGGAAAAATTAAAGTTTTTTGTCAAACTCTTTTTCAAAAAAGTTTGTGGGGGTGTGGGGGCAAAGCCCACACGGTCTAAACAAGGAGGCCACATGAAAACTAGATTTATATGCAACTCATGCGATTACGAGCAGGCTAAATGGCTGGGGCGATGCCCGTCTTGTGGGCAGTATAATACCTTCGAAGAAGTGGCGGTTAAGAAGCCGGATAACCGTGGTGTGAAGGGTAGCACCTTGATTGAAGCTGCCGCGAAGCCTGTTGGGGCGCAGCTTTTGCAGGATGTGTCTGTGTCTGGGGAGATTGGCGACAGGCTGGTTACGGGCATCAGCGAGCTTGACAGGGTGCTGGGCGGTGGTATTGTAGGTGGCAGCCTAATTTTGCTGGGTGGCGACCCTGGTATTGGTAAATCTACTTTGCTGCTGCAAATTTGCAAGAATGCTGCCATGGCTGGGGATTCTTCCATTCTATATATTTCTGGCGAAGAAGGCGCGGCACAGATAAAAATGCGGGCAGAACGGCTGGCCGTTAAGGCCAAAAACTGTTATCTGCTAGCAGAAACGGATCTGTATGCCATACGCGATGCGGCTAATTCTATTAAGCCAAGGTTGCTGCTTATAGATTCTATCCAAACCATGCGCCACACAGATTTAACATCCCTGCCGGGCAGCGTGTCGCAAGTGCGGGAATGTGCGGCGTTTTTCACCCATTTGGCAAAGCAGCATAATATGGCGGTTATTTTGGTGGGGCATGTTACCAAAGAAGGCTCGCTGGCAGGCCCGCGCGTGCTAGAGCATATGGTGGACACTGTGCTGTATTTCGAGGGCGAATCCAGCGGCGCGTACAGGTTAATACGCGCGGCGAAAAACCGCTTTGGCTCCACCAACGAGGTTGGCGTGTTCGAAATGACAGAGCACGGCCTTTCCCCAATAGACGATCCATCGGCATATATGCTGGCTGGCCGCCCAGAAGGGGTTGCGGGTTCGGTTGTAACATGCAGCATGGAGGGCAGCCGCTCGTTGCTGGCAGAGGTGCAGGCACTGGTGTCTGCCACAAGTTTTGGCACTCCCCGGCGCACTGCTACGGGTGTGGATTACAACCGCATGGTGATGCTAATGGCAGTGCTAGAAAAACGCGCAGGATACAAACTGCAAAATTTTGACGCATATGTAAACATAGCCGGCGGCCTAAAAATAACCGAACCCGCCGCAGACGCAGGTATGATAGCCGCCCTTGCCTCTTGCTACAAAGACAAGCCCCTAGCCCCCGGCGTGATGGTAATAGGCGAAGTAGGCCTAGCCGGCGAAATGCGCGCCGTAAACCAGCCAGAGCGCCGGGTGATAGAAGCCTCCAGGCATGGCTTCACCGCATGTGTGCTACCCCAGGCCAACAAGACGAAATTGCGCGTGCCGGAAGGGTTTAAGGTGTACGGTGCGGCGCATATTGGAGAGCTGCTTGGGGTGTTGTTGTGATGGCCAACGTAGAATTTTTATGAAGTCGCAAAAGCGTGATTCGATAAAAAGTTGACAAACGGGATATACGGGATTTACAATTAATTATTGCAATTATAAAAAGGAGGCGAATATGAAAAGTGTTGGAAGTATGGTAGTGGCCATTGTGGCGGCGTTTGTGATTATCGCGGCGCTAATTGGTGGGCTAATGTGGGCAATCCCTACATATAGGGTGTGGTCTATGGAAATGTCTGGCAGGGCGCAGCTAGCCGAGGCAGAGTTTAACCAACAGGTTATTACAGTAGAGGCCAGAGCGCGGCTGCAGGCAGAGATTTACAACGCCCAGGCAGAAGTAGAGCGGGCAAGGGGCGCGGCTCAGGCCATGTACGAGGTGCAAGATGCGCTTAGCGAGGAATATATCCTGTACCTTTGGGTGCGACTGATGGCCGGCAACCCTAATGTGATTTACATTCCCACAGAGGGCTCGCTGCCGATTTTGGAGGTAAATAGGAGGCTGCCTTGATGCTGATTCCTATAGTGAAATAAATGAGAAACGGTCTCGCCAAAGTGGCACCTGAAACGCCGAGATAAGGCGTTTCAGGCGTTTTTGCCACGACAGGCGAGACAGATTTCGAATTATTTCACTATATCTTGCATTTTGACGGCGATTGCGCGGCGGCTATTACCTTGTACGAAAAGGCCTTTGGCACAAAGGCTGGCGGCTATGATTACAGCGGTGATGGCAAAATCCGCCATGCGGAAATGAATATTCACGGGCAAAAGGTTTTCCTTAATGATGGGAAAGCTTTTTTGCTAGGTTCGTTTGGCGTGGGTTGCGTAGCACATTTGGCGGTGACTTTTGCCACGCCAGAGAGGCTGCTTGCTTGTTATGAGAAAATGAAGGCCGGTAGCATGCCGGACGCGCCGTTTGTAAAAACGGAGTATAGCGAGCTAGTGGGCAATTTTATGGATAAGTTTGGCGTGATTTGGGGGTTTATAGTGGGAGAGTAGCATTATAGTCAGTTTATAAACCATCAGAGCCTTGCTTTGCCATCTGGAAAATTTTCAGGTGGCGGGGCGGGGCTTTTTTCGATAACAAAATCGCCGTAAGTTGCATAGAATACTTATGAAGAAAGGAGCATCAACATGCCATTACCATTCAGGCGGAGTACATTTGCCAACCAGCAGGCGGCGCAGGCTGGCCAGCCGGATACGGTTGCTGAACATAAACCAGATGAGTTTAAATTTTTCCCCTTGAGAGGCGTTGCAGAAAACCGCGGGGTACGACAGGTTGAGCCACTTACACCGCCGGGGGGACAGTTACCACAACAGGGAAACCCAATGCGCGGGCAGCAAGCGCACAATCCGTTGGCCAAGCATAACAGCCAAATAAATGCGCGGCTGGCGGGGCAGGCACAGCCGCCTAAGGCCAATGTGCAGCTTGCCGGGCTGCCACAGGTGCATCCCTTAACGCAAGCCCCGCAGCCTAAACAGCCCCAAAATATGCGGCAGTCGCCAATGCAGGCAGCTTCGCGCCAAACGGCGCAGTTGTTGCAAACGGCGGCTGGGCAGGGTGGAATAGGGAATGGACAGCCTCGCCCACAGAGCCAGCAGATGCAGGCTAGGCCGCCGCAGATGGCGCAGCCGCCAATGATACCTGGTGGCCATGTTCGGCCACAACAGGTTACACCACAGTTGCCCCAGCCTCAACCGCCGATGATGCCAGGCAGCCATGCTCAGCAACCACAGGCAACAAAGCCACCCAGCCGGCCGCCCCAAGCCCCAATCACACCAGAAAAAGCCGCCGATACTTTCCGCCGCTTCAATAAAACGTTGCCAGACGGCGTGCGGTACGAGCCCTTGGATGAGGAAACAATGCGATTGTTAAAGGCCAATGGGCATTTGCCAGAGGCGGCCGCTGAAACTAAACAGCCCGCGACTCAGCAAGCATCGCCACCAGATACAAGCCAAACCCAGCCAGCGAAATCAACTTCCTTCAATTTGCCAGAAGTTGAAGCAGCGGAACCCCCAATCCTGGGCGGCATTCCACCTGAGGCAGCAAAAACCCTGCAAAACCTAGCCCAGGATGAGTTTAACGCAAAAAAATTTTACAGCTGCTTGGCGGCTTCTATCCAGGCCGAAGGCGTAAAGCCTGGCATAGAAGCCATGGCAGCAGGTTCTGGCAACCGTTGGCAGCAGTATGTAGGGTTGCTTGAAGCCCATTGTGACAAGGCATTCACCCCGGCGCAGCAGGAAATAAAAACAGGGCTGGATTTTGCAGATTCTCTAGATTTGGCCCTGCAGGAAGAAAATGCTGCCCTTAAAACGCTGTCTGAACTACTTGATAATGTGGCAGAGACCAAGCTGGCGGCCCCAGTGCAGCGGATAATCAATAATAAAATGGTGGGGTATAATCAGCTTTTTGCCGTGAAGGTGGCTATGGTTGGGGTAGGGAAGTGAGCAGATATGTATAGCAACTCTACCTAAAAACACTCACTTATAACTTATAAATTTCTCGCAACTATGTGCTGTGTGGGTGCTTTTTAGGTGGAATTGCTATAAACGGAAAACTTTTGTGGTTGAAGTTTTATTTTGCGAAAAATTCAGTTGGTCGGAAAATCCGACCAACTGATGCCACATTAATTATGTTATACTCGGAGAGAATAACATCTAACTCTCTGGAGGAACAAGATGAGTCAACTCGGTTTAGCGGACATTTGTGGCCACTTAAAAGCAGCGGTTATATCGCATACACCAGGCGATTTTATTATTGCCGAGGCGTTTAGGTTAGGCTTGTCCGACGATGAATTGAGGGCAGGAATATCAGCTTTCCGCTCTTTTTTGTATGAACTTTATGATATGTTAGCCAATAACAAGAATAGATTTGACGTAAAAACACGAGAAAAAAATGGAACACTTCCTGCTCGTTTCCCGATAATAGAGGAGATGGGTGCTATTTTATTTCAATTTGGTTACCATGGTCGCCTTGAAACAGAGCCAAAAAACGAGCTGATTGTTTACGGCGAAGATATGCTTCATGTATCCAAAATGCAGAAATATAAGCATTTGAATAAAATGTCAAAGCAACGTAAATTAGAACTGTTCGATTTATTATCAGAGTTGGGATTTTATTTCGAGGATGCGGATTTTTCAGAAAATATTGATTTCTCAAAAACCGGCACATTTTATGTTCAATATGAAAACGACGACTCATTGCTCACTGGCTTGAAATTGATGGCTTTAGCACAATCCAATGTAAAGGCTAAATATGACCGATATTCCACCATACTCATGCGTGGGGATTTTTACCTTCTTGCAAATGTAAAACCAAAGCCGCCGACTGTCAATATCGCTGAATATGCTACTACACAGCCGCCCGATATAAGAGAATGGGTTATTAGTTTAGATGAACTATTAACCCGAAGTTGCCAAGTTGTTGGCGAGGTCAGGTATTTTTTATGCGATGGCACTTTTTCTTACACATCACGGAAAACAAAAAATGTTGTATGCAAAATAGACCTGAAAGCAAAGAATAGCTCAGCAATCCCTAATGTAAACCATTTTGAAAAATCAAGCGACATATTAAATCAGCTTACTGAATTTATGCTTGATACCATGAGAAGCAAAAATCGAAATTGCAAGAATTGCTCAGAACTTAACAACCCTAATTTCGTAAAATGTCCATACGGAGGAGGCGAACCGCACAGGTTTTCGCATAAGGGTGAAGATTTTGAACTATGTCGGCACAATGGCTTTGAATTTTTGATAAATAATGAAATGGAACGTGATGTGCTTATGAAATGGATTGAGTTAGAGCTTGAATGGGGTAGCTAAGACACAGATTGTATAGTTAAAAATAGTGGCAAGGTAAAAATGTTTAGGTTGAAAAGCCCTTATTTCTGTAGTTTTTATTAGTTGTACAATGGAAACCGTTGTCAGCCTCAAATTATATAACCGCTCCACCAAAAAGCACATACAAAAAAACGGAGATGCACTGCAGCGCATCTCCGTTACTTATAGTGAAATAATTCGAAATCGGTTTCGCCTGTCACGGCAAAAGCGCCTAAAACGCCTTGTCTCGGCGTTTTAGGTGCCGCTCTGGCGAGACCGTTTCTCATTTATTTCACTATATCTAACCCTTCACAACAAAATTAACAATCCTGCCTGGCACATAAATACTCTTTACAATCTCCATGCCGTCTAGCTTATCTGCAAGCTGTTCCCTGGCCGCGGCTATTATATCGTCTTTGCCCATATCTGCTGGCACTTCAATATTCCCACGCAGTTTGCCGTTTATTTGCAGTGCTAGTTCTACGGTGTCGGATTTTAGCATGGCCGCATCATATTTTGGCCAGGTTTGCAGGAATACGGATTCCTTATGCCCTAGGCGTTCCCAGATTTCCTCGGCCATATGTGGCGCGAAGGGGGCCAGCAAGATGGCAAGCGCCTCTAGGTTGTCTGCTGGCAGGCCGCCATGTGTTTTTGCTAGGTCTTGCATGGCGTTTACATGGGTCATGAAGCCGCTTACCACGGTGTTTAGGCTCATATTGTCTAGCCGCTGGCTTATATCGTGTATCATTAGATGTTTCTGGCGGGTTAGCTCTGGGTTTGTGGCGATTATATGAGGGGCTTCCACCATGCGCCATAGCTTGTTTAGGAAGCGCGAAACTCCTTCAATACCGCTGTCATCCCATTCACAATCCATTTCTGGCGGGCTTATGAACATTTCGTACAGGCGCAGGGCGTCGCAGCCGTAGCGGGGCAATACATCATCTGGGGAGACACCATGGCCCTCGCCTTTAGACATTTTGCGGCCGTTGTAGTTTATCATCCCGATATTGAACAGGGTGCTAAATGGCTCTTCAAAGGTAACCACGCCAATATCGTATAGGAATTTCGTGTAGAAGCGGGCGTATAGCAAATGCAGCACTGCATGCTCGATTCCGCCAACATAATAGTCTACTGGCAGCCAGTTTTTTAGCGCGTCGGGGCTGGCTAGGGCATTGTCGTTGTTTACATCTGGGTAGCGCAAAAAATACCAGGAACTACCAGCCCATTGGGGCATGGTGTTGGTTTCGCGCTGGGCGGCTTGGCCACATTTTGGGCATGGCACATTGACCCAATCTGCCATGGCTGCAAGTGGAGAATCCCCAGTGTCTGTTGGCATGTATGATTCTACATCTGGCAGCATCACTGGCAAATCTTTATCTGGCACAACCACCGGGCCGCAGCTTTCGCAGTGGATTATGGGGATAGGCTCGCCCCAATAGCGCTGGCGCGAGAAAACCCAATCACGCAGCTTGTAATTGACAGTGGTTTTGCCAATGCCCTGGGCTTCCAAATGCGCGGCCACGGCCGCTTGCGCTTCTGCCACGGCCATGCCGTTAAATTTGTCAGAATTTATAAGAACGCCATCGCCAATAAATGCCTCATCTAGTGGGGATTGCTTGCCGTCCGCAGATATAACTTGTACTATTGGCAGGCCAAATTTTGTGGCAAATTCGAAGTCTCGCTCGTCGTGGGCAGGCACGCACATTATCGCGCCGGTGCCGTAATCTGCCAGCACGTAATCTGCCACCCAAATGGGCATATCCTGCCCGGTTAACGGGTTTGTGGCATTAGTCCCTATGAAAACGCCGGTTTTTTCTTTATCCTGCATCCTGTCCACATTGCTGCGGGTTGCAGAACGCTTCACATAGGCCTCAACCTGAGCCTGCTGGGGGGCTGCGGTAAGCTGCGCCACTAGCGGATGCTCAGGGGCAAGCACCATAAAAGTGGCGCCGCAAAGGGTGTCTGGCCTGGTGGTGAAGGCCTTTATTTTGGCATTACTGCCAGCCACGGCAAAATCAATTTCTGCACCATGGCTTTTGCCAATCCAATCGGTTTGCATTTTTTTAACTTTTTCTGGCCAGTTAAGCTGGTTCAAATCTTGCAGAAGCCTTTCGGCGTATTTTGTAATGCGCAGCATCCATTGGCGTAGGTTTTTCTTGGTGGATGGTTGCTTGCAGCGCTCGCAAACGCCGCCAACGGCTTCTTCGTTGGCCAGCACCACTTTACAGTTTGGGCACCAGTTCAGCGGCATTTCTTGCTCGTAGGCCAGCCCATGCTCGAACATGCGGGCAAAAATCCACTGGGTCCATTTATAGTAGGCTGGGTCTGTGGTGTTTATCTCAAAATCCCAATCATAGATTGTGCTCATTTCGTTAAGTTGGCGCTTCATGCTGGCCACATTTTCCTCTGTGGAAATGGCCGGGTGAATCGCCTTTTTTATTGCATTAGTTTCTGCCGCAAGGCCAAAGGCATCCCAGCCCATGGGGTGCAGCACATGATGACCCTGCAACACTTTGTGGCGGCTAAGCACGTCGCTAAGCACATACCCGCGCCAATGCCCCACATGCAAGCTAGTGCCAGAGGGGTAGGGGAACATGTCTAAACAATAGTATTTTGGCTTGCTGCTGGTGTTTTGCTGGATGGGAGAATCCTTCCAGTTCTTACGCCATTTTTTTTCGATTGATTTAAAATCGTAACGCTGCATGTTTTAAACCTCCATTTAAATAAGGGCGCCGCCCTGCACTCTGCCGTTCTGACGGGCAAAGCCAGGCCACTCTTCCTTGGCGGCTTGCCGCCTGCGGGTGCATGCTGTGCATGCAAATAGTCGTATTTTAGTAGAGTTCTTCTGAAATTGCAAAAAACGCAATTTCATAAGGTTCGCCTGGCGAACCCGGCACTCCGTGCCGCCCGGTTTCTTCCGGGTTACCTCAGAAGAAGCAAAAGATTGAAAATGTAACTTTTCCGAAATTAAAAAGCATAATTTCGGAAGAAGTCTAGTGAAATAATTCGAAATCGGTCTCGCCTGTCGCGGCAAAAGCGCCTGGAACGCCTTATCTCGGCATTCCAGGTGCCGCTCGGGCAAGACCGTTTCTCATTTATTTCACTATAGGCTATTTTATTCTGCTTTGGCTGGGTTGTCAATTTTATAGGGAAAAGTCTTGGATGGTATGGGATGAAGATGTGTTGTGATATATTTTCCGAAAAATGACATCTTTTCCGAAAATGGTACCGTATGGTACCATGTTTTGGGCAAAATGATGCCTTTTTCGAACCTTAGCGCAAAAGAAATCCCCAAAATTCGGGTTTTTAATCATACTAACACCAAAAAACTTAACGGTTTATAATGAAATGAATGAGAAACGGTCTCGCCCGAGTGACATCTGAAACGCCGAAATAAGGCGTTTCAGGCGTTTTTGCCGCGACAGGCGAGACCGATTTCGAATTATTTCACTATACCAAATCTTCTAAAAAACTTACCCAGCTTTCATCTTGACCCAACAAAATAAACATCCACAATAAAGCCATCATGCCAAACCTAATACCTAAAACAGCGCAGAAATAAGCGCAACTTCAAGCAAGGTTAAATTATCTAATATGCGCCAGTTTCTGCCTACTCTTAGCATTTCAAAGCGTTGTATGTCAGACATTTCGCCGCTGCTGCCAGATGCAGTTACGGCCACGCGCACTTCAACCCATTCGTTGATTCTATCTGTGCGGATTACATTACCAGAATCCACATCAATCCCCATAAGCGATAGCTGCCATTCTAGTGCTTCTACTCGCTCTCGCATTTCGCGGCCGCGTATGGTGCTTGAGCCTACAACTTCAACGTAAAAGCTAAGGTTGCCATCAAGTCCTAACATGTCGCGCATGTCTTGGGCGCGGATTTCAAAATATTCAGCTATGCCGCGCACGCCAAATTCATCATCCATGATATTTCGTATTTCCCTGCGGGAAGTATTATCGGTAAAATCACTGAACATTCTATCGTAATCTATTGCAGAGTAGCGGTTTATCCTTCTGAAATTACCTTCATATGTGGCTACAAGGTATCTTTCCATCACCCGCTCCATATTCCTGCCGCCGCCAGAGAAAACCAGCACCAAGATAAGGATAAGCGCTGCCACCGCAACCCCAACAGCCCCCAGCACCTTGATGCTTGGCAGCTTAAATGCTGCCGCTGTGGCCCTTGCAGGTTTTTCCACAATTGCGTTGTTGTGGGTGGTTGCGCCGCATTGGGCGCAGAATCTTTCTGTTTCCTCCATTTGGCTGCCGCAATTGCCGCAGAAAACTGTCGCGCCACTGCTTTCGATTTTGGGGAATTCTTCCCCGCAATGTACGCAAACATTGGCGTTGTGCGGTGCGTCCATGCCGCAATGTTCACATTTTTTGTTCATTTGATAAACCCCTTCCTTTAGAAATAAATTTATTTAAGCTTTGCCACCAGCTGTTTTACATGGGCTTCAACATCCCCAAGCTGGATTTTTTCGTTTATAGATTTGTTTCTGGTAGCAACTTCGCAGCAGTTTTCCTTCATATTGCGCGGGCTAACCACTACGCGAACAGGCACCCCTAGTAAATCTGCATCGGAGAACATCACCCCGGCGCTTACAAGCCTGTCGTCGTAAATCACTTCCAGCCCAGCGGCGCGAAGCTGGCTGTACAAGCCATCTGCAAAGGCCTTTGCTTCTGTGTCATCTGCCCTCACGCAGCAGATATGCACCTGCCATGGGGCTATGGCAATTGGCCAAATAGGGCCGTAATCGTCGTGGAGTTCTTCGCAAACAGAGGCCGCCAGCCTGCCCACGCCAATGCCGTAACATCCCATGATAGGATTATGCAGTGCGCCGGCCTCGTCGGCAAATTTCATGCCCATGGCGGCGGTGTATTTTGTGCCAAGCTGGAAGATATTGCCCACTTCTATGCCGCGGGCGATAGTAAGCGTGGGCTTCTTGCAGCTTGGGCATATGCCGCCGTCCATAGCTTTGGCGAAATCATGATATTCTGCCGCGCCAAAATCCCGGGCAATATCCATGCCTGTGTAGTGATAATCCTCTTCGTTTGCGCCACAGCATAGGTTGTTGATGCCCTGCAAAGATGCGTCAAACAAAATGGTGGCATTCTTTAGCCCAACCGGCCCAAGGAAACCCACCACAAGGCCACAGCCCGCTGTAATTTCTGCGGTGATAAGCTCTTCGCCCATGAAATTGTTTAGCTTTGTTTCGTTTATATCCAAATCACCGCGGATGAAAACCACTACATATTCGCCAGTTTGTTCCTTTTGGTAAACCACGGCCTTGCAGGATTTATCTGTGGGTAACTTGAGGAAATTACATACATCTTCAATTGTTTTTGTGCCTGGGGTGTGGACTTTTGTAAGGGCTACTGGCTCTGGGGCTACGCCGTTGTCCACTATGCATTCTGCCGCTTCAAGGTTGGCTCGGAAATCGCAGCTTTTGCACACCACGATAGAATCCTCACCGGCTGGTGTAAGCAGCATAAACTCATGGGAAATCTTGCCACCCATCATGCCAGAATCCGACGCTACGGAAATCACCCCTGGCAGCCCAACCCTGGCGAAAATCCGCTCGTAGGCCTGGAAGGCTTGTTCGTAGTAGGTTTCCAAATCTTCCTGGCTGGTGTGGAACGAGTAGGCATCCTTCATAGTAAATTCCCTGGTGCGGATTAGCCCGGCGCGCGGCCTGGCCTCATCCCGGAACTTTGTTTGAATCTGGTAAATCATAAAAGGGTATTTTGCGTAGGTTTGGCCGTACTCGCGCACCAGTTGCACGGCGGCTTCTTCGTGAGTCATACCCAGAAGGTGGGGTGCATCGTTGCGGTCGTTAAAGCGTAGCAGCTCTTTGCCCACGCCTTCGTAGCGGCCAGATTCCTGCCATAGGCTGGCTGGCATGGCCACCGGGAAGAGGACTTCCTGGCCATCTATCGCGTCCATTTCTTCGCGGATTATTTCTTCAATCTTACGGGTGATGCGCTTTAAAACCGTATAGGAAGAATATATGCCGTTGCCAACTTGTTTAATGTACCCGCCTCGCACCATAAGTGCGTGGCTGTCTATGCTGCAATCTGCGGGGCGTTCTTTAAAGCGGTCACCCGTTAGTTTTTCTAGTTTCATTTGATATGCTCCTTTTGGAATTTCGTTTTGTCGCTGACATTATACACTATAGATGAAAATTTTGTTAGACATAATCTTCATAACTTGACTAAGCCCAAAAATTGTTGCACAATTTGAAGGAAAATAATAGAGTTCTTCTGAAATTGCAAAAAACGCAATTTCAGAAGAAGCAAAAGATTGAAAATGTAACTCTTCCGAAATTAAAAAACGTAATTTCGGAAGAAGTCTAATGATGGAAACCACTAATTAATTAGCGTTTCTAACCAATGGAGGCACAGAAATGACATACAAAACTCAAATGGAAGCGGCGCGCAAGGGCATTATCACCCCAGAAATGAAAATAGCCGCCGCAGACGAGCATATCACCCCAGAAGCGCTTATGGCGCAGGTAGCCGCAGGGTTGGCCGCTATCCCCAAAAATAAAAACCACCAGGCCGGCCACCCAAAGGCTATTGGCCGCTACCTTAGCACAAAAATTAACGTAAACCTAGGGGCCAGCAAAGACTGCCATAACATGGATGCAGAGGTGGCGAAGGTGCAAGAATCTGAGAAGATGGGCGCAGATGCCATCATGGATTTAAGTACTTTTGGCGACACCCGCGCCTTTAGGCAGAAGTTATCACGGGAATGCAAGGCCGCCCTTGGCAGTGTGCCAATTTACGATGCTTTGGTGTATTACGATAAGGATTTGGCAAAAATTACTTCCGACGAATGGATGGCCATTGCCCGTATACATGCAGAGGATGGCATGGATTTTATGACAATCCACTGCGGCATGAACCGCGCCACGGCAGAGCGGTTTAAGCGCAACCGCAACCGAATTACCAATATTGTTTCCCGTGGCGGGTCGCTTATGTTTGCCTGGATGGAAATGACCGGGCAAGAAAACCCATTCTACGAACGTTACGACGAACTGCTGGAAATTTGCCGTGAATACGATGTAACCCTTAGCCTTGGAGATGCATGCCGCCCAGGCTGCACCCACGACGCCTCTGACGTTGCGCAAGTTGAAGAGATGATAACCCTAGGCGAGCTTACAAAGCGCGCCTGGGCCAAAGATGTACAGGTTATAATCGAAGGCCCAGGCCATATGCCAATAGACCAAATTGCCGCAAATATGAAGCTGCAAGAGACCCTATGCCATGGCGCGCCGTACTATGTACTTGGGCCAATAGTAACAGATATCGCGCCGGGGTACGACCATATAACATCGGCCATAGGCGGTGCAATTGCCGCCGCAAATGGCGCGGCCTTCCTATGCTACGTGACTCCTGCAGAGCATTTGCGCCTGCCAAACCAGCAAGATGTGCATGATGGCATAATAGCTGCAAAAATAGCCGCACATTCTGGCGACCTTGCCAAAAAAATCCCTAAAGCCGCAGATTGGGACAACGAAATGAGCCGCGCCCGCCAAGAAGTAGATTGGGAAAAAATGTTCAGCCTGGCCATAGACCCAGAAAAAGCCCGTAAAATCCACAACGAAGCTCCATCCACAATAAAAAACACCTGCACAATGTGCGGCAACATGTGCGCCATGAACACCATGAATAAAATCCTAAAAGGCGAAGAAGTAACCGCCCGCGCTTAGCGGCGGCATCCCTGTGGTTTTGTGGTGGATATGCCCCAAACGAAATGGAGAAAATATGAAAAAAGTTGTGCTAACCATAGCCGGTTCAGATTCCAGCGGCGGTGCTGGTATCCAGGCTGATACCAAGGCCATAGCCGCCCATAGACAATACGCCATGAGCGTGATTACAGCCCTTACAGCCCAAAATACCATGGGCGTTACTGGCATTTTTGAAGTCACGCCTGATTTTGTTACCGCGCAAATGGACGCGGTGTTTACAGATATCCCGCCCCATGCAGTGAAGGTTGGCATGGTGTCCAATGCAGAAATAATCAAGGCCATTGCTGCCGGGTTGCGCAAATATGCCGCCAAAAACATAGTGGTAGACCCTGTAATGGTGGCCACCAGCGGCAGCCGCCTTATGGATGACGCCGCCAAAGAAACCCTAGTGGGCGAGCTTTTTCCGCTGGCGGCGCTGGTTACGCCAAATATCCCAGAGGCGGAGGTTTTGTGCGGGTTTGAAATACACAGCAGAGACGACATGTTTAAGGCTGCTGAAGCTATTTGCCAGCAATATTCCTGCAATGTGCTGGTAAAAGGCGGGCATTTAGAAGGGGATGCTGCGGATATTCTGCTGGCTGGCGGGGAGGCAAGCTGGTTCACTGGCCTGCGGGTGGATAACCACAATACCCACGGCACGGGCTGCACTTTGTCTTCTGCCATTGCCTGCGGGCTGGCTGCGGGCAAACCATTGCAAGATAGTGTGGCTGCAGCCAAGGAGTATATCTCTGGCGCGCTGGCCGCTGGGTTGGACCTGGGGCAGGGCGCAGGGCCGGTAGAGCATATGTGGCGGGATATTTAGGAGGGGTAGCATGGAGTTTATAAGGGCAACAGCTAGGCATCTGGAGGAGGTTTACTCCCTCCTTTGCGAGCTTGAAGGCGAAATTTTAAGCAAAAGCGATTTCACAAAAATATACAATGCCAATATGGCCAATGAAAACATCCATTATGTCCTGCCCGTGGACGGCGGCCAAGTGATTGGCTTTGGCAGCATACATATACAGGGGCTGCTGCACCATTGCGCAAATATTGGCGAAATCCAAGAGCTGGTAATCGCCAGCGGCCGGCAATCTGATGGCATTGGGGCGCGGCTTTTTGCGCGGCTTAAAGAAATCGCCATAGAAAACGATTGCCTGCTGCTAGAAGTCTGTTGCAACCGCGTGCGAGAGCGTAGCCATGGGTTTTATTTGAAGCAGGGTATGGCAAAAAGCCATTTTAAGTTTACTTGCGGGCTGGAGGCTAAGAAATGAAATATTTTGTGGTAGACGCATTCGTAGATGGACCATTTTCTGGCAACCCGGCCGGGGTATGTCTGCTGGACGGCTGGCTAAGCGACGAAACCATGCAAAACATAGCCGCAGAAAATAATCTTGCAGAAACCGCCTTTGTGGTAAAGTAGGATAACCACTACGGTTTGCGCTGGCTTACCCCAGCGGTAGAGGTGGATTTATGCGGCCATGCCACCCTGGCCAGTATGGATTTCCACACCAAAAGCGGCGTTCTGTCTGTGGTAAAACAGGACGATTTATTCGAGATGGATTTCCCCGCAAGGAAGCCCGAAAAAATCCAGCCAGCAGCGCTAATGGCGCAGGCTGTAGGGCAACCCGTGCAAGAGGCGCATCTGTCGCGGGATATGCTACTTCTGCTTGGCAGCCAAGAAGAAGTAGAAAACATTCAGCCAGATTTAAACCTGGTGGCAAAACTGCCAAACTGCCTTGCCTTAATCGTAACCGCCAAGGGGCGTGATGTAGATTTTGTCTCGCGATTTTTCGCCCCTGCCGTCGGCCTGCCAGAAGACCATGTTACAGGTTCGGCCCATTCTACGCTTATCCCTTTTTGGGCAGAAAAACTAGGCAAGGATAAACTCACCGCCCGGCAGCTTTCTAAGCGGGGCGGCATGTTGTTTTGCCAAAGCTGTGGCGATAGGGTTAAAATCGCAGGCAAAGCCAGGCTATATTTGCAGGGCGAAATTTATTTGTAATGCGCAAAAAAACTCAGTTGGTCGCAATTTGCAGCCGACTGATATCATATCTTGTGTTATATAATAATGTGTTATAATTTTTGCGTTGGCAACATTTATGAACATACAGGATACTGGGAGGATACTATGTTTTTCACAGACCTTGAAACTAATCGCTTGCACTTGCAATGCATTTCCCAGGCACACCGATATTTTTTTTATGTCCTCTACACAAACGACGAGGTGTTACGCTTTCATTCTGAGGAGGATCGTTACGCCGACATATACGGCGCAGACACGGAGATTGCAGAATGGAACCAACCTGAACCGCGCAACCAGCACGGTTGGGTTTTCGTCTGCAAAACCGACGGCGTCGCAATGGGTACGTGCGTTTTTGATAATTGGGATAAAAATACCGCATTCTGCGAAGTCCACTACGATATGCATCCAGATTTTTGGGGTAAAGGGTATATGACCGAAGCGGTACGGGCAATCATTGAATTTGCACGGGACGAGATGAAGGTACGCTGCATAGAAACAGGTATGGATGAAGAAAACGTAAGTTCTATAAAGTTAGCCGAAAGGCTTGGGTTTGAGTACATCGGGCAGACAGTTGAAGCCGAAAGAATTTACCGCCTTTGTTTTTAGTGCGTAAGATAAAGCCCGTATTTTCGTAGTTTTACGGCAGTTGTACAATGGAAATAAAAAGCAGCAAAACAAGCCGGTTTCCCTTCAGTTTTTCAAATCAAACTAGCCCGCAAGCTGTACGAAAAATACGGCTTTAACATATACAACAAAACCCATTCCCATCACTAAATGGAGCACAACCCCAGGAGGCCACTATGCCAGAACCTTTAAAAAACGTATACAACCGCGAAACTCTACAAAATCTAGCCCAGGATATCCAAGCCGTATACAGCCCGTTTCCAATCGAACCATTTCTGGATGCCATACTAGACGAAACCTGGCCAACCCTAGAATTAAAAGCCCGTGGCCGCAAAATCACCCTGGCCTTGGGTAAATTTTTGCCCCAAAGCTACCCCCAGGCCATAGCCATAATAGACAAAATAGTGGCCAATTACGGCGGCTGGTTAGACGGCGGTTTTAGCATGTTCTTCCCAGATTTTGTAGAAGTCTATGGCCAGGCCGAGGCAGATTGGGATACGTCCATGGCCGCCATGGCGCTGTACACCCACTATGCCAGTGCAGAATTCGCCGTGCGGCCGTTCATAATCAACCACGAGGCGCGCATGATGGCGCAAATGCTGGCCTGGTCAAAAAGCGACGATGAGGACCTCCGCCGCCTGGCCAGCGAAGGCTGTCGCCCGGCGCTACCGTGGACCCAGGCGCTACCACGCTTTAAGGCAGACCCATCCCCAGTGCTGCTCATATTAGAAGGCCTAAAGGCCGACCCCTCCCTATACGTGCGCCGCAGCGTAGCCAACAACCTAAACGACATATCCAAAACCCACCCAGCCTTAGTGGTAGAAATAGCCCAAAAATGGTACGGCCAAAACGACCTTACAAACTTGGTAGTAAAACACGCCTGCCGCAGCTTATTAAAAAAAGGCAACCGCGAAGCCTTAAGCCTATTTGGCTTTGGCGGCGGCAACCACATAGAAACCAGTGGCTTTGCCGTAACCCCAACTAAAATATCCATAGGCCAGCCCATAGAATTTTCCTTCACAATAACAACAAAAAAAGCCACAAAAGCGCGGCTAGAATACGGCATAGACTATGTGAAATCTAACGGCAAGCGCAACCGTAAAATCTTCCAAATCTCTGAAATCGCGCTAGAAGCCAACCAAACAAAACCCTACACCAAAAAGCATTCCCTGGCAGATGTAAGCGTAAGAAAACATTACCCTGGTGTCCATTCCATCACGCTTATAGTAAACGGCACAGAGCATGGCACGCTGGATTTCGAGCTGAGTATATAGCGAAATAAATAAAGAACGGTCTTGCCTGTCGCGACAGGCGAGACCGTTTTCGAATCATTTCATTATATCCGGTAGGGCTTCTTCACTTCAGCATCCATGTTATTCCGCAACCTTCTCACCAGCATATCGCAACCGTAGCATCCAAAACCCAGCAGCCACAAGCCGCGTTGCAATAAGTAGTGCAAAAGTAATGCGCAGCGCATTAACATCCCCGCCAAAACCACGGTACACTGCAACCCCAGCCAGCGGCATCACCGCGTTGGATAGAGTAATCAGGCAAGTGTACACAGATATAGAAAAGCTGCGGTTTTCGTTATCTACTACCTTCAGCAAGCATTGGAAGAGATTTAGCGTGATATTGGCAAAGGCCAGATGCCCCACCCCATGTATGGCCAAAAACGCCCATGGGCCAATATTTGCGGGCAGCGAGACCCCCACTATTATGGCAATGGGGCTGGCTATAAGCCCAAGCATACCGTATGTTAGGGGTTTCTCCACGCCTTGCTTGGCGTTGTTCCTGCTCCAAAATTTTAACGTTACCAGCTGCGCCAACATACCCACCACAGGGGTTAGGCTTAGCATAAACTCGTTCATTTCCATGTAATTGCGCTGGCCTATAAAAAACAGCGTCCAATCCATATGCCACATCATATGAAAGAACAAAATAGTGGCGCAGAATATGATAAATTGCTTATTGCCAGCCAGCCGCTTGGCAGCTGTTTTCATTTCTGCCCAGGAAATATGCTTAGGCTTGGCCGGGTTTATAGCTTTTATTTTGCGAATATGAAATGCATTGGATATAGTTAGCGCCACGGCTAGAATGTAAAAAAGCTGATGCGCCGCAATCTTACCCTGGTCACTGGCGATAGATGTAAGGATTGTACCCACCACAAGCGGCACCACAAGCTGTACCAGCATAGTCATGCGGGCGCGGAATGTAAGCACCGTGTTGCGCGCCTCTTCGCTTACAGCTTCCGGGAAATACGCCTGCCAGGCCAAGTTGTAAAACCCCATGTTAGACAAATTAGCCAGCGCCAAAAAGCCCAAGAAAAAATAAACCGCAAAGGCCGGCAAAAATGCAGAGAACCCAGCCAGAGAAAAGAAAACCCCCGCGGCAAAAAGAGCCACAGTCATCATGCGGCGTTTATTTTTTAAGCTGTCGGCAAAAAGCCCTGCCGGGATAAGTATCAATAGTATGGCCATCTGCGGGATAAATTGCAACATGGCCAGGTGGAAATCCCCGGCGCCCAGCCGCTGGGCAAAAAGGTTGTTGTTGTTTCCGGCTATGCCCATCGCGCCCATTATCAGCAGGCCATCTATGCCGTAGTTCACCGAAAGAGGCTGTGTTTTTGCAAAATGCCGCCCATCGTTTATCAGCCGCCTAAGCTGGATTTTTCGCAATTTAATATTCCTTCCTGTCGAAAATCAAACTGCCAGCAATATAAAACACCGCGCCATAACTTAGCAAAATCACAACCATATGCGCCAGCCGCGACGCACCCGGCAAAATCCCAACCCAAAGCCTATGCCAGCCTAAATAAGATGTAAAGATCAGCTCTGAAAATATCGGCGAAAACAGCGGCAGTACATTAAGCAGCAAGTAACTGCCAATAAGAAGCAGCATAACTAAAGTGCTGCTGCGTACCAGCAGCGCCACAAATGCCGCAAAAGTAGCCAGCACCAGCAAAGGCGGTAGCGCCAGCAAATAAGACATAAATGCATTAAAAAGCTGCCCGGCATCCAGGGCATTGCCCATGGTTTGGTTCAAAATTGTGCTGATGGCGTAAATACATGTCAAATAAATAATCACATACACCATAATTGCCGCTATTTTGGCGGTGTATAGCTTCCATTTTTCCACCGGGCAAAAGATGCTGCCTTTCATAGTCCCGTCAGAACCTTCTGATGTAATCAAATCCGTGGCGCCCATAAAAATAAGTAGCGGCAAAATAAATTGCAAGAAAATAGGCAGCGCGCCCATTGGGGTAGGGGTTAGGTTAAAAAACATCCCTGCGCTGCGGTTCATAAGCCCAGCCGCTACAAATGCCAGCGCAGCCCAGCCGATACAAATAATCAGCCCAATCACAAGAAACACGATATACTTCTTGCGCAAGAAAAGCTTAGTAAGTTCGTTGCGGTAAGCCGAATGGAATGATTTCATTGTTGTCTCCCTATAATATTATCCAAATTCTTAAAATCCTGTGGCGTTTGAGAGGGTAGTACCCCCACGGTTTTTAGAAAATAATCCTCTAGGTTGTCGTGTTTTTGTAGGATTGTATCCATAGTATCTACGGCCAGCAGCTTGCCACTGTGCATTATGGCGGCTTTGGTGGCGCATTGCTGTACCTCGCTGGCTAAATGTGAAGAGATTAGCACCGCAGAGCCATTTTGGGCGGCTAGGTTTATTACCGTGCGTACATAATGCATCCCTTCAATGTCTAGGCCGTTAAATGGCTCGTCCAGTATCAGCAGCTTTGGGGCGGCCAATAAGGTGATGGCCAGGCCAGTGCGCTGGCGCATACCAAGGCTAAAGCTGCGTACTTTATCGCGCTTGTAGCCATCCATGCCCACCATGCGTAATACTTCTTCTATACGGCGGGAGTCTATGCCTTTGCGGTAGCGGGCTACCTGGCGCAGGTTTTGTACCGCGGTCATGTAATCGTACAGGGCGGGGGCTTCTATTAAGCAGCCTACATGGTGCATGGCGGCTTCGTGGCAGTCTATGGCGTCTATGCCGCAGATGTTTATGTCGCCTTTTTTTGGGTGTACAAGCCCTGTTATGGCCTTCATGGTGGTGGTTTTGCCGCTACCATTTGGGCCCAGCAGCCCCAAAACATCGCCTGGCGAAAGGGTGAAGGAAATATCCTCCACCCCTCGGCCGTTGCGGTATAATTTTGTTAGGTTTTTTACTTCTAGTATCATTCGGTATCTACCTCGTAAATTTCTAGCGGGGCTTGGGTGAATAGCGTACGGCCCCTGGCGGCGTCGTTTGGCCAAGAGGCTGTGAGGCTGTCTTGGTTTACTGTGCCGTCTGGGTTTAGGGTGAAGAACACTTGGCCAAAGAGATCAGATTGAATGGTTTGGCGTAAAAATTCTTGGGTGAAAAGTTCTTCTGCGCCGGGGATTGGACTTTGTGGGAAGGTTGTGCCGATATCTGTGATGTCAACTTCCATTTTCGCTTCTACTAGGGTGGTTTCATTAAAGATATTTGTCACGGTTATTGCTGCGTAGCCGTATAGCCTTGTTAGATTGCCATTTGGGTCTATATCAGCCTCGCCGCGAATTGTGTTAATGTAGATGCTTTGTGGGGGTGCGTCTATGGGGCGCTGGAAATTATGCCTTTGGGGCGGGGCAGAGCGTGCAAATTGTGAATCTAGCTCGATGAGCGCTTCTATGCCAACCCGTACTATTTCTGGCAGCTGGCTATGGGTGATTGCACCGCTTATACGGCGGTTGCCGTCTACGGTGGACATGGTTAGGTTATGGCGTAGGTCGCCAATGATTAGGTCTGCCAAAAGTATGGGCAAGCGCACCTGGGCAGAGTTTAGCTCTTCCCGGGTGCGGCCTGTTAATGTGGCATCGCGCCAGCGCCTGTTATGCTGGTTAAATACATTTACGCTGTACCAGTGAATGGTATCGTCTGGATGCCTGTGTACGGCGCTTATCCTAAGCTGGTCTGTTTCGAAGGTGAACATGCCATTTGGTTCGCCTTGGCTGTTGAAGCTTTTGTCAAAACTTCTGCCATGGCCTATGGACATGAAGCCAGGCTCGATGGATTCTTGCACGCCATTAAAGTATAGAGATATTCTTGCGTTTATGGTGGCATTGTCAAGCACTAGCATTTCTAGCGCGGCTTGCTTTAAGGTTTCGTATGGCGAGCCGTTTATGGCTGCAAAGGTTAGCGAGCCTGTTAGCAGGATTAGGGCTAGTGCTAGGCATATCGCGCGGGTTTTGAAGCTTTTTTTCATTTTGGGGCCTCCTCTATCCAGTTTTGCAACTGGAGATGGTTGAAATGTTTAAAATTTTTAATGTTTGGTTATGAGTTTGTGGCCTTTACGCAGCCACGCTCTTTCCGCTAGATTGTTTCCCATGAAGTATACTGTATAATCATACCCAGTTCAATCTTTTTATGACATTTCATACCAATCTCAATTAAAATCGCCTCATTGTTCGCGGCAAAACCGCCCTAAAACGCCTTATCTCGGCGTTTAAGGGTGCCGCTCCAATTCGTTGTTTTAATTTGAGATTAGTATTGATAGGAGTCTTTCAAAAAAAATGAACCGTTTTAAAACGGGAGACAATATATATTGAAAATGTCATACCTGGAAACACTGAAGTGGTTAATAAATTTTTTCGCCTGCGGAAGGAGGTGCCTGTGCTTGTTAAAGATTTTGAAAGGCTTATAAGCGAATATGAAAAGGATTTGTACTCGTTTTGCTGCTATCTGGCGGCGGGGGCGGCCTCTGATATGGCAGGTGATTTGTACCAGGACACGGTGCTTGCGGCCTTCGAGATGCGGGGGCGCATTAACCCGGACGGCAACCCAAAATCGCTGCTGTTTAGCATAGCGGTTGGTAAATGGAAAAACGCCAGGCGCAAGGCGGTGCGCAGGCAGGCCATAGCTCCCCAGCAGCCATTGGAAGAATTTGATTATGCCGCGGCCGGCCGGGAAAATGTAGAGGCCGATGTGCAGGCCCGCGCCACGCAAGAAGCGGTGCAAGCCGCCGTAAATAGCCTGGAAGATAAATTTCGCATACCATTGATTTTGCATTATTTTGATGATATGGGGCTTGAGGCGATTGGCGGGGTGATGGGCCTGCCAAAAGGCACGGTAAAAAGCCGCCTGCACAAGGCCCGTGCATTAATGAAAGTATTACTTGCAAAAGAAACGGAGGGTTTGTATGGATGATTTAGACAGAGCCTTAAAAGGGCATTTTGCCGGGCGAATGCCGCCGCCCGCCGAGCTAAAGCTTGCATTGCGGGCAAAGCTTAATGCAGCCGCTGCCGCAAAAACACCTTCTGCGCCCCGGTGGATGTGGATGGTTGTGGCATTTGAATTTGCGCTGTCTGTGGCTATTCTGTTTGCTTTATGGATGCTGTTTGGGCAGTCGTTGATTGTGTACGTGGCGGTTTCGTTCGCTGGCATGTCGCTCTTTTCTGCGGTGGTGTTGGTTGGGGTTACGCAGTTTATGCAGGGCAAAGTGCAGTTGGGGCGGGTTAATTAAATTAGAGAAAGGAGATTCATATGGCGACCTTTGTAGTAAGTATTATTGTTTTTGCAGCTTCAATTTTGGCTTTCTATGCTTTTATGGGGCTTTGGGTGTATCATGATGCCAAAGAAAAAAGTGACCATCCGGCCTGGCTTTGGATTATTGTTGTGCTTTTTATTAACAATTTTGTTGGCCTTATCCTATATTTGATTATAGGGCGCAACAAGAAGGATGTGGTGGCTTCTGGCCGGTTTAAAAAACTTGCCATAGCCAGTGCAATTGGGCTGGCCTTGGGTACCGCGTTCTTTACTGTTGAAACTGTGCGGTTTTCTACAAGTGCAAACGCACAACACAGGCAAATAGGCAGCTTTGCCGCAGTGGAAGATACTCTGCGCAACGGCGTGTGGCAAGTTTCTGCACAGCGGGCAAGCGGCAGCATAAGCCTTTCGCCACAGCTAACTTATGAAGAATTGCAACAGTTTTATGTACGCGGAAGTATTGGCAGCGGCAGGGTTACGCTGCAAGTAGGGCAGGGGAACAATTATTTTATAGTGGATATCACAAACACCGCCCAGCGCGTTGACCTAAGCGGCCTACAGCCCGGCCGGGTTTCACTAGAATTATTGTTTGAAAATGCAGAGAATGTAAGCGTCAACACAAGCTGGCGCTAGAAAAGGAGAATAACTATGACAATATTTATAATCAGTACGATTTTGTTTTCAATCCTGGCCTTGGCCTTCACCCTAACCGTGACCGTATGGACCTACGAAGATGCAAAGCTAAAAAGCAACCACACCCCTATGATTTGGGTGGTAATTGTACTGTTTACAAGCCCCATTGGCATTATCTTGTACCTGATTATTGGCCGGCATAAAAAAGACGTGCCAGGGCCCACCGGCTTTAGGCTGCCTATTATCATCTTCACCTTACTATTCTTAGCATCGGCAGCGTTTTTCACTTACGGGACAGTACGTTTTGTACAAGAAGTTGGCGGCGCAAGCGTGCGTATGGGTTCTTTCTCTGGCAGCCGCAGCCACCTGCGTAACGAAACATGGACATTCACCGCCAACCGTGCCAACGGCCACGAGCGCCGTAACATAAACTTTACCGCAGCCCAGCTTAACGATTTCCACGTATTTAGCGACAGCGGCGGCGGCACAACCCTGCGCCTAGAACAAAACAACAATGTAAAAACAGTAGATATCTCCGGCTTTGTAGACCGCAATGTGGATCTATCAGCCTTTGAACCAGGGCGGGTAAGAGTACGCCTAGACTTTGACAGGGCGGATGATGTTTATGTGAGGCTAAGCTGGTAAACGATTAGTTTCGGTTTGACTGATTATAGTGAAATGAATGAGAAACGGTCTCGCCCGAGCGGCACCTGAAACGCCGAGATAAGGGGTTTCAGGCGTTTTCGCCGCGACAGGCGATGCCGATTTCGAATTATTTCACTATATATCAAAAAACTTTAATTTTTGAATTTATATTTTTGAAAAAAAGCCCATGTTTGCGGGCTTTTTTTGTTTTGTAGTTGTGAAAACAGGGTCTTTTTTGCGGAAAAGTGGTACCGTATGGTACCATTTTTTTAGCAAACCAGAAGAAATTGAACTTATTTGATGCGACAATATGAGTTATTGTATATATCTTATCGTCAATACCCCCGTATTGACGATAGCTTTGACACAATTTCCAAAAGCCTCTGAAGGCTTGATTTCGGGGTTTTTATTGACCTGCAATGCATTTATATTGATTAAATAATATTCCCGAATGGCAACATTTATATAAAAAACCTTTTTCGAATGCACCTCTTGTTTTATGGATACACGATATTCCTAACGTAAACACATTTCTTGGTTTCGTGGTAAGGTCCTGGTCTGGCTTCAAAAAAAGTACTTGTTAAGGGTATTTATCTATCGCCTCATCGCTTTTTGTCCTCTTGCGTTGTAAAGGAAATTATTAATTTGAACCAAACAGAGCCGGAAACCCAGAGTCATATATCCTGCGCAATGACAATAACGTAAATGAATCGTCATCGTGGATATTGTAAATAAATTCATCTGTAAAAGCAGGTACCCAACTGGCTGTATCTGCATAAAAACTGATAACAATGCGATGCGTATTGTCTTCTTCGTTAAATTCGGAAGAGAGAAGGCTGGCATACTCCCAAACTACAAAGGTTTGGCCAAAACTTATTACAACTGTGCTAATTTCTTCATCATAACTGTCATCCCATTCCTGCCTGTTATAAAGAAAATCAAAATCCTTGATGCCTAAATAACGCTCTACAACGCGCATAAATTCAGCAGCACAAGCTTTATAAGTCCACCTCCACCCATCGCCAACAATTTCCCAGGGAATTGGTAAGCTCGAATGTGAAAAACGATAAACACTGTCAACAGTTAGCAGTCGGCCATCTTCGTCTGTTAACCCATGTAGCCCAATCAAGCTTATTGAAAGAGCTACCATACAGGCCCTTTCTGAAGTCCGAACACCTGCACCTCTAGTAGTCCTAAGGTTAAACTCATATCTTGTTGGCGCGAATAGTAGTTCAAAGCGCAATATGGTTTCAAAACCAGTATCACCAATTACAAGCTCCCATATATTTTCTCCTGTGGGGAAAAGAGGGCTTTCGCTTTCTTTTACACTCAGTAAAATTTGATATGTTTTGCCATGATACTCATATCCGTCAAAAGAAAACATGGCTTCGTATATAATCTCACCTGAGGTAAATACAACATCTTCTATAAACGCAAACGGACCGGCGTTACCATACCACAAATCAGACATAGTCATTATCCATGCTATGGCTCTATATTCATTTCTTATTAGCATATCTAAAAATGTTTGGGCTATATGATCCCATCTATCATATCTGCTTGGTGACTCATCGCCTCTTTCAACTCTTGGGAAAAATGAGTTTTTATAAAACTCCTCTTCATCTCGTAACGAATAAAAATGCAGAGAGGTAGTATTTTCACCAATGAAATAATCCGGCTCATTTTCTACGTCAACATCGGGTTCGGGCTCAATCCAGACACTCTCGTTTTCTCCAATTGTATTTTCATAGACGTCAGTATCTTTTGACCTATCAACTATAACATCTTGCTTTATTTGTATGGCCTCATACGGTTCTGACACAACCGCATCCTGCTCGTTTGCGCAGTACGGCTCAGGGGAATCATCTGTTTGTTCTTTCATTGTGTTGTTGCAAGCTACCAAAAATAAACCTGCTACAAGTAAACCCCAGATCATGTGTTTCATGGCAAGATTCTCCTTTCATACTTTCAAGACAAGTTGTTTCCCATATTTTCGGCAAATGCGATATGCTTTTCATGCAGCGGGAAACCAAAGGAAAGCGCGAGGATGGTTCTATCTCTTTACTTTTTATATATATAATCGTCAAGAAAGAAGATGAACCATTCCTGTGCTTCTTGTGCTTACTAAGTCTTCTCTAGTCTTCGTGCATGGGAAACATCATCATATGGTTATTTCCATATATATCACAATGCCATTGACGATACGCTCTAGTAAAAGGGGCAAAGGGTGTATTCCATACCATTAAACCGCACTGTTTTAACTAACGTGCTATTGTATCGTCGTTGTAGCGAATACCACGGGCTTCGCTACAACTTTAACACAATTGCCGAACGACAATAGAAAAAAACAAGCGAAAAAATATCCGCGCCAGGAATATAACATTTACACAGCGAAGTGCATAATCATATTTTTTTCCTATATCTTGCCTCTGTTGTACCAAGCCCCCCGGTAGAGCATTTACCATCTGGCGCATATCCGTTTTTCTTGTAAAAATCAATAGCCGCTTGATTCTTCTCTAGCACCCATACGATAACTTCTGTATAATCCCGTTCCCTCGCAATTTCTTCAACATGGCCAAGTAGCTGCGCCCCAATCCCTTGCCGCAAGAAGCATGGGTCAACATAAATACTTGACAACTGTAATGATGCAAGCGCACCTTCACATGAGCAAGGAGATATTGTAATAAATGCTTTTAATATTCCATCATCAAAAACATAGTTTTCATCGGAATCATTTTGCAGCATGTTGTTAAAATACTCCATGCGTTTGCTTACTGTCATTTGCTTAAATAAATATTCGTCAGAAAGGATATCTCTTTCACATATCCTCCACGCAAACACCTGAATTTCTGCCACTCGCGGGATATCGTCAAGCTTCATTTGCCTTATCATTGATTATCATCCCCTCGAACTCTACTTCCAATAATCAAATTCATATTCATAAATGCGCACGGTATCGTTTTCTTCTATGCCAAGTTCCTCTAGCCGGGCGATTATCCCTTTCTCGCGCAAGAAGCGTTGGAAGAAGGCGAAGCCCTTTTCGTCTGCCATGTTGGTGTAGCCTAGCATCCGCTCTATGCCTGGGCCCTCTACAGAGTATAGGCCTTCTTTTTCTTTTTCTATGCGGATGGATTCTTCCTTGCGCTCTGGCTCGAAGTAGGTTTCGTAATCTGGCTCGAAATCCTCTGCTTCTGGCGCGGTTTTTAAGGCTTCGGATATGCCCAGCACCAGCTCGTTTAGCCCTTGGCTAGTGGCCGCAGAGATTTTGAAAATTGGCCAGCCGCGTTCTTGGCAGTAGGCTTCAAGCTCTGCCATTTCTTCTTCGTTGTAGGGTAGGTCGGTTTTGTTGGCGGCTATAATTTGCGGGCGTTCCAACAGTTTTTTGTTGTATGCGCCCAGCTCGCTGTTGATTTTTTTCACGGCTTCTAGCACCGTAAGGCCGTCACCTTCTAGCCTGGCTGCGTCTACAATATGCAGCAGTAGCCGGGTGCGTTCTACATGCCGCAGGAAGTCAAACCCAAGGCCAACGCCCTGGCTTGCGCCCTCAATAAGCCCCGGGATATCTGCCAGCACAAAATCCCGGCCATACCCATGCCGCACCACACCCAGGTTGGGCGTGAGGGTGGTAAAATGATAATTGGCAACCTTTGGGTTCGCTTTGGTTACCCGCGACAATAGCGTAGATTTACCTGCATTTGGGAAGCCGATAATCCCTACATCTGCAATAAGTTTTAGTTCTAGGGTCACATCAAAGGCCTTGCCGGGCCTGCCGTCTTCACAAAATTTTGGCGCTTGCCTGGATGGCGTGGCAAAATGCTGGTTACCCCGGCCACCGCGGCCGCCCTTTGCCAGTACCCGCTTTTCTCCGGCTTCTTTTAAGTCTGCCATTACCATACCCATGGGGTGGCCAGATTCATCTGCCTCCCAGCCGTACCGTACCAGGGTACCCACCGGCACCTTCAGCACCAAATCCGGCGCATTCTTGCCCGTGCATTTGCTGCCGCCGCCATTTTCCCCAGTTTCGGCTACAAAATTTTTCTTAAACCTAAAATCTAAAAGAGTATTAACTCCAGTATCTGCCACAAAAACAACGCTGCCGCCGCGCCCCCCGTCGCCGCCATCTGGCCCGCCATTGGGTACATATTTCTCTTTGCGGAAGCTAATATGCCCATGCCCCCCCCGGCCAGATTCAATTGTAATCTTAACATTATCTACAAACATAAACTTTATGTCCTTTCAATAGACTTCTTTCGCAACCGCGTATTTCGGTTCCGAAAAAGTTATATTTTGCTATAGGAAACTGGTTTCCGATTGGCCAGTGCAAAAGCGGCAAAGCCGCCTTTGTTCTTGATCCTTTGCTTCTTGTGAAATCACGGTTTTGATGGTTTCAAAAGAACTCTACTAGGAATATGTCCATTTTAACAAAAACTGTGGTAAAATGATAGGGAAGATTAAAACCGCCCGAGGTTTCGCCGGCCAAACCTCCACCGCTTTTCATAAGATTCGCATCGCAGGCATGGCTTGCCGCGCAAATTCTTTCTAGTTATATTTGAAAACAGTTGGCAAAAACTTTAAAGTTTTAATGGGGGAAGCTGAACCACGGTGGTTTGAACATTAAGGAGTGATAATATGAAGGTAATTCTACTTGAAGATGTTAAGGGCACGGGCAAGAAGGGGCAGGTAATTGAGGCCAGCGACGGCCATGCCAGGAATTTTCTTATACCGCGTAAGTTGGCCATGGAGGCTACTAAGGGGAATCTTTCTGCGCTGGAAGCGCGGCAGAAAAAGGCCGACACTCAGCTACAGCACGATATCGAGGCGGCTCAGGAAATTGGCGCTAAGCTTAGGGAAGGTAATGTTAAGATTGCAGTTAAGGTTGGCGATGGTAAAATTTATGGCTCTGTTTCCAACAAGGAGCTGGCCGAAGCCATAAAGTCGCAGCTTGGCCTGGCTATTGATAAGAAGAAAATTGTGATGGATTCTGTAAAAACTCTTGGCGAGCATAAGGCTACAATTAAGCTGCACCCCAAGGTGCATGTGCCAATAACTTTCCAGCTAGTGGCGGCATAATATGGACGAGCAAAACACCCCCATAGTCCGTATATGGCCCAATGATTCTGAGGCAGAGCTGCAGGTGCTGGCCAGCATGTTGTATGACCGCGAGGCCATTGCAGCAGCCCAGGAAACCATCCGCGGCGAGGATTTTTACAACCATTCTAACCAAATAATATTTGAAACAATGCAAGAGCTTTTTTCCCGCAGCGTGCCTGTAGACGCGGTTACGCTGGGGGATAAACTTACGGAAAAAGGCATGTTAGACCAAGTAGGCGGGCGCGAACGTATTGCACAGTTGGCGGCTGCCTATTACACTGCTGCAAATATCCGCTACCATGCGGAAATCGTGGCAGAAAAGGCGCTAATGCGGCAGCTTATTAAGGCTGGCAACCAAATTTCTACCGCAGGGTTTGAGGCCAACGACGAGCCTGCTGTAATATTAGAAGCCGCCGAAAAAAGCATCTTCGATATCTCTCAACGCCGTAGTACCCGGGAGTTTGCCCCCATGAACGAGGTGATAGTTGGCACGTTAGACCGTCTTACCCAGCTTTCCCAAAACCCAGGCGCAATCACCGGCGTGCGCACAGGCTTTAAAGAATTTGACAAAATGACAGCAGGCCTGCAACCTGCAGAAATGATATTAATAGGCGCGCGGCCGTCTATGGGCAAAACCGCGCTGTTGCTAAACATAGCCCAAAGTGCTGCAATAAAAAACAAAGTACCCACAGCCATCTTTAGCTTAGAAATGGCAAAAGAACAGCTGGGCAACCGCCTACTTAGTGCAGAAGCTCGCGTAGACGCAACCCGCATGCGTACCGGCGAACTAACCGACCAAGATTGGGAAAAAATCTCTGCCAGTATAGCAGATATATCCAACGCCCCAATTTATATCGACGACACCCCGGGCATCTCCATAACAGACCTGCGGGCAAAATGCCGTCGCCTAAAAATTGAAAAAAACCTGGGCCTAATCGTTATCGACTACCTGCAGCTAATGACCATCGCGGGCAGCCGCCCAGAATCACGCCAGCTAGAAATCTCCGAAATTTCACGCTCGTTAAAAGGCATAGCCAAAGAGCTGCACATACCTGTTCTGGTGGCCGCCCAGCTTTCCCGCGCAGTAGAAGCCCGTAAAGACCATCGCCCAATGTTAAGTGACCTTCGGGAATCTGGCGCAATAGAACAAGACGCAGACGTAGTAGCCTTTCTATACCGCGACGAATACTATAACCCCGAAACCCTGAAGAAAAACCACGCCGAAGTAATAGTGGCCAAACAAAGAAACGGCCCAACCGGCACGGTAGAACTAACCTTCCGCGGCGCGCTAACTCGGTTTGAGGATATGTACAGGGGCGATACGCCACAGTATTAGAGATATGGTAATTCCACTTGAAAACACTCTTTAAGTTGGAATTTCCACAACATTATAATAGGGGTAAAAAGAGGCCATGCGCCATAATGCGCGTGGCCTTTGTGTTTTTCGCCTTGGTAAAAACAATGCAGCCGCAAGAGCTTTATAAATGCGACAGGCCAAGCCGTGGTACCATATGGTACCATTTTCAGGCGATTATGGTACCATACGGTACCACTTTTCCGCAAAAAAACCATAAAAACAATACCCCATAAACAAAAAAAGCCCCAAAACAAGGGCTTTTTTAATAATCAAAAATAAAATTTTCTGCTTATTTTCTCAAAAAAGGAGTAGAATTATAGTGAAATAATTCGAAAACGGTCTCGCCTGTCGCGGCAAAAATGCCTGAAACGCCTTATCTTGGCGTTTCAGGTGCCGCTCGGGCGATACCGTTTCTCATTTATTTCACTATACCATACATTTCCTATTCCTCACTATCAGCAGCACGGTTATAAGCCTCATTCAGCATAGGGTGTATTTTGCGGAAGGCTTCTAGCACTACAGGGTCAAAATGTTCCGGCATTGTACGCCCGTCGCCCTTTAGCATAATGTCCACGGCTTCATCATGCGAGAAGGAAGGCTTGTAGGGCCTTGGGCTGCGCAAGGCATCGTAAACGTCCACTACGGAAACGATTCTTGCTGCCAGCGGTATGTTATCACCTTTTTTGCCATGCGGGTAGCCAGAGCCATCAAAGCGTTCGTGATGGTTTTCTGCAATATCTATAGCAATGTCAAGGTGGCTGCTACCGGATGGCAAGAAGCTTTCAACCTGGCGCAACAAATCCCCGCCGCCAGATGTATGAGCCTTCATTTTTTGGAATTCTTCAGCTGTAAGGCTGCCCGTTTTCCTCAAGATAGCATCCGTTACAGAAACCTTACCAACGTCATGCAGCGGCGAGTAAGTTGATATAATTTCAATCATTTCTTCATTTAGCATGTCCGGGTTGTCTTTTGCCACTTTATTAGCCAAAAGCTGTGTAAGTACTTTTATGCGCGCCAAATGCGAACCAGTAACCTCGTCGCGGCTTTCAGACAGCAACGACATACCCATGATGATAGCATCGTGGGTTGCGCTAAGTTCATTGGTTTTTTCTTCAAGCAGGCGTGTGCGCTCTTTAACAGCGTCAGAGAGGCTGTCTCGGTATGTTTTTAGTTCAATATGGTTCTTAATTTTTATACGAATAACGCCAGGTACATATGGCTTCTTAATATAATCCACCGCACCCAAGGCAAGGCCTTTTTCTTCAGAATAAGCATCCCTTTCACCGGTAACAAAAATTACAGGTATGGAGCGCAGACCCTCGTCTTTATTCATGTTTTCGATGAGTTCAAAGCCGTCCATGCCGGGCATATAAAGGTCTAGCAGGATTAAATCCGGCTTGTCTTCCTTCATTTGTTCCAAGGCTTCTTCCGCGCTCGTTATAGAGATAAAATTGTAATCTTCTTCCAATATGGATTCCAAAACCATTAGGTTAATCAAAACATCGTCTACAGCCATAATGGTATGCTTCATGAACTCACCTCCATACTAGAATATCGTAACTTAAAATAAAATATCGTTTGTGCGGGCATTTATCAAAAATGGCCGTTCGAAACCTATAACAAAAATCCGATAAAAAGGTACCGCTGGGTAAATGGTGCCGTATTGGTCGCTAATCATATATTCTGGCAAATAGGCTAAATCCATATGGATTATAACTTGTGGTTCCCCATGGAAAAAAACATCTGCGCGCTGGGCAAATGTGAGAAGCACCTCATCTGGCGAAAAAATCATAAACGAAGTGCCGCCATGCCCTAATATTGTACCAAATTGCATCTCAACTTGTCTAATACCATATTCTGTGACAAAAAACTCCACAAAATTTGAATGAACAACCTGCCCACGATACATCTGGCGGAAAACAACCCGCACTTCTCCCTCTTCTTGGAAGACACTGTCAAGAATAAAATCATCCAGTTTATCGTTTACAAACTGCCTTGTAATATCCTGAGCAATTTGAACAGAAATGCTTGAAATATTACGCCCCGAGTCATTTAACCCATATTGTCGATGGGTGTCAAAAAAAATAAAGCCATTGGATATTATAAGCCGACTATCCTCTCCTGTAAAGTGGTAACGATGATAATCTTCAACTTTTATTACACTTGCTGGGTCTGCAAAGAAGATTTCCTTGATTTGGTCAATATCATAATAAAAGCCGGAAACATTCAACGGGCGCATTGGCGGGAAGCGGCGCACAGGGCTTGTGTACATGCTAATGTTGTTCTGCCCAAGCACAGCTCGGATGATTCTCTCCTGTTCACCACCTATGGTATACCTATTATGCTCGAAAAATAGCAGCACCCCAAGGCCGATGTTCAGCAGTATGAAAAAAATTAAAACAATATTTTTCGCTTTATCCCATTCCATAATTTACTCTCCAGATGCTTCAAGTTGTGAGGCTTGTTGGCCTATTATTATCGGGAAACCTACCATGAATGGGTCTTCCCGGTAGGTTGGTATTACACCAGGCAGAAGCACAACATACTGGTTTGATTCTATTTCAAAATTATGAGCCAGCCTGCGATACCTTACTACGCGACCCTGCTCTACAAAAATTTCTATAGGGGAAAGAAGTGGGTCTGTGCATGATGGGCTTGTTGGCCAAGGCTCTGGGAAAAATATTTGATAATTATTTATTGCATAGTTAAAACGGAAAAGATACCCCCTGCCATGGGCCTCGTAGCCTGCAAGATAGAATTCGTTTGTTATAAATGAGTCACTTGCCATGAAGGCGATGGCTGCAGAAAAATCCCCCGCAAAACCTAGGGCCGTTGGTACGCCAATGGGGCGGAAGCTGGTGTATTCTATCACATTATTTATATGATAGCGTACCATTGTGTTTTGGTTACTGAAGGTGAAAATGCCCTCGCCGCTTACACTCTGGTTTATTGTTGCAGGGTTGCTAAAGAATGGGTGTATCATCGCGCCTATATGCCTTATATCATGGGCGCCCAGTATGGTTAGGTATGGATTTATTATCAGTAGTGGGTTGAAGGCGAAATCATGAGGCGCTGCGGGTTGGAAGTATATGTTATCCCCTTGGTGGATGGTGAAATAAATCCTGTCTTGGGTGGCTGGTGGGATGTGAAAATTGCCAGGATTGCGTAAAGCAAATTCCCATGCGTAATCTTCGCAGAAGAAAATGATGGCGAATTGACCCGTATTATCCTCTGGCGGTAGCAATGCAATTTGCCTAAAGTTGATCATCCCCGCGGTTTCAAGAACAGTATCGCCTCGTATGCCAAGGGCTAATGCGAAAATATCTATGGACATTGGGAAAGCGTATTCGTAGACTGCTACTGGGCGGCCCTCTAGGATGCTGCTGTCGATGGGGTTTTGACCCACAAAGTTAGCGTTTGAAATGGCAGATTCTATAATGGGGTTGCCATTTGCCCAGGCTTCGTGCAGGTCTATTTGGTTAAGATATTGGTTAAAGTAGCCGTTGCCATTGCCGGTTACAATGCGGAAAGGCCTGGCGAATAAATAGATGTCGTCGGGAGTGCTTGGTGCGAACCTTGCTTCTATATATAGAAGTAGGTTGCGGTCTGTAATGTTGACGAACCAAAGCTGACTTAGCTGATAAACGGCTAGGCCTGTTAACGCCAGTATTAGAATTGACTTTCCTATTGCTGTAATTTTAGATGTCATCTTCGTACCTATTAAACCTTAGCACCATTGTTGTACCCTCACCAAATTGGCTGGAGGCGTACACGCGGCCGCCATGTTCTTCCATTATCTCTTTTACTATGGCAAGGCCAAGACCTGTGCCGCCCATTGCACGGGCGCGTGCCTTGTCTACTCTGTAAAAACGCTCGAATATCCTGGCTAGGCTTTCTTGTGGGATGCCCATTCCTTGGTCCTGGATGAATATCCGGTAGAATTTTTCTGTAATTTCCATTGATACGTGGATTTTGGTGTTCTCCGGGCTGTATTTGATGGAATTAGATAGGATATTCGACACCACTTGAGTGATTCTGGCTGCGTTGGCTTCTATGAAGCAGGATTCGTCTAGGCTGTCTGTAGTGATTTTTTGGTTTTTTTGGTCTGCAAGGAATTGGCTTTGGTGGATGGTGCGGCGCAGCAAGGCGGTGAGGTCTATTACATCCATTTCTAGGGCTAGGTTCTTAGAGTCTATGCGGGAGAGTTCTAGCAAGTCTGTAATTAACAGGGTCATGCGTTGGGTTTCGTCGTTTATTACTTTTAGGAATTTTGTGGCGGTTTCTGGGTCGTCCATTGCGCCTTCCATTAGGGTTTCTGTGTAGGCTTGGATGGATGTTAATGGGGTTTTTAGCTCGTGGGAAACATTAGCCACAAATTCTTTTCGCATATTTTCTAGCTTTGCCTGGCGGGTTATATCTTGTAGCACTAGGATAAAACCTTCTAGCTTGTTGGCTTCGCTGGTGTAGGTGGTGGCGCAGGCAAGTAGGATATAGTTTTCGCCGTCGTAGATGGCTTCCCTTATTTCGCCTGGGGGGAGTTCGTATATTTCTTCTGGGTCGAAACCTAGGGTTTCTAGTAGTTCCCGCAGGTTGGTGTCGTCTTGGATATCTGTACCGCTCATTAGCTCTACGCTGGCGTTGTTGGCATGTATCAGGTTGCCATTTGTATCATATGCTAGTACTCCATGTGATGTGTTTTGTAGGATTGCTTCTTGCTTGTTCTTTTCGCTGGCCATGCTTATTAGGTTGGCTTGCAGCTCACGGGCCATGTGGTTGAAGTTGTAGGCTAGCTGGCCTAATTCGTCTTTGCTTTTTATTACAATCTCGCGGCTGAAATCGCCTTCTGCTATGGCCTTGGTGTGGTGGGTTAGGGTCACTATCGGGTTGATATGGGTGTTGGCTAGGAAAAACCAGAAAACAAGGGTTAGCACCAAGGCTATCATTATCATGATGATAAGCGCGAGGGCTAGCATGGATAGGTTTTCGTACATAAACTGGGCATTGACCCTGGCGTAGAGTATAAAATGTTCTGTGTTATTGCCGAAGGTGCGTGTTACCGGGGTGGCAACGGCTATCCAGCGGCGTTCTATGCCTTGTAGGTCTGTGCCTATGCGGCCTACAGATGTGCCTTCTTCGCCGTAGATTGCGGATATTAAGGCTTGGCAATTAAACCTTTGCGTGCCCACCACAAATACAGATGGCGCGATTGGTATGCCCATCTCGTTCATTATCATGGCTTGGATATCGTATTCTGTATCTCCGTGGCCGGCCCAGCTTGGTGCGTCTATAAGTTCGTTAAGCTCGTAGCTTTGTAGGATTTGCTGGTTGATGCGGTCTATATGGGCCCGTAGCTGATGCTGTGTGCGTTGGATTTCCATGTTGCGCATATCCCAAAGCATGAAGGTGCCGCTTGCGGCCATTACAACAAAAACTACCGCAGCGTATAGTATCATTAGTTTGAGTTTTATGCTTTTCATGTGGGTAGACCGTCACCGAATTCCTGTGTGAAATGATAACCCACGCCGCGTTTCGTAAGGATGTAGGTTGGGTTGTCTGATGTGACTTCTAGCTTGGTGCGTAGGCGGCGGATAGTCACGTCTACCGTGCGTACATCACCAAAGTATTCGTAGCCCCATACTTTTTCTAGCAGGGCTTCGCGGGAGAAAACATGGTTGTTTTGGGTGGATAAAAATTTCACCAGCTCGAATTCCCGGCGAGTGAGGTCTATTACATCGCTGCCGCGCTTGATTTCGTAAAGGTCTAGGTCTATTGATAGCTCGCCAAATACTAATTTGTTTACACCCTGTGCCTGTGCCTTTGGCATATTGCCGCGGCGCAGGTTGGCCATTACCCTTGCCAGCAGTTCTTTTACGCTGAAGGGTTTTGTAATGTAATCGTCTGCCCCTAGCTCGAAACTTAGTACTTTGTCTGTTTCTTCGGCCTTGGCGGTTAGCATCATGATGGGCACTTGGCTTACTTTACGGATGCGCTTGCAAACTTCGTAGCCGTCTAGCTTTGGCATCATTATGTCTAGCAGGATAAGGTCTGGGTTTTCGGACAGGGCCAGAGCCAGGCCTTTTTCGCCATCATAGGCTTCAATTGTCTCATAACCTTCTTTTTTTAGGCTGTATGTTAGGATATCTACGATTCTGGATTCATCGTCTACTACTAGAATTTTCGCTGGCATTGTTGCCTCCTTTTGAACTTTTTCTGAATTATAACATAAAATTGGCCTTGTAGTGAAATAATTCGATTTTACTGTAGTAGACTTCTTCCGAAATTCCTGTAGGGGGTTTCGGAAGAAGTTACATTTTCAATCTTTTGCTTCTTCTGAAATTGCGCTTTTTGCAATTTCAGAAGAACTCTAGTGTAATATTTTGGCCATCCTGTCCATATAATGAAATAAAAATATTTGAGGAGATGCAAAATGACAGCAGTTAATCATATGGGTGAAGAAAAACGCCGCTCTGTTTCACGGCATAGCTTGCAGGTGGACAGGCGCGAAAATGTGACTGTAACTGGCATGATAGATGTGATTTCCTTCGATGAGGAAAGCATAATTGGCGAGACGGAAATGGGCATAATTATAATACGTGGCGCTAACCTGCATGTGAAACGGGTTAACCTAGAAAACGGCGAACTGATTGTATCTGGCGAAATAGATGGCATTACATACGAAAACCCTAGCGGCGGCGTGCGGGCGAAATCCTTGCTGGGGCGGTTGTTTAAATGATAATGTCTATGTCTGGCCAGGCTTGGCTGTTTTTTTATACTGTGCTGTTTGGGGTAGGGGTTGGCATATTTTACGATTTGTTCCGGGTGCTGCGGAAAACAATGCCTCATGCTTCTTTTGCGGTGCAGCTTGAAGATGTTTTCTTTTGGGTGGCTGTTACTGGTTGTATGTTTTATTTTATGCTAAGCCAAAATTACGGCGAAATCCGCCCGTTTACACTTATTGGCGCGGCATGTGGCTTGGCCATTTATTTTGCCACGGTTAGCCAATACGTGGTAAAAACTTTAGCGGCTGTTGTGGCATTTATTTGCAAGGTAGTGGCCGGCGCTGTTAGAATTATCCTGCTGCCAATCCGCTTTATACTTGGCTTTATAACACCGCCCATAAAAAAATTTGCAGCCAACCGGCGGCGGAACTTGCGCACGGGGGCAAAATATGGCAGAATACATATGAAAAAACTTTCCCGCAGCTGGTTTATACTGCGTAAAAAGGTGTGAAAAAATTGGCCACAGCCGAAACTAACCAAAGAAAGCCCATGAAAACCCCTATAATACGAAGAAAATTTGCCCTGTTCATGTACATTATGGTATGGGTGTTAACCCTGGCCACGTTTTCTGGCCTGGTGATAATACGCGCATCACAGTACAACGAACTGCGCGCAAGCCTGGACGTTATAAACACAGACATAGCCCGCGAACAATCAATATATTACGACCTAAACCGGCAAATGTTCTTCTTCGATAGCGACGCCTACATCGAGCAACTTGCCCGCGAAAGGCTGGGAATGATATTGCCGAACGAGATATTGTTTAGGAATATTGCCGAGTAGGATAGACTGCCAGAGGCTTCGCCACTTCTTTTCATAATGTTCGCTTCGCTAACCTGGCATTTCATGCTGCCAGATTTCTTTCGGGTTACATTTGAAAAGAAGAAGCGAAAATTTTAATTTTAGGTTTTTTATTGCCCTTGTAAAATGCTAATAGCCATGCAGTGTTGTAATTTGCCAAAAATAAACCCCCGCTAGAACTGTTTAGGTTCTGGCGGGGGTTTTTGTGTGATATAGTGAAATAAATGAGGAACGGTCTCGCCCAGGCGTTTTTGACGCGACAGGCGAGACCGATTTCGAATTGTTTCACTAGACTTCTTACGAAATTCCCGTAGTGGGTTTCGGAAAAGTTACATTTTCAATCTTTTGCTTCTTCTGAAATTGCGTTTGTTGCAATTTCAGAAGAACTCTGATATGGGAAAACAAAGGCGGCAAGGCCGCGTTGTTCTGCGCTAATAGATTACCTAGGCCTTATCTTTCTAGCAAAACATGCGGGTTAACTGGCTGGTCGTTGTGGGTCACTTGCAAATGCAGATGCGAGCCGTCTAGGCTTGTGAACATTGTTTGGCGGCCTATGCCGCCTATCACTTGGCCGCTGCGTACTATTTCGCCTTTGGCCACAAGGGGGTTGGCCATTAGCTGGCCGTAGGTGGTTAACCAGCCGTTGCCGTGGTCTATTGTAATGTAATGCCCACGGCGGGACTCCCGGCCTATTGCTACTACTTTGCCATCTGCGGCGGCGCGTACCGGGTCGCCTTCTTCTGCCGATATGCGCAGATGGTCGTTTGTGCGAAATTGGTCTAGGGTTTGGTCGTAAATTAGGCTGGTCATGCTAAATTCCATCACGATATCCCCGTCAACCGGCCACAACATGCTGTCGCCTTCTTCAAAGGCGGTGAATGTCTCCGGCTGCACAACTGCCTCTGGAGTAGGCTCTGGCGGCGGTTCTGGCGGCTCTGGTGGTGGCGGAACTTCCCGCGGCGGCGTATGCTCCCTTGGTGGTGGCGGTGGTTCTGCCGGCGGCAATGGCTGGGTTGGCGTTGGCTGCTGCCGCGGCCTAAACCAGGCCTCGTCATCTACCTGCGCCCTATAGGTTTCCACCTGGTCTGCCCCGGCGGCAACCGCATTTTCCTCATACAAATGTGCCAAATCTTGCTCGCTACTGCCCTGCCCACTTCTGGCAGCAAAAGAAACTACAAATGCCAAGACGGCCACAGCCCCAAGGCATGAATACAGTGCAATGAAAAAACCTCTTTTGCGGAACACGCTCTCTCCCTGCGAAGTATTTTTCATACACTCACCTCCTATTAAATTTTTTCATACTCGGATTATTGCCTGGAAAAATTGGGGCTATACATTTTCTTTGTAAAAGCTTTAAAATTTTGAAGGGGAAGATGTGGTACCATACGGTACCATTTTTACGTGATTATGGTACCGTATGGTACCGTTTTTTTGGTTTTTTTCGCCCAAAAGCATTGTTTTTGCTCTTGGCAAAATCAAAAAAGCCCTAAAATTAGGGCTTTTTTCATGCGTCGTAAATTTCATATTAAATTTGTTTTTTTCCGTATCGTCTGTTTTCCACATGAAACCCTTGAAAATACTGGGTTACACCCATGCCTGGCCAAAAAATAGACCTCACAAGGCAACCCGAAAAAATTTAACTTTTAACGTGAAACAATTCAAAAACGGTCTCGCCTGTCGCGGTAAAAACGCCTGAAACGCCTTGTTTTGGCGTTTCAGGTGCCGCTCTAGCGAGACCACTTCTCATTTATTTCACTTCAACCTCCACCCTTTTTATTTTTGCACCCAAATTATTCAACCTTGTATCCAAATTAAAATACCCCCGGTCTATGTGATGTATGCCGTTTATCTCGGTTACATCGTCGGCATTTAGCGCCGCCAGCACCAGCGATGCCCCTGCACGTAAATCGCTGGCGGTTACTTGTGCCCCTGCCAAGCGTGGTATGCCCTCTATCACAGCGCTGCGGCTGTCTATTTTTATATCTGCGCCCATGCGTTTTAGTTCGCCCACTTGCATAAATCGGTTTTCAAATACGGTTTCGGTTATTATGCTTGTGCCTTGGGCGGTGGCCATTAGGCTCATAAACTGGGCTTGCATATCTGTAGGGAAGCCAGGGTAGGGTAGGGTTTTAATATCTGCAGATATTAGCCCTTGGGAAGGGTCATGCCGCACGCGTATGCCGCCTTCTAGTTCTTCTATTAAAATATTCACTTCTTTTAACTTGGCCGTTACGGGTTTTACATGGTCTGCCATTACATTACACAGCAGAATATCGCCCCTGGTTATTGCCGCCGCCACCATAAAAGTACCGGCTTCTATCCTGTCTGGGATTATGCTGTGGGTGGTGGGGTGCAAATCGTTTACGCCCACTATTTTTATGGTATCTGTGCCTGCGCCGCGGATATTTGCGCCTGCGGCGTTAAGGAAATTGGCTAAGTCTACTATTTCTGGCTCTACGGCGCAGTTTTCTAGTATCGTTTTACCTTTGGCAAAAACAGCTGCCATCATGATATTCTCCGTAGCGCCCACGCTGGGGAAATCCAAGTAAATTTTAGCGCCAGTAAGTTTTGGCGCGGTCACAGTTACATAACCATGGGAATGGTCAACCTCTGCCCCCAGCGCCGCAAAGCCCTTCAAATGTAAGTCTACAGGCCTGCTGCCAATTGCACAGCCCCCCGGCAGCGGAATCTTAGCCCTGCCAACCCGTGCCAGCAATGGCCCCATCACCAAAAAAGAAGCTCGCAGCCTGCCCACAAGCTCGTAAGTGGCCTCGTAAGTTGTGATATTATCTGTGTCGATAATAAGTTCCCCGCCGCTTTTGTTAAAGCTGCTTTTTGCGCCCAAAAACTCCAGTAGGCAGCACATAGATTCCACGTCACTTAAATCTGGCACATTCTGAATAACAGACCTTGCACCAGTAAGCAAAGTAGCCGCCAACACAGGCAGCACCGCATTCTTAGCCCCGGCAATCTCTACACGCCCCATAAGCCGCCCTGTAGGCTCGATAATAAATTTTTCTGCCATAGATTTCCCACTTTCAACAATAGACTTCTTCCGAAATCACGCTTTTCAGAAGAACTTTAATATCCAAATCATTAACATAAACCACAAAAATAATTCCAACTTCAAAGTTTTTTTGGATGAGAGGTTTTTTCAAAAGTCACCCTCCATAAGTATTGTAGCGAAATAATTCAAAATCGGTCTCGCCTGTCGCGGCAAAACGCCTAAAACGCCTTATCTCGGCGTTTTAGGTGCCGCTTGGGCGAGACCGTTTCTCATTTATTTCACTATATTTGTCACAACAAGCCGACTGTGATAAAATGTAGGGAACTGTATGAAAGGGGTAGTTAAAAATGGTAGTAGTTGTTAAGCCGGACGTCCCTCAAGATAAAATCGAGCATCTTGTAAAATGGCTGGAAGAGAAGCAGATTATAGTGCGCACCTTCCAAGGCCAGCAGCAATGCGTGCTTGGGCTTATTGGGGACACCAACAATATAGACAGCGGCATGTTACGTAGCCTGGATATTGTGGAATCTGTAGGTAAGCTTACAGAGCCTTTTAAGGCGGTTAACCGTAAAATCCATCCAGATGATACGGTAATACCAGCGCCAGATGGCAAGCCCCTTATTGGCGGCGGGCATTTTGCCATGATAGCCGGGCCATGCTCTGTAGAAAGCCGCGAACAGATAACCCTAGTAGCCAAAAAGGTAAAAGAAGCCGGGGCAACCATGCTGCGGGGCGGGGCGTTTAAGCCGCGTACTTCGCCGTACGATTTCCAGGGCCTTGGCCAAGAAGGCCTAGACCTGCTGCTAGAGGCCAAAAAAGCCACAGGCCTGCCCATAGTCACAGAGCTAATGGACCTGCGCGATATAGACCGCTTCGAGCAAGTAGATGTAATCCAAATAGGCGCAAGAAACACCCAAAACTACGACCTTCTAAAAGAAATAGGCAAACTTCCCAACACAATCTTGTTAAAACGCGGCCTAGCAGGCACAATCAACGAGCTGCTAATGAGCGCCGAATACATTATGGCCAGCGGCAACGAAAACGTAATCCTATGTGAGCGTGGCATCCGTACCTACGAATTTGCTCACACCCGCAACACCCTAGACCTATCTGCAGTGCCAATCCTAAAAAAACTAACCCACCTGCCCGTAGTAGTGGATCCAAGCCACGGCACAGGCCGCGTAGACCTGGTACCATCCATGTCTTACGCAGCCGCAGCCGCAGGGGCAGACGGCATAATGGTAGAAGTACACAACGACCCAGCCTGCGCCCTATGCGATGGCCCCCAATCCCTAACCCCGGAACAATTCACAGAAATGGCCGCTAAGGTATTTAAAATACGCGAGGCTATACAGTAGACTTCTTTCGAAATTGTGCTTTTCAATTTCGAAAAAGTTTCATTTTCAATCTTTTGCTTCTTCTGAGAGCACGTTTCTTGTGATTTCAGAAGAACTCTAGTGAGATAAGACCATGGGGGCTTTGCCCTCATACCCCCACAAGCTTTTTGAAAAAAGTTTGACAAAAATTTTAACATGGGAATAGGATTTCGTGGCAGCTGTCATTCAAAATCCAAAGTTAAGGTTTTGCCGCGCTTTTTTCAAAAAAAGCTGGAGGATGTGTGGTTTGTGAAGCATCTGACGGTTCTAAATATAGGAGGTAACGCGATGCAAGTTGGTATTGTCGGCCTTGGCCTTATTGGCGGTAGCTTGGCCAAAGCGTATAAGCGAAGCCCTGGCATTAAGGTGTTGGGCGTGGATATAGACCATTCTATTGTGGAGTTTGCAAAGATCGCAGAGGCAATAGATGGCGAGCTTACAGATGCAGATTTAGGCAATTGCGATTGCATTATTTTGGCAGCCTATCCACAGGGGGTTATCGACTGGGTTAGGGCTAATGCGCCGCTTTTTTCTGCCAAAACGACTGTGATAGATTGCTCTGGTACTAAGAAGCGCATCTGCGATGTGCTGTTCCCTGTGGCTAAGGAGTATGGCTTCACTTTTATTGGCGGCCACCCCATGGCGGGTACGCATCAGTCTGGGTTTAAGTACAGCCGCGAAGATTTGTTTGACGGTGCGCCTATGGTAATTGTGCCGCCATCTTTCGAGGATATCAGGTTGCTAGACCATGTTAAGACCCTGCTTGCGCCACTTGGCTTTGGGCATATTTCCGCCACCACCGCAGATGACCACGACGAGGTTATTGCATTTACCTCCCAAATGACACATATCATTTCCAACGCATTTATAAAAAGCCCCACGGCCTCGCGGCATAAGGGTTATTCTGCAGGCAGTTATAGGGATTTAACCCGGGTTGCCTGGCTCATGCCAGATATGTGGACAGAGCTTTTCCTGGAAAATAAAGAATTTTTGTTAGAAGAAATTGATGTTTTCCTAGCCGCCATGCAGCAATATAAAACCGCAATCCAAACCGAAGACAGCGTAAAACTACGTGCCCTGCTAGACGAAGGCCGCCTAAGAAAACGCGAGGTGGATGGCCCGTGACAATAATCCCAGTAAAGGTTAGCCGCCATTATGAAATCCTGCTGGCCAACGGGATACTAAGCCAGCTAGGTCAACGGCTAGAATCCCTGCTGCCAGCCGCGAAGAAAATCGCCATAATCACAGACAGCAATGTCTGGCAGCTATATCAGCATCAAGCTGAGGCCGCGCTGGCGGGTTATGATGTAATCAGCTATAGCTTCCCAGCCGGGGAGGCCTCTAAAAGTGCGGCCCAGTACGTGAAGATTCTTTCATGGTTGGCTGCCAACGAAGTCACCCGCACAGATGCAATCGTGGCGCTGGGCGGCGGCGTAGTTGGGGATATGGCTGGGTTTGCGGCGGCTACCTATTTGCGAGGCATACCGTTTGTGCAAGTGCCAACTACTTTGCTGGCTATGGTAGATTCCTCTGTAGGCGGCAAAACCGGTATAGACCTGCCAGAGGGCAAAAACCTGGCAGGGGCGTTTTACCAACCTTGGCTGGTACTGGTAGACCCAGATGTGCTAAACACTCTGCCCGCCCATATTTTCAGCGACGGCATGGCAGAAGTTATCAAATACGGTATGCTTGGCAACGAGTACCTGCTAGAAATGCTAAAAGACCCCAAGCAACTTAACGCCATCATCACCATTTGTATAGAAATGAAACGCGACATAGTAGAAAACGACGAATTCGACAACGGCGAGCGAATGTTACTTAATTTTGGCCACACAATAGGCCATGCAATTGAAAGGCTAAGTGACTTTCAAGTATCTCATGGCCAAGGGGTTGCGGTTGGTATGGCCATCATCACCAGGGCGGCGGCAGCATATGGGCTATGCCCGGCGGCCTGTGCGGCCAAGTTAGATGAAGCCTTAGCCATATGCAAGTTACCCGTCCCAGCAGCGGGGCAGCTGCCGTTTTTCCAGCAATACAGCGTGAGCGAAATATACAACGCCACCCTGCAAGATAAAAAACGGAGCGGCGGTAGCATCACAGAAGTTGTGCCAACCAAGTTAGGCCTTTGCCAGCTAAAGAAAATGCCAATGACAGAGCTGGAAAACTGGATAGAAATGGGGCTTAAAGCATGACAAAAACAGTGACACCAGGCAATGCAAAAGGGCAGATAGACGCAATCCCATCTAAATCCCATTTGCATAGGTTACTTATTTGCGCCGCCTTGGCTAACGCGCCAACAGTGATAGAGCGGGCAAAAACAGAGGCAGAGGATATCCATGCTACAGTCAACTGCCTAAATGCCCTAGGGGCAAAAATTGAACATACAGCCACGGGCTTTCATGTGACGCCAATAGCCACACCGCCACAAAGCTGCGTACTACCCTGCCATGAAAGCGGGTCAACCTTGCGGTTTATGTTGCCTGTTGTATGCGCCCTTGGGGTGGAAGGCACATTCAGAATGGCAGGGCGGCTACCAAAGCGGCCCATGCACCCGTTAGATCGCGAGCTCGAAAAGTTTGGCATAACATTCTCCCGGCCAGAGGCAGATTTACTTTGTTGCAAAGGCAAGTTAGCCGCCGGGGATTACAGTCTGCCAGGTGATATTTCATCCCAATATATTTCCGGGCTTTTAATGGCCTTGCCTTTGGTGGAGGGCGTAAGCCGCCTTACCGTGGCCGCCCCAATAGAATCTGAAGATTACATCACGCTAACTCGGCAAGTACTTGCAGAATTTGGCTGCCAGCATAAACCAGGGCATGATTATGTTTTCAGCGGCCAGCAATTTAAAACCCCCAGCAAGGTTGAAACTGAGGGAGATTGGTCCAATGCGGCGTTCTGGCTATGTGCCGGGGCTATGCCGGGCGGCGATATCCTGCTGCGTGGTACAAAACCAGACAGCACCCAGGGAGACAAGGAAATCTGCGATATTTTGGCAAAAATGGGCGCAAATATTTCTTGGCGGGGCGGCGATATTTCTGTAAAAGAAAGCAAGCGAAACGCTGTAGAAATTGACGCGCGGGCAATCCCAGACCTGGTGCCGGTGCTGGCTGCGGTGGCATCTGTAAGCCGCGGCATGACCACAATAAAAAACGCCGGACGCCTTAGAATAAAAGAATCTGACCGGCTAATGGCCACCGCCAAAACCCTAAATGCCCTAGGCGCAAAGGTGCATGAGGAAGGCGAAGGGTTACGCATAGAAGGCGTGCCACATCTTACAGGCGGCATAGTGGACGCCCATGGCGACCACCGCATTGCCATGATGGCGGCAGTAGCAGCCATGGCCGCCACCGGCGAAGTGACTATAACCGGCGCAGAGGCCGTAAACAAATCCTACCCAATGTTCTGGGATGATTTAAAGATGCTGGGGCTAGAAGTTAGGGGTTAGAAATCCCAAGGGGTTTCGGTCTGTTGCATGTAGGAAGGCATTAATGCTTAATTTGAGGTGACTGGCTTCAGGAGGCTCTTATGGAAAACAGGCTGGAAGTATTGCGCCTTGAAGTTGACAGGCTGATTTTCGAAAATCAGCAGGAAAAGGTACGGTTTTATATAGAGCATTTGTACAGCGTGTCGCGGTATTGCGCGCTGTTGGCGAAAAAGCGAGGCTTAAACATAGAAATTGCCATGGCTGCCGGTATGTTGCACGACATTGCCAACGTAAATGGCTGCAGCGGTGACCATGCGCTGGAAGGTGCAGGGCAGGCCGAAGCTCTGCTGGCAGCAACCGGCCTGTACAGCCGTGACGAAATTAAATTAATCACCACAGCAATATCGCGCCATAGCGATAAAAATGAAACACATGAGCCTTACGACGAATTGCTGAAAGATGCAGATGTAATGTCTCATTGTTTTTACAACCCCGAGTTCCCTATAAGTAAATGGGAGCTTGGCCGCTACATAAGCCTGCTGGAAGAATTGGGCCTGCAGGAATAAAGGAGGCCGCCTATATGGGCAGCGTTTGGAAGAATAAGCTGAGTTTATCAATTTTTGGGCAATCCCATGGGGAAGCCATTGGCATGATGCTGGATGGGTTGCCTGCCGGGGAAGCCATAGATATGGCCGAGTTGCAGCAGTATTTGAGCAGGCGAGCACCGGGGAAATTCCCATGGGCGACGCCGCGTAAGGAAGACGATGTACCCGAGTTTTTGTCAGGTGTTGTGGACGGTATGACCTGCGGCGCGCCCATTACGGCGGTGATTCGCAATACTAACACGATTTCTAAAGATTATAGCGGGCTAAAGGATGTGCCGCGTCCCGGCCATGCAGATTACACGGCTCAAGTAAAATACGGCGGCTTTCAAGATGTGGCTGGAGGCGGGCATTTTTCTGGGCGGCTTACGGCGGCTTTTTGTATTGCCGGGGGGATTTGCTTGCAGATATTGCAGCGGCGCGGGGTGCGCGTTGGCGGGCATGTGGCGGCTGTTGGGGGCGAGGCGGATACGCTGTTTGACCCGGTGAATGTACAGGATTTTGCTAAACTGGACAGGATGGACTTTCCCGTGTTGGACGAAAGCGCTGGCGCGAGGATGGTTGAACTGATAGACCTGGTGAGGGGCGAGGGGGATTCTGTGGGCGGTATGGTGGAAGTGGCTGTAACGGGCCTGCCATCGGGGCTTGGCGAGCCGATGTTCGATGGCATGGAAAACCAAATTGCAAAGCTGGCCTTTGCAATACCTGGGGTGAAAGGCGTAGAATTTGGCGCAGGATTTGAGGCCGCCAAGAAGCGTGGCAGCGAGAATAACGACCCTTTTTATTATAAAAACGGCCAGGTGCTGACTAAAACTAACCACCATGGCGGCATCTTGGGCGGGATTACATCGGGTATGCCGCTGGTTTTCCGCACGGCTATTAAACCTACGCCATCCATTTCAGTGGAGCAGGATAGTGTAAGCCTAAGCAGGGGAGAGGCAGCAAAACTGGCGATTAAAGGCCGCCACGACCCTTGTATAGTGCCACGGGCAGTGCCTTGCATGGTGGCTGTGGCGGCTGTGGCTGTGCTGGATGCGATGTTGTAGAAGATTTTGTTTGATAATGATTTATACGATGTGAATCACTTTAGGAGTGGTATGAAATGAAGGCTACACAGCTATACAATCAATTGGAAAAAGATTTTGTAAAATTGGATTTTACAGAGGACTGGTACGAGGATAATTGGAAAACCAAAGACTATATCTGTGATAATTTTAAACAGCGCAGCATGGGTTTGTTATGCGATTTTGCAGAGGAAGTAAATAAGGTTTACACCGCTGTGTTCCCATCAAATGCAGTTTTGACAAATATATTAGACGATGGGATAACAGATGCAATGCTATTTTTGCATCACCCGCTGGATTGGGATTTGAGCAAAAACCCAAGTATAGCATTTTACGAAATGGATATTGAATTGCTTGATAAGCTGAAGGCGAACCGCATTTCATTATTCAATTTCCACTTGCCCCTTGATAATTTTAGTGAATATTCAACAAGCAAGACATTGGCAGAGGCTTTGGGTATAAAAATAGAGGCATCTTTTGGTGATTATAATGGTGCGGCATGCGGCATAATTGGAACAACCGAATGCAAAACTGTGCATGAATTAAACGAAAAATATTCACGGATTGTTGGGCATAAAACAAAGCTGTATAAATACGGTGACGATATAATTAAAGATGGAAAAGTAGGCGTGTGCGCTGGCGGCGGCAATGATATGGAAATCGTGAGCAAGCTGATAGCGAACAACATAAACGTGCATGTTGTTGGACTTTCGGTAAACAACAACTATTCAGCAGAAGTACATTCTTTAGAAAAGAAAAACAATGTTAACCTTTTGGGTGGCACGCATTACTCGTCTGAAAAATATGCATGTATTGCCATGTGTAGATATTTTGAGAAGCTAGGGCTTAAATCTGAATTTATCCACGGCAGCCCATGCCTGGAAGATTTATAGGCGTAGTAGGTTTTTTAAAATCACGGCATTAGAGTTCTTCTGAAATTACAAAAAGCGTGACTTCGAAAGAAGTCTATTGAATGGACTTAAAGTTAAGGTCTTAAACCTAAGGAGGCAATATGAGAACAGACATTGAAATCGCGCAGAGCGCAAAAATTAAGCCAATTATGGAGATTGCGGCTAAGTTTGATATCCCGGCAAGTGAGATGTCGCCATATGGGCATTATAAGGCGAAGGTACGCAACCAGTACAAAAGCGCTAAGGGTAAGGCTGGGGCAAAGGTGATTTTGGTTACGGCTATCAACCCGACACCGGCTGGCGAAGGTAAGACCACTACTTCTGTGGGGCTGGGGGATGCCCTTAGCCAGCTTGGGAAAAAGACGGTTATTTGCTTGCGCGAGCCTTCTCTGGGGCCGGTGTTTGGCATGAAGGGCGGCGCGGCTGGGGGTGGCAATGCGCAGATTATCCCCATGGAGGATTTAAACCTGCATTTTACGGGGGATTTACATGCTATCACCGCCGCACATAATCTGCTGGCGGCCATGCTAGATAACCATATGTACCAGGGTAATAAGCTGGGGATTGACCCGCGGCGTATTACTTTCCGTAGGGTGATGGATATGAACGACCGCCAGCTGCGGTTTGCGATAACCGGCATAGGCGGCACAATAAACGGTAACCCACGGGAAGACGGCTTTGATATAACAGCCGCCAGCGAAGTTATGGCGGTGTTCTGCCTGTCTACAAGCCTTGCAGATTTAAAGAAAAACCTGGCTGGCATTGTGGTGGGCTACAGCAATAAGGGCGAACCCATTACTGCGGGGGATTTGGAAGCCGCCGGCGCAATGGCCGCGCTGCTAAAAGATGCCTTCGACCCAAACCTGGTGCAAACCATGGAGGGTACGCCGGCCATAATCCACGGCGGGCCGTTTGCCAACATCGCCCATGGCTGCAACACAATTGCCGCCACTAGCCTGGCCATGGAGCTTGGGGACTACGTTATTACAGAGGCCGGCTTTGGGGCAGACCTTGGGGCAGAAAAATTCCTTAATATAAAATGCCGCCGCATGGGGCTTGTGCCGGCTGCGGTGGTGCTGGTGGCTACTATCCGCGCTCTTAAATATCACGGCGGCGCAGATAAAAATTCCCTTGGGGAAGAAAACCTGGAAGCCCTAGAAAAAGGCCTGCCAAACCTAACCCGCCACATAGAAAACATCAAAAACTTTGGCCTTAACCCAATCGTGGCCATAAACCGCTTCCCAACAGACACAGATGCAGAAATATCTCTGCTGCAAAATGCAGCCCTAGGCGCAGAATGTATACTGTCCGATGTACATGCAAAAGGCGGCGAAGGCGGCCTAGAGTTGGCAGAAGCAGTAATAAAAACCGCCGAAAAACCAGCCGAACTAATACATTCCTACAACCTAAATGCCCCAATACGTGCAAAAATAACAGAAGTGGCAAAAAAAGTATACCGCGCTTCATCTGTAAGCTTCACAGACGAAGCTGCAAAAGCCATCCGCACCCTAGAAAAACACGGCTTTGGCGGGTTGCCGGTATGCATGGCCAAGACGCAATACTCCTTTTCAGACAACGCAAAGCTGCTTGGCGCGCCAGACAACTTCCCCCTAACCATCCGCCAGGTACGGCTCTCTGCCGGGGCTGGCTTTGTGGTGGCCATCACCGGTACAATGATGACCATGCCCGGCCTGCCAAAAATCCCTGCCGCTAATGCCATAGATATAGATGATGATGGCGTGATTAGCGGGCTGTTTTAATCGAAAACCTATATTAAAACCGTCAGAGGCTTCGCCTCCGACACCTCCAAAAACTTTTCATAAGGTTCGCTTCGCGAACCCGGCACTGCGTGCTGCCCGATTTCTTTCGGGTTACATTTGAAAAAGTTTGACAAAAACTTTAATTTATAAGTTATTGGGGTGTTGGGGCGGGGCTTTTGTTTTTTTAATTTGTTGAGCGAACCAACTAATTACATATTGTAATTAGTTGGTTTTGAAATAGGAGGCGCAAAGCATGTTTAATATTCGCAAAGCCACGCCTGCAGATGCAGAGGCGCTGCTTGAGCTTTATCACGGCCACCTTACCACACGGCCGCCGCAAGAATTGCAAGACATAAACCAGTGGCGGGAGAAAATCGCCCGCTTTGCCGCTAACCCGCTGTACCATTTGCTGGTGGGGGAGGCAAGTGGGCGCGTCATATCTTCTGTAACGCTGGTGGTGGTAGAAAATTTGACCAACAACCAGCGCCCCTACGGCGTGGTAGAAAACGTAGTAACCCATAAGGGTTCTGCGGGACAGGGTTACGCCACCGCCCTTATGGATAAGGCCACGGAAATTGCAAGCCTCCACGGCTGCTACAAAATCATGCTGATGACAAGCTCCAAAACCCCACGCACGTTAGGTTTTTACAAAGACTGCGGGTACGATATGGATGAAAAAACCGCGTTTATTAAGCGACTGTGATTGCCTGCCGGGAAAATGAACTTTTTGCAGGTTAGAGTTCTTCTGAAATCACAATGAAAAAGAGGAGCAGAGATGAAATGACCTACAAAACCTACTTATTCGACGCAGACAACACCCTATACGACTACAACAAAGCCGAAGAATACGCCCTGCGCAGCATGTTCCAATCCTGTGGTTTCACCTTCTCCGAAGCCGTCCATAAGAAATATCAAGAAATCAACGAAGCAATGTGGCGGGCATACGAAAAAGGCGAAGTTAAAATAGACCAATTCCCAGCCATGCGCTTTGCGCACCTGTTTGAAGCAATTGGCGTAACCCACGATGCCGCAAGCTTTAACACAAACTACCTCGCCTGGCTTGGCAAGGGTAGTTTTTTAATAGAAGGCGCAGAGGAAATTTGCCAAAAAATCACCGCAGCAGGCGGCGAAATCTATATCGTAACCAACGGCCTGCTGGCTACCCAGGAATCTCGCATTAAGCATTCTCTAATCCGCCAGTATATCTCTGGTAGCTTTGTATCTAGCAACGTTGGTTACCAAAAGCCAGACCCTCGCTACTTCAGCCATGTTTTCGCCAACATCCCAGGCTTAGAGAAAGCCAAAACCATAATAATAGGCGACAACATAACCGCAGATATTTACGGTGGCAACAACGCCGGCATAGATAGCTGTTGGTTCAATCCAAGCGTCACGCCTAACCAAACAAAAATCAAGCCCACTTATGAAATAAGCAGGCTTGTGGAGGTTTTGCGCTTTCTTTAAACGCTACCAGATTCATAGGTAAACCCTTTACCATGCACATCGCTAACGGTGTCGGTTATCATGAAGGCCTCCTTGTCGTGGTTATCCACGATGGCAAGGAGTTTTTGATAATCTTTTTTATCCAGCGTCACCAGCAGCATGGGTTTTTGGTGCTTGTCGAACGCCCCGGTGGATGGTATTAGCGTAACGCCGCGGCCTATATTTTGCAGAATATCCTGGGTAATAACCTCGTGAAAATGGCTTATGATATACACCATTTTCTTTTTGCTTGCGCCGTTTTCAATATAACTCATCACTACAGATGTGATGAAGATAGACAAAATCGCATAGAAAAATGAATCTAAATCAAACACCAGCAAGCAAAGCAGCACCACGATACCATCCGTAAAAAACAGCCCAATAGACGGGCTAATGTTAAAATACTTCTTCAGAATCAATGGAGGCACGGCCGTACCGCCGCTAGAGGCGTTGTTGCCATACAAAATAGCCACCGCCAGCCCAAAAGCCGCACTGCCAATAACCATGCTAAGCATCGTGTCGCTAACCAGCATAACCCGCGGCATAAACCCAATAAACACCGGCAAAAGCGCCGCGCCAATAACCGTATTAAAAAAAACCTCCCGCCCCAAAAAGAAAAACGTAGCCACTAGCACCAGCCCATTGCCGATATAAATAATAACCGACCGGTTAACACCAAGCCATTCCTCCAAAATAATAGCCAGCCCCGTAAGCCCGCCAGCCGCAATATTATGCGGCGCCAAAAACATATTAACGCAAGTCGACATGATGACAATAGCGATAACAATATAAAAAATCTTCTTAACCCATTTCAAAAAAACCACCTCTTGTGAATACGATGTGCAAAGGGGTGGTTTTTTATGCAGAGAATTTTAAAACCGCCAGAGGCTTCGCTTCTGGCGGTTTTATAGTGAAGCAATTCGAAATCGGTCTCGCCTGTTGCGGCAAAAACGCCGGAAACGTTTTATCTCGGCATTTCATGTGTGCTCAGGCGAGATCGTTTCCCATTTATTTCACTATATCTCACCCTTTAACCGCGGCATAACTCTCTGCCGCTAGCCTGTGGCTTTCTATCTGCGAATGTATTTTTGTGCGGCCGCGGCGGCTGGGTTTTTGGTATAGGCCGTCTTCACCTAGTTCGCGGCGTTTTACGTTGTCGGATAGGGATAGTTCTAGCAGGTCTATTACTTCTTGCTTTAGGGATGGGGTTTCTATGGGAAACATTACTTCTACCCGGCGGTCTAGGTTGCGGCTCATCCAGTCTGCGCTGGCTAGGTATACTTTTGGCTGGCCGTTGTTTTCAAAAACATAGGCGCGACTGTGTTCTAGGTAGCGGTCTATTATGCTGGATACTGTTATATTGTGGCTTATGCCTGGGATGCCAGGCTTTAAACAGCACATGCCGCGCACCAGCAGGCGGATTTTTACGCCAGCGGCACTGGCTTTGTATAGGGCCTGTATCATTTTTATATCTGTGAGAGAGTTCATGCGGGCGGTGATGGCTGCGGGGCGGCCTTCTTTGGCGTTTTTTTCTTCGGTTTCTATTAGGTTAAGGAAGTTGCTGCGCAGGGTAAGTGGCGCCACGGCCAGCTTCTGCCATTCTGATATTTTGGAGTAGCCTGTAAGTACGTTGAATAGGGCGGTGCTGTCTTGCCCTAAGGCTTCTTGGCTGGTGAAATAGCCAAAATCTGTGTATATTTTGGCGGTGGCCTCGTTGTAATTGCCTGTGCCAAAATGCATATAGCGGCGAATGCTGTCGCCCTCGCTGCGCACCACAAGGCATACCTTGCAATGGGTTTTTAGCCCTGTAAGGCCGTAGATTACATGCACGCCGGATTTTTCCAGCAGCTTGGCGTAGTGGATGTTGTTTTCTTCGTCGAAGCGAGCCTTTAGCTCCATTAGCACGCTAACTTGCTTGCCGTTTTCTGCCGCAAGTATAAGCGCGTTTATTATCGGCGAGTTGCCGCTTACCCGGTACAGCGTATGTTTTATGGCCAGCACTTTGGGGTCTTCTGCGGCTTGTTCTAGGAAGCGCACCACGCAATCGAAGGACATATATGGATGATGCACCAGCACATCTTTTTTGCGAATCACCCCGAACATGCTCTCTTGCTGGGCAAAATCTGGCACTGGGGTTGGGTTTATGGGGGTATGACGCAAATGCTCGAACTCTGGCCGCAATGAAAATTCCATCCATGTTTTTAAATCCAGCGGCCCGGCGATATCGTAGATTTTGTCGTCTGTAAGTTTTAACGCATTTTCTAGCAAACCCATGGCCGTCATGTCAATACCCTTGGTTATTTCAATGCGAACAGGCTCGCCACGGCGGCGGTCTTTAATAGAGCGTGTAAGCTCGTGCATTAGGTCGTCTGCCTCTTCTTCGTCTATAATCAGGTCAGAATTCCGTGTGACCCGCATCATGGCCGTGCGGCTTACGCAATGCCCCTGGAATAGGCTGTTTATATGCGCCAGGATAATATTTTCCAGCAGGATATAATCAAATCGCCCCTCTTCAGATGGCAGCGCCACAATGCGCCCCACCACCGTGGGTACTTGCACCACGGCATATTTGGCGCCGTGAATCCGCTCGTCGCTGATGCGCCAGCGGTTTTCCTCGCTATCCCAGGCCACAGAATGCACGGGCAGCGCCTCATCCCCAGGCGTGGTAAGGGAAATAAAAATATACGGCCGCAAATTGTTTATTGTAGGGAAGGGCCGGCTTTGGTCTATCGCCATTGGCGTAATCACCTGATAAAGCACATCATGAAAATAATTGTCTACAAAAACCTTCTGGGCCTCACTTAAATCCCCATATGCCAAAAAATGAATCCCTTCTTTTTCCATGGCAGGCCGCAAGCTGCGCGTAAAGCAAGAATACTGCCTGTCTACCATTTCATGCACACGCTTAGAAATAGCTGAAAGCAGCTCCCCAGGCGTAAGCCCCGAAGTGTCTGCCGCCATATTAGTGCTGCGCATAATAGATGAAACTCGTATCATAAAAAACTCATCCAAATTAGAGGCAGTGATAGCCAAAAACTTCAACCGCTCCATAAGGGGATTACTCTTATCATAAGCCTCTTCCAACACACGCTCATTAAACTCCAGCCAGCTAAGCTCGCGGTTAACATATAAATTCGTGTCATTAAGGTTCATAGAATCATCCTTTTTAATACAAAACCGCCAGAGGTTTCACCTCCGACACCACCAAAAAACTTCAAAATAATTTTCAGTTGGTCGCAATTTGCGACCAACTGAAAATTATTTTGTAAAAGTCTTTTGCTTCTTTTTTCCAAAAAAGAAGGGGGGTGTCGGGGGCGAAGCCCCTGACGGTCTTATCATTTAACTTACAGACTTCTGCCTGCGCCGGCGTGGTTTTTTATAAATAGGTTCGCGGTTTTCGTTTATTATTAGGGTAGGGGGTGCGTTGGATTCCACTGTGGCGCGGGTTATTATGCATTTTTCTACATTGGTTTTGGATGGTACATCGTACATTAGCTCGGTTAGTAGGTTTTCTACTATTGCGCGCAGGCCGCGGGCGCCTGTTTCGCGTTCTAGGGCTTTTTGGGCTATTGCGCGCAGGGCATCTTCTTCAAATTCTAGCTTTACATGGTCAAGCTCTAGTAGATATTGGTATTGTTTGGTTAGGGCGTTGCGTGGTTGGCTTAGGATGCTCATTAGGGCGTCTTCGTCTAGGTTGCTTAGGGTTACTATCACCGGCAGGCGGCCAATCATTTCTGGTATCAGGCCGTAGCGGTGCAGGTCTCGTGGCTGAACATGGGATAGTACATCGTCTTTTAGTTTTTCTTCCTTGGTTTTAACTTCCGAACCAAAGCCGATAACTTTTTTGTTCATGCGCTGCTCTATAACTTTATTTAGGCCGCTAAACGCGCCTCCGCATATGAATAGGATATTAGAGGTATCAATTTGTATGAAATCCTGATGCGGATGCTTGCGGCCGCCCTGTGGTGGAACAGAGGCCACTGTGCCTTCTAATATTTTAAGTAAGGCTTGTTGCACGCCTTCGCCGCTTACATCTCGGGTGATGGAGGGGTTATCTCCCCGGCGGGATAGCTTGTCAATCTCGTCTATATAGATGATGCCGCGCTCGGCTACTTCAATATCAAAGTCTGCGGCTTGTATTAGTTTTAGCAGGATGTTTTCAACGTCTTCGCCTACATAACCGGCCTCGGTTAGGGTAGTTGCGTCTGCAATGGCAATGGGCACTTGCAAGAACCTGGCCAGGGTTTGCGCCAAGTGAGTTTTGCCCACGCCCGTTGGGCCGATAAGCATTACATTGCTTTTCTGTACTTCTATGCCGCTTTCGTTAAATTCTGCCATGGCTATGCGCTTGTAATGGTTGTAAACCGCTACAGACAGGGTCTTTTTGGCGGTGTCTTGGCCTATTACATATTCGTCTAGGAAGGCTTTTATTTCCTGTGGCTTGGGTAGGGTAAATTCGCCGCTTGTGTTGTTGGAGGCCGCGTATTCTATGCCCTCTTCATCTAAAATGCCGCAGCAAAGGTCAACACATTCATCGCAGATATAAATATTTGGGCCCGGGCCAGAGATTATTTTCTCCACTTGGTCCTGATGCTTATTGCAGAACGAGCATCTTATAATCGGGCTCATTTCATCAAACTTTGTACGCAAATTGCTACTCCCTCCGGGTAATAATTTTATCTATCAGACCGTATGCTAAAGCTTCTTCGCTTGTCATAAACTTGTCGCGATCAGAATCTTCGGCTATTTTCTCAATTGGCTGGCCGGTATTTTCAGACAGAATCTGGTTAAGCTTCTGCTTCATTTGAAGAATCCGCTCTGCCTGTATCTGGATATCAGAGGCCATACCCCTCGCACCGCCAGAAGGTTGGTGAATCATAACTTCTGCATTTGGCAACGCAAAACGTTTACCCTTGGCACCGCCCGCCAGCAAAAACGCGCCCATGCTGGCAGCCATACCTACGCAAATTGTAGAAACATCACATTTTACATGTTGCATGGTATCATAAATGGCCATCCCGGCTGTAATAGACCCACCGGGGCTGTTGATATAGATGCTAATATCCTTATCTGGGTCTTCAGACTCTAAGAAAAGCAGCTGTGCAACAAGCAAACTGGCACTAGTATCGCTAACTTCATCCCCAAGGAAGATAATCCTGTCCTTTAAAAGCCTAGAATAAATATCGTATGAACGCTCCCCACGGCTTGTTTGCTCAATTACATAAGGTACTAATGGCATGGTTGTACTCCTTTTAAGTTATTTAAACCGCCAGAGGTTCTGCCCCAAAAGTTTTACAAAAACTTTAATTGTTATAGAGTCCTTCGTTAATCACAAAAGCGTGATTTTGGATGACAAACAAAAGCATAGCCCAGCGGTTACAATCTTATTCCTCTTCTGCCTCATTTTCTTCTGTTGGCAAAGGCTCATCAATTGCTTTAGCTTTGCTAATGGCAAAATCCAGCGCCTTATCCCTAAGCATACCCAGGGTAAATTCTTTCTTGCGTTCCGCAGGCATGTTAGTTATGAAATTAGCCAGGGCATCGCCTTCCATTTTCAGCACTTCGGCGATTTTGGCTTCAAATTCTTCGTCTGATACCGCTAGTTTTTGCTTTTTGGCCACAGCTTCAAGGGCTAGCATGTTTTTTACATCTACTTCGGCTTGCTTGCGCATGCTGGCTTGCATGGCTTCTTCGGTTAGGCCGGTGTAGCGCATGTAGTTTTCTATATCCATGCCTTGCATGCGTAGCTGGTTTTTGAAATCATCCATCATTTCGTCAACCCGGCCAAGATACATTTCTTCCGGGATATCCACTGTGGTTTTTTCGGCAAGTTGCTTTAGCACTTGGCCGCGCTGGACATTAATGGTGTTCTTTTCTTTGTTTTCGGCTATGTTTTTGGCCAGGTCTGCGCGATATTCTGCTAGGGTGTCAAATTCGGATACATCTTGGGCAAAATCGTCGGTTAGTTCAGGCAGTTCTTTTGCTTGCACATCTAGGATTTCTACCTCGAAACGGGCGGGCTTGCCTGCCAGCGGCTCGTGGTGATATTCCTCAGGGAAAGCGACTTCCACTGTTACATCATCGCCGGCTTTTTTGCCCACAAGCTGCTCTTCAAAGCCCGGGATAAACTGGCCAGAGCCTAGGGTCAGGTTAAAATCTTCACCTTGGCCGCCTTCAAAAGGCTCGTCGCCTACAAAGCCTTTAAAGTTGATGGTTACTATATCGTCCATTGCCGCCGCACGGTCTACTGTTACCTGGCGCGCGTTCATTTCTTGCTGACGCTTTATGGCCGCGTCAATTTCTTCATCTGTTGCGCCTTCTGTGCCTTTAGAGTAGGTGAGGTCTTTCAAGTCTGTAATTTTAGCTTCGGGGCGCACAGCTACCTCTGCAAAAAAGATAGCTCCATCTTGCTCGCTAATATCGCCCAGCTTAATCTCTGGGCGGTAAACGGGGTTTACATTATGTTCGTCTAGGGCCGCTTCGTATGCATCTGGCAGTACGAAGTTGACTGCATCGTCGTAAAAAACATCCTTGCCGTAGCTTTGCTCGATTAGCTTACGCGGCACTTTTCCTTTACGAAACCCCGGCACATTAAAATGATGCTTGTTGCGATTGTAAGAATGCTGCAAACCTTCGCGGAAGCGTTCTGCCGTTACTGTAATAGTAAGTTTTACCTTGCCGCCGTCTACTTTTTCAAATTGGCTTGTTGATTGACTCATGTGATAAAAAACCTCCAAGGACATTTTCTAAGATTCTTACAAAGTATAGCATAGTAAAATAAGGTTGGCTATAGTAAACATCAAAAAATTTTAAAAAAGTTGGCTGATTTACTGGATTAAAAATCACTGATAGGAGTTGCAACGGCACAAACTTATGCTATAGTCGTTTAAACAGAAAGTAAACCACAGAAGTGAAATGCAAGGGGTCACTGTATATTGCAGTTGTAAAAAAAAATCAGTTGGTGCCAAATTGGCACCAACTGATTTTTTTCGCTATGGGTGGTTGCTGACATATCCCCAATAGCCGATAAACTACTATAATGATAAAGGTTAAACTTACCACAAAATCCGCTGGGTCTCATCCTCTGCCCAGGACGGTGATACAAAATTATACAGCCCGTACCTTGCCACAAGCCCATCAAATTCATCCTGGGTGATTTGGTTGGCGTTTTCAAAGCCTGCCTGCCAGCCGCCGGGGTAGGTATAGTAATTTTGCCCGCCTTCTGTGGTTTCTTCATACGAGTCCACGAAGATGGTGAGAGTTGGCGTAAGCCTGCCATTTTCCAGCCCAAACAATGTGAATGACCACATCCACCTGCCAAAGGCTACATTTTGAACAAGGCGGCCTTCTGCTGTCATTAGCACTTGTGGGAAATCTTCGTAGTTTTCTATATCCATATAGGCTACTTCGCCGCTGCTTTCATAGAACACCCTGGCCACCTGGACAGGAAAACCATCGGGCAAATCATGCCGTATGGCCAGCACGCCCAGAGTGCCATCGCCGTCGATATCTACCACGCCTGCCCATGTGTCGAAGCCGAATGGCGAGCCCTCTGCGCTGCCAGCAAAATAATCCGCTAGCGCCGTGGCAAAAATGCCTGTATCAACTGAATTTAGTAGCATGAAGCTGCTTGCAAGAAAATCCCAATGGCCTGGCTCCCAATGGCCTATCATTTCCAGGTACTCTGCAGCAGCCTCGCTGCTTGGGTCATCTGCGTTGTATTCTACACCGCTTGGGAAGTTGGCGAAATAAATATATCCGCCGGTTTGCGCCAATAAAATGGAAACTCCCGGCTGTGGTAAAAATATTGAATCTCCTGGCGCAACATCTGCAAACTGCTCGCCTGCAATCCTGCCCAGGGTAAGCAGCCCACCGCCGTATTCAAAGCCGGATAGGGCATAAAGCTCGGCCCTCGTGGCGATATGGTATACGCCTGCAAAATGCGCGGTTTCGCCATCAAGTTCGCCAACGCGTGTAGCCACGCCGAACTTGCCTCCCCAAAAAGATGGGAATTCTATTGAAAAACCAAGGTTTCTAAATTGATGGCGGGCGTAGGCTGTGGTGGTTTGAGGCGGCTGGTTGGCCTCGGTGGCGTTTGGTGTGGGGCTGGTGTTTGCTGCGGTTTCTTGGCTGCCGTTCCTGTTACAAGCTGCGAAGGCCAGCAGCATAACCGCCGCTAAGGTTAGTGATAATACATATTTTTTCATGAAATCCTCCTAGAAATTGATCAGCGTTCTTGTGAAATCACAAAAAGCGTGATTTCACAAGAAGTCTATTGTGAAACCTATAAGCGTGAAATGCGTGTCAAATACCCAAAAGGACAACATCGCATCTGCGCCGCAAGAGAGTGACATATAAACATTGACGTTTGCAAAATTGTTGGCGAAAGAGACTTCTACGCTGCTGCCTGTGGATATAATGCCGCTGCCACCAAGCCCGGCTTCGGCAATATGTTCCTGTGAAAATGCAATTAGCATATCCATGTATTCGCCATGTATTTGCAGGGGCATATTGTCACGGGCGAACCATCTATTGCCATGGATGGCGAAGGCTTCTGCCATGCTGATGGGGAAGGGCGCGATATTTGTTTCAATATAATCTGTAATGGGCGGGGAATATCCGGCAGATTTCAGCCGGCTCGTTTCGGCATCTACTAGAAAAGCGAATGCCGGTATAAAAAAACGATTATCCCCCAAATTGTCTGACACGCGGCCAGATAGCCAGCTGCTGTTTCCATCTGCGGTAAATTCGCCAAAGTAGGCGGCTAGATAGAATGGAGCATCCCCCCAGCCACCCCAATCTTGCCGAAAGGCTGAAAAATATCTGCCAAGAATATACTCGCCAATTTCCTGTGCTTCTTCGGGGCTGGAAAGCCTGGCGCCCCGGGCATCTGTATGCCAGCTTGCAAAGTTGATGTTAAAGCTGGCGGCGCTGCTGCTGCCAATGTTTGGGGCATCTATGGCCAAAATCCTATCTGACGAAAACCCTACAAGGAAAACGCCAACAACCGCCACAGATAGCGCAGTAACCCAATTGGCAGGCTTTTTAAATTTGAGTACATTTGTTATCCGCTGCTTTACGCTGCCGCCATCCAGGGAAAATGCAATGGGACAAAGCAGGCTAACCCGCTTTGTGGAGAGGCGTAACAACGAGGTTGAATAATCGCGGCGGATATCCCCTGCCATTCTGCCCAAAACGGCCTCATCGCAGGACATTTCCATATCCCTGGACATAAGAAAATAAGCCGCCCACATAAGTGGATTAAACCAATGCAGGGCAAATACGATGTATGCAAAAGGTTTTATCAGGTAATCGCGCCGTTTTATGTGAATCTGCTCGTGTTTTAGGATGTAATCATGCTGTGAATGGTCTAAAGATGTGGGGAAATAAATCTTTGGGCGGATAAACCCAAGCATGAAGGGGGTTTTTATTCTGTCGGTTTCAAAAATATTCCCATGGAGCCGAGTAGCGAAGCGGATGCGCCGTTTTAAGCCAACATACCCGATAATTGCATAGGCCAGTAATATGATAAAGCCTATAAGCCAGATGTAGCCTGCTATTTCAAGGGCGGGCGGGGGTATGCTTGCCTCGCTTGCCTGCATTATAAGGGGCGCAGCGGTTATGTTTGTTTGTACGGCGGGCTGCGCCACTTGATTTTGTGTGAAAATAATCTCATGGGGGATTGTTGCGTTCGCAGGCATTAGACTGAAAATGCTTTGGATGCTGTATGGGAAGATTAAGCGAAATAACACCACGCTCCAAAGAGCGTAGGAGAATACCTTGGGGGCATTTTTTAGCGGGAAACGGGCTAGCATAACCGCCACGGCAACAATACTTGCGGTGATACTCATGTTTAGAATTGTAATGAATATCGCCGTCATTTTTTTGTCACCTCGTCAATCATTGCCTTTATTTTGTGGGCTTCATCCCTGGACAAGGTTTTGTTTTGTAAGAAGGATGTGATGAACGAGGGGATTGACCCGCCAAACATCTTGTCTACAAGGGTGTTGGCTTCGTGTTTTTGCACGGCTTCCCTGGCTATCAGGGCGGTTACGGTGGCTTTCTCGTTTTGCATTATGCCGCGCTCGCTTAACTTTTTTATCATGGAGTAGGTTGTGGGTTTTTTCCAGCCAAGTTCCTTCTCGCAGATTCTGGATAGCTCTGTGGAGTTGACGGGCTCATGCTCCCATACTATGTTCATAAATTTGTGCTCTGCGTCGAATAGTTTTAGGTTTTCCATTGCTTCACCTCGCGGGGTTGGTTTGTTGTGATCGACCAGGTGTAGTTTATCGCAACCGACCAACTTTGTAAAGGGGTTATTTTGAGATTTTTGGCAAGAAAATGGTACCGTATGGTACCATTTTTAGGTGGAAACGGTACCATACGGTACCATTTTTTGATAAAAATAGCATGTTTTTCAAAGTTGAATATGCGAAAATCCCAGTGATTTCGCCAAAAAATAGAATATGGTATACGTTCCGTTAAAAAAATATGTAAAAACATGAAATTGCAAAAAATTTCCTGCGGTTTTTGTAGTTATTTTAAACAGCAATTGGGCTGCCCTTGCCAACAAAGGCCTAGAAATAGTGAGATAATGTTGCCATGCACTGGCCTAGTTTCGTGCATTTTACAAAAAAATGAAAAAGGTGTTGACATGTTCTAAGAATGGCGGTATAATTCACTCCGTCGCCAATATTGATGCGACGCCTTTACGATTTCTGGGTGTGGCGTAGCTTGGTAGCGCGCTAGACTGGGGGTCTAGAGGTCGCAAGTTCAAATCTTGTCACCCAGATTATGATTTTCTCATCCTACGTGAGAATCAGACGTGGGGTGCATTTGGGAGTATAGCTCAGTTGGGAGAGCGCCTGCCTTACAAGCAGGATGTCATAGGTTCAAGTCCTGTTATTCCCATTCCCACCGGCCATAGCGTTTGCTACATCCGGTGTTTTTTTCGGCGGAATAGCTCAGCTGGCTAGAGCATTCGGTTCATACCCGAACGGTCGCTGGTTCAAGTCCAGTTTCCGCTATAATAGAGAAAGAGCGCTTAGGCGCTCTTTTTTGTGCTAGAAAAAGCAGTGCAGATTATTGATATAGTCAAATTATTTCCTATTATGTATGGTTCGTTCAAAAAACGAGAGTATGCTCGCGCTTACTCTCGTTTCTTTATCTTCTCTTGTTCCGTTTATTCCTGCGGTTTATACCGGCTATTCTTTCGTTGGATAGTTTTTGCCAGGATTTGAATTTTTCTTCAAAAGAGGCGGCTGCGGCTGCGGTTATTATTGGGGGGGGGCTGTAGCTGTAGCCGTCTTCGTAGTCTTCGTTTTCGTCGTAGTGGTCGTCGTTGGCCATGGGCTGGGGGACGTCTTTCATGGATAGGGAGATTTTGCCGCTGGCTTCGTCGTTGGCTATTAGCCGCACTAGAATCTCGTCGCCTATTTGCAGTACATCGGCAACATTTTGTATGAAGCCGTTGGCTATTTGCGAGATATGCACAAGCCCAGGCGTGCCGCCAGGGAGGGAAACTATTGCCCCAAATGGTTTTATCTTTAGCACTTTGCCGCCGTATATTTCGCCAACTACCAATGGCGACTTTGTATTCTCTTGGTTTTCTGCCATATGATACCCCGTTTCTATTTTAATGGGGCTGCCGCCCCAAGCCCCGCCGCGGCGCCAGGCCAAGCCTGGCTTGCTTCCTCGCTTTGCTGCGGGTGCGCACTGTGCGCGCAAATGGTTGGATGTTTTGGAGGGCTGCCGCCCCAAGCCCCGCCGCTGCGCCAGGCCAAGCCTGGCTTGCTTCCTCGCTTTGCTGCGGGTGCGCA
>WQVK01000006.1 GCA_009784025.1 Defluviitaleaceae bacterium
ATTTTGAAAAAAACCTCCCGCGAAATGTGGCGGTTTATAATAATTACCATGCCATGATTGTGATGAACGGCAAGGATTTTTGCCGCAAAAGCAAACCGAAATGCGAAGAATGCCCGCTGCGGGCTTTGCGGTGGGGTAGAATAGTTTTCAACTAATTACAGATTGTAATTAGTTGGCTTGGCTTTCAATAGACTTCTTTCGAAATCATGCTTTTAATTTTGCAAAAGTTACATTTTCAATCTAGTGATTTCAAAAGAACCCATATAAAGAAATTTCTATAACCCCCCAGGAGGCAACCATGCAAATTCTAGTAGATGCAGACGCCTGCCCGGTAAAGCATATAATCGTGCGCCTGGCAAAGCAGCATAAAATCCCGGTGACCATGCTAATGGACACCGCCCATGTACTAAACGACGGCTACAGCAGCGTGGTAACAGTGGACCAGCAAGCCGATAGCGTAGATTTTGCGCTAATAAGCCTGCTAACCCGTAGCGACATTGTGGTAACCCAAGACTACGGCCTGGCAGCCATGGTAATAGGCAAGGGCGCAAAAGCCATGAACCAAAACGGCCTGGTTTTTACCAACGACAACATGGACAAGCTGCTGATGGAGCGGCATATAGGCAAAGAAATCCGCAGGCGTGGCGGCCGCACAAAAGGCGCACCAAAACGCACCAAGGCCGACGATACCCGCTTTGAAGCGGTTTTTGCAGAAATGCTGGCTAGTGCTTCAACCGATGTTTAAATGCATATGTGAAAGCAGAATAACCCGACAAAAATCCCCCTTGACTTTAACACCATGTTAATGTCTATCCTATAAATGCAAACCGGCCGGAATGCAAGAATTGAGGTGAGTTATGTTCAAAATTGGCGAATTTTCAAAGATGATGCGTGTTTCTGCAAGGATGTTGCGCTATTACGACCAAAATGGTCTATTTTCCCCCGCAGAAACCGACCGCATCACAGGTTATCGTTCATACAACGCAAGGCAAATTCCACAGATTACCCGTATTATCCAGCTGCGAGACATGGGTTTTAGCGTGGAAGAAATAAAAGAAATCCTACCAAATTACAACAACGCTGCCTACATGCAACAAGCCCTGCAGCAAAAAACCCAAGAGATAACCCGCCAAATACACAGCGAACAGGCCAAACTCACCAATATCACCGCCATGCGCGGTAAGATAATGGAGGAGAAAAACATGGTTCATAATGTAGAATTAAAATCACTACCTGCAGAAAAGGTCCTATCCCTGCGGGAAATCATCCCAGGCGGCGAACATGAGCCCGCAATGTGGGAAAAATTAGCAGCATTCGCAAAAGCCAACAATATCCCCTATGCCCAGCATGGCGGCTATTCTCTCTATCACGACGAAGAACACAAAGATAGCAACCTAGACGTAGAAATAGCCATCCCCGTAACCCAACTAGGCCATAACAAAGACGGCTTCACATTTCGGGAACTACCCGCCATCCCCCAGGCCGCCACAATCCGCTTCTCGGGCCCCTACACAAACTACAACGCCGCAATAGAAAAACTAGCAAGCTGGTTAGAGCAAAATAACTACAGCTTCGCCGGAATGCTTCGAGGCCATTCAATAAAAACCTATTCAAACGCAGAATCGGAAGAGGATTTCTTAACGGAATTGCAAGTGCCTGTTGTGGAGAGATAATATAGTGAAATAATTCGAAATCGGTCTCGCCTGTCGCGGCAAAAACACCGGCAACGCCTTGTCTCGGCGTTGCATGTGCCGCCCGGGCGGGACCGTTCCTCATTTATTTCACTGCGGTATAAACCAGTGATTGAAATCTATTCAATTGATTGATTAGTGACTTTCAAGCCTCTGCATTGTATGATAATTCCACCAAAACAAGGAGGCGGCATATGAAAAATAAAATAGGCGAAAGAATAAAATCCCTACGCAAGAAAGCAAATATTACCCAGGAAAAACTAGCCGGCCACCTAGGTATCACATTCAAAGCTATATCCCGCTGGGAAAGCGGGCAATCCTACCCAGATATAGAGATTCTCCTGGCCATAGCCAATTATTTTAACATCACAACCGACCAGCTACTGGGGGTTGACCAAAACTGCAAGCAGAAAAAAATAGAAGACATCCGCAGCCAAGTACATGAGAACTTCAAGCATGGCCAAATATCCGAGAATATCGCCATCCTACGTACAGCAGTAAACGAATTCCCAAACGATTACGGCCTGCTAAGTGACCTGGCCTTCTATCTGCAAACAAATGGCGAAAACGGCGAGGCAATCTCGATATACCAGCGCATTTGGGCAGATTGCCCAGACAATAAAACCCGCTACAATTCCATACAATTTTTGGCCTATGCCTATGATGCCCAAGGCGAAAAAGAAAAAGCCCTAGCAATGGCCGAAGAACTGCCATATATCACAAGAAATCAGCTTCTTTGTGGCCTGCTTGAAGGTGACGAAAAAGCAAAACATCTCCAGCAGGAAATCTTACATGATTGCGAAACCATAACGCGCAACATATCAGCCCTAGCCCGCACAAAACACCGCGACGGCGGCGAAGCGGCCGCACAAAAACAAATCGCATTAATAAATAAGGCGATTAGCCTATACGAAACCATTTTCGAAGCCGGGGATTACGGCTTTTATCACACACGGCTACAGGAATATCACCTAGATATAGCGCACCAGCATATGCATTTGCACCATCACACAGAAGCCCTAAGCTGCATAGAAACAGCCGCAGCACATGCCATTCAGTACGACAGTTTGCCAAAAACATTCCCCCATACATCACTAATTCTTCAAGATTATGTACACACAAGCGAAGGTATAGTAAAAAACCATAAATCCAACAGCAGTCACGAAATGTTGTACAGCCCCTATCAGCTAGCCAGTAAAACCTACAACCCCATCCGAAGAACCAAGCGCTTCCAAGCCGTAACAGCAAGGCTGGCGGTATATGCGAAAGAAGAGTAGACAAAAGCAAAACCGCCAGAGGTTGTCACATCCTCTGGCGGTTTTGTTATTTATAGCCGCTCCACCTAAAAACCCTCACATAGAGCTTGTAAATTTCCCATAAGCCTTCGTCGCTAAAAACCTTGCGCACCGCTAGTGCGCGGCGGTTTTCAGCTCCTCGCCTTGCGAAAAATTTTCCGCGCTCTATGCGAATGTTTTTAGGTGGAGCGGCTATAAAATTCGCGCACTCTATTTTACAGCCCAACCCCAGGGTTGCGGCCCACGAATTCTTCTAGGCTTAGTATGTTGTTTTCGTGCATGTACATAGCGATTTCTTTGCCTACGTAGGTGATATGCCAGGGTTCGTAAATGTAGCCTGTTATGTGGGTGGTTTCGGCACGGTAGCGTATGATAAAGCCGTGATAATGGGCGTTTTCTGCCACCCAGAGGCCGGTGGCGGATGGGCCTCTGGCGTCTAGTAGGCCACCTGGGCCCCACAGGTCTATCGCGCGGCCGGTTTGGTGCTCACTATGGTAGGGACGGGCTACTGCACCATCGCGGAAGTTTTGCCTTGCCCATAGCTCTTGCTGGCGGGCGGCCGCGCGGAAGGCAGAAGTTGCGGATATTGGGAATCCAGCCGCATAACCAGCCGCCCGGAACTGACGGAACGCATACACCGTTTCTGGCGTGGCACGCAAGAAGCAATCAGCATTGTTTACCGGCACAAGCTCTGGCGGGTTAAAGCCATCAGGTAGCCTAAATTGCGGGCTTACCAGCAGCGGGTTTTCGTCATGGTTTACAGTTATATGTGAGTAGAATGGCAAATGCAGGTTAACATTCACCATCCACACGATGGTTTCGTAGCTTAAATCTGGGCGCTGGTTGCTAAAATGCCTATATAGATGCACCTTTTCGGGTATGGAGAACGGAAACTCACTGAAGGAAACCGCAAGCGGCGGCATTGCTATCGCGATAGGTGTGGGCTGTGGCGCCGGAGATGGCGTAGGAAGCGGCGTTGACCGGGGCGAGAATGGTACAAGAAAGTCTATGGAAATTGGCGTCGGGTTAATGGCTGGTGCTGGTGTGGGTGTTGGGCTGGGGGTGGGAGATGGAAGCGGCGTGGGTGTTGGGGGCAACGGGGCAATAGGCGATGGTAGCGGCGGAGGGGTGGGTGTTGGGGGTAGTGCGGGTGTTGGCGTTGGCAATGGCGTAGGCGTTAATGCAGGCGTAGGAGACGGCGCAGGTTGCACGATAGTTGGCTCAACCTGCTCTGCAACCGTTGGCCGGGCTGCTTGGCCATGCCCAAACACGGGCGTGGTAATATTCGTAAGTAGGCCGTCGCCGGCCGTGACTCTATCTTCAACTATCAGCAAAACGGCCAAACTAGCGCTAACGGCCGCAATGGACACAAAAACCACTGTAACAACCAAAGTAAATATATTTTTTTTCTTGCGTTTAGCCTTTTTCAAAAATATCACCTTGTCCATTAGACTTCTTTCGCAATAGAGTTCTTCTGAAATTGCGAAAAGCGCAATTTTGGAAGAACTCTAATCATATTTTCCGATTCCGAAAAAGTTGCTTTTTGTTATAAAACCAGATGAACTAAAACAGCCCATCAGAGAAGTTGTCATATAATATAACCAGCTGTCGCTCCAAAATATTACAAAAAAGGGTTGCGGCAATAACCGCAACCCAGTATATCACGTTTTTTAGCTAATAACCATTCTGTCCATCTCTTTTTTTAGGCGGCCGATGATTTTTTTCTCTAGGCGTGATATATACGATTGGGAGATTCCCAGTAAATCTGCAACTTCTTTCTGTGTTTTTTCTTCGCCGCCCTGGTAAAGGCCAAAGCGCAGCTCTATTATTTGTTTTTCGCGGCTGTTTAGTGTGCCAAGCGCCGTGTTTAGCAGCTCTTTGTCCACTTCGTCTTCTAAATCCCGCGAGATTATGTTCACATCTGTACCCAAAATATCCGACAGCAGCAACTCGTTGCCTTCCCAGTCTACATTCAGCGGCTCGTCTATAGAAACTTCGCCTTTGGTACGCGTATTACGCCGCAAGAACATAAGAATCTCATTCTCTATACAGCGGCTGGCATAAGTTGCTAGCTTTATCTTTTTGTCCGTTTTAAAAGTATTGATGGCCTTAATCAGCCCGATTGTGCCAATGGAAATCAAATCCTCCACATTTATCCCAGTGTTCTCAAACTTGCGGGCAATATACACCACCAGCCGCAAATTTCTTTCAATAAGTGTAGCCTTGGCCTGGGCATCGTCATCTGTACCAAGCTTAGCCAAAAACCTAGCTTCTTCGTCTGTACCCAGCGGCGCAGGCAAAGCCTCGCTACCCCCAATATAATAAACGCTGTCCTCTTTAGTAAACGCCAAAGCCCCAAAAATCATGTCCCTGGCTTTTAAGTAGAGCTGGCCAATCATGTTGCACCTCCTTTTATTTTAAACCGTCAGGCTTCACTGGCCACATTTTTGTCGCTTTTCATGCCGTGCTACCCGATTTTTTTCGGTTATATTCGAAAAAACTTGCAAAGAACTCTAATATAGATTTTTGTGAAAAAAACCGCTTGTTTGGCGGGTTATCTCCGCTTTTTCCTTTAAGTAGAAAATTGACAAAAAAATTTAATTTTTTTCAAAAACATAAAAGTCGCTTGTTTAGCGGGTTCTAGCGTTTTGGAACGGCAAAAAAGCCGTTTTTTGATGGAAAAGTGGTACCATACGGTACCATTTTGGCAAGATTATGGTACCGTATGGTACCATTTTTTTTAATTCACAAGCTCTGGGCTTAATAGAGCGTGGTATCTGCCATCTGTACACAATCTGTCGTTATATATCCCTATCACAACATGCTCTGGCGGTGATGCCGCGCCTTCAACGGTAACTTTGTCTGGCCGGAAGCCTATTAGCATCCCATTGGGCTTGCCTAGGCTTGTAAAGGGAATCATCCGTATGCGGTGGTGGAAGCCGGGTTCTGTGCTGGTTAGAACGCCTGTTAGGTTTTGCTCGTTTTTTTCGTAAAAGAGGATTTTTAGGCTATCAGGCAGGAAAGTTTTGATATGTTCAAATTCGGCGATTATTACATGGGCTTTGGAGAGCGGCTCTTTTAAGCTATGCCCAGTATCTACCAAGGCTTCAAATGATGCATCATTTTCCCCCAAAAAAACTTGCACATTGCATAAAAGCTGGCGCTTTAAAGTGTAGCGCTCGGCCATATGCAGGCCAAATTTTATTAAAATATAGCTGATGGCCACCCCCGCAAAAGCCAGTTGCCACGAAATTGCTTGGGTGAAGCTTCCTAAGTCGCGGGCAATATGATATGCTACAAACGGCAGGTCGGTTAAGAAAATAAGTGACATGCCAAGGCCGCCCAATGTGAACGAAGCGATATAGGCTACTATCATTATTTTGAAGAAAACACCAGGCCTAGCCGGGCGAAATGTAACCACCACCCCCACAGCCAATATAGCCACAGAAGCAACAGCCACATTAAGCAGCCGCAACGAATCTAGCGCAATAAGTAAGGTATAAAGCAACGCCATGACAAGCGCCCCAAGGCCAATCCAACGAAACTTCACCCTATTGCGCGTAAGCTTAGCCACCACCCATAGCACAAAAAAATTCATCACCAAATTCACAATAAAAAGCACATCTGCATAAATGGTCATAATCAATCACCTCTGCCAGTATAAACATAGACATATGGTAAAAATTGTCACAATAATGCAATATAAAAGTTAAAGTTTTTGCCCCGCTTTTTACAAAAAGCGGGTGGAGGTGTGGTTGGCGAAGCCTATTGCAGCCTTATATCCAAAGGAGGCAACAATGCTATACAATTTTTTAAACAGTGATTATCTTATATGGGAGGCCGCGCGTGCCGCGGTTGTGCTACTTGTTACTATGGTCGTGGCTAAAGGCACAGTGCTGGTTTGGCGGGCTTTGGGGCGCAATACGGTGCATCATATATTTGTTAAAAATTTGCTGCGGGTTGCCATATGGACTATTGGGCTGCTTGTGGCGTTAACCAGGTTTTCCCAGTTTGACGATGCGCTTATGGCGGTGGTGGCGGGTTCTGGTATTTTGGCTATCATGATTGGTCTTGCCGCGCAGGAATCGCTGGGTAATGCATTTAACGGGATTTTTCTTTCAATTTCCAAGCCATTCGAGGTGGGGGATAGGATTCATTTGGTGAACGCAGATATTACTGGGTTTATTGAAGATATTTCCATACGCCACACGGTTGTGCGTACTTTCACCAACAGCCGGATTATCGTACCAAATTCTGTGATAAATAAAGAGCTTATTGAGAATTCTAACTTCTGTAACCCCCAGGCGTCGTCGTTTATTGATGTGACAGTGACCTATGGCTCTGATTTAGAGCGCGCAATGGCTATCATGGCAGAAGTGATTGGCAACCACCCAGACTTTATAGACACCCGCGCCCCAGAAATAGCGAAAATCGCGCCAAAAGTCCCGGTTTTCGTGCGCAATTTAGGGCTGTTTGGGGTAGAGCTACGCGCCAGCATGTGGACAGCCACCGTGACAAATAATTTTGCAGCATCTAGCAGCGTAAGAATGGCGATTTTCTATCAATTTAGCGAGGAAGGTATTAAATTTGCCTCCAGCAACACCATAGACCCCAGAGTATAACTTACACGAAACGTGGCGCGCGTCCGCACGTGGCCTCGTTATGAATAACAACTTGCGCTAATCCAGCAATTTAGACTACAATTTAACAATCAAATTCCCAAAAAATTAAATTTTTTTGCTTCTTTTTTTCAAAAAAGAAGCAAACATATCGGAGGCTAAGCCTCTGATGGTCTTATTCCAGAAACAGGAGTGGGTAAATTTGAATAATGAACGCTTACAAAAATATGCGAATTTATTAGTGCGCGCCGGTGGTAATGTTCAGAAGGGCAGCCCCGTGGTAATTTCTTCGGCTGTGGATGATGCTTATTTTGCGCGAATGGTGCAAGATGCCGCTTACGATGCAGGGGCATCTGATGTAACAATAGATTGGACAGACGACGCCAGTGTGCGGGCAAAGTTTTTGCGCGCCAGCAGTGAAGTTTTTGATGAATTCCCAGAATGGCGTGTGGCCAAGCTTAAATATCAAGACGACAAGGGTAGCGTGTACCTGCGGATAGAATCCTCAGACCCAGATAATCTAAAAGGCGTAGAATCCGACCGCCTGCAGCGCTTCACAAAAGTAGCCAGTCAAGCCACCAGGCCGCATGCAGAGCTAATGATGTCCAATGCCCTACGCTGGTCAATAATCGCGCTACCATCACCAGCCTGGGCGCGCAAAGTTTTCCCCACAATCACAGAAGCCGAGGCAATAGACAAGCTATGGACATGCATTTTAAAAGCCGCCAGGGCAGACGGCGACGACCCAGTGGCAGAATGGCAAAAACATCGCGAAAACTTTACCAAACGGGTAGAATACCTAAATGCCCAGCAATTTGACTCCCTTCATATAACAACCGGCCTTGGCACAGATTTTACCGTAGGCCTTGTGCAAAACCACAACTGGGAAGGCGGCGGTGATATAGACAAAACCGGCATACCTTTCTTCCCAAACATGCCAACAGAAGAAGTTTTTACCATGCCCCATCGAGACCGCGCCAACGGCCGTGTGGTGGCCTCCATGCCATTAACATACCAAGGCAACCTAATTGAAAACTTCGAAATGACATTCAAAAACGGCATAGTAATAGACTACAAAGCTGAAACAAACCAAGACATCCTAAAAAACCTAATGGAAACAGACGAAGGCGCACGCCGCCTAGGGGAAGTGGCCCTGGTAGCAAACTCTTCACCAATAGGCCAAATGGGCGTACTCTTCTACAACACCCTGTTTGATGAAAACGCCTCTGCCCACCTGGCCCTGGGCAAAGCCTACCCAACCAACATGCAGGGCGCAGAAAGCCTAACCACAGAACAGCGAACCGCCCGGGGCTGCAACGATTCTCTAATCCACGAAGACTTCATGTTTGGCACAGCCGACATGAACATAACAGGAATAAAGCCAGACGGCACGGAGGTAAACTTCTTCAAGAACGGTGAGTTTGATATATAGAATGTTAAAACCGTCAGAGGCTTCGCCTCCGACACCTCCAAAAACTTTTTTGGAAAAAGTTTTATCAAAAAACCTAACATTGGGATTATATAAATATCTCAATAGACTTCTTCCGAAATTCCCGCAGGGGATTTTGGAAAAGTTACATTTTCAATCTTTTGCTTCTTCTAAAATTGCGTTTTTTGCAATTTCAGAAGAACTCTAATGTTAAAGTTTTTGCCCTGCTTTTTTCAAAAAGCGGGTGGGTGTGGGCGAAGCCCACGGTTTTAAATAAATAATGAGGTGTGTTATGAAATCACTTACGGTTAACCAGATTCGGGATAGGTATCTGGATCTTTTTGCGGCAAAGGGGCATCATTTGCTGCAAAGCTCTCCGCTGGTGCCACAGGGGGATAATTCGCTGCTGTTGATAAATTCAGGGGTGGCGACCATGAAGGCGTTTTTTACGGGGCAGGAAAAGCCGCCCGCGCCACGGGTTGCCTCTTGCCAAAAATGTATAAGAACTACGGACATAGACGATGTGGGCAAGGATGCACGGCATGGTTCTTTTTTCGAGATGCTGGGCAATTTTTCTTTTGGGGATTATTTTAAGAAGGAAGTTATCCCCTGGGCCTGGGAGTTTCTTACTGTAGAGATGGGTATCCCCGCAGATAAGCTTTCAGTAAGCGTGTACGAAGAAGATGACGAGGCTTATGATATCTGGCATGATGTGATTGGCCTTGCGCCAGAGAAGATTTTTAAGCTGGATAAGGCTGAGAATTTTTGGGAGCATGGTGTTGGCCCATGTGGGCCTTGTTCGGAGATTCATTTCGACAGGGGCGCAGAGGCTGGCTGCGGCAAGCCTGGCTGCCAGGTGGGTTGCGATTGCGACCGTTTTATGGAAGTATGGAATCTGGTTTTTACGCAATTTAATAAGAACGAAGACGGCAGCTATTCTCCGCTGGAACTCACGGGCATAGACACAGGTATGGGGCTAGAGCGTTTGGCCATCGTGTTGCAGGAAGCCCCATCCATTTTTGATATCGACAATATCCGCGGCATAAGGCAGGCAGTGCTTGAGCTGGCAGGGTTAGAGACGGCCACCGGCAGCAAGCTAGTTAGCGCCAATATTATTGCAGACCATGTGCGCAGTGTTGCTTTTATGGCGGCAGATGGCGTGCTGCCTTCCAATGAGGGTAGAGGATATATACTGCGGCGGCTGTTGCGCCGCGCGGTGCGCCACGGGCAATCCTTGGGGATAAATGGTGCGTTTGTGGTTGCAATAGCCAAGGCGTCCATTGATGCCTACAGCCATGCATACGCCAACCTTACAGAGAAGGAAAGCTTCATATTACAAACCTTAGGCCAGGAAGAAAGCCGCTTCATGGAAACCCTGGACACGGGAATGAATTTGCTGCAAAAGCAAATGGATAGCATAAAGGCCAACGGCAAAAGCACTATAAGCGGCGCGGATGCCTTCAAATTATATGACACCTATGGCTTCCCGCCAGATTTAACACGGGAAATATTAGAAGATGCTGGGCTAAAATTTGACGAAGACGGTTTTAAACGCGAAATGGAAGCGCAAAAGCAACGCGCCCGCCAGGCCCGTGGCGTGTCCAACTACATGGGCGCAGACGAAACCGTATACCATAGGCTTGAGCCGAATATGCCCACATTATTCTGCGGGTACGAGGCGGATACATGCCAGGCAAAAATCCTAGCGATAGTAGCTGGCGATGGAATAGTAGATAGCGCAACCGCCGGGCAGGAAATATCATTGGTGCTGGATAACACACCATTTTACGCGGAAAGCGGCGGCCAAAAGGGCGACGGCGGCAAAATAACCGCAAATGACCTGGCCGTAGAAATATACGATTGCATAAATGTAGCCGGCGGCAACACCGTCCATGTGGGCAAGGTGATATCCGGCACGGTAAAAAAAGGCGCAACCGTGACGGCAACTATAGATACCACACGCCGCCAAAGCACAACGGGCAACCATTCTGCCACGCATCTGCTGCAAAAAGCCCTGCGGGAAGTGCTGGGCGACCATGTAGAACAAAGCGGCAGCGAGGTAAGTCAAGACCGCTTGCGTTTCGACTTCACTCATAATGCGCCACTTTCTGCAGAGCAGCGCGACCAGATAGAAACCCTGGTGAACCAGCGCATCTGGCAGGCTATCCCAGTAGATGTGATGCTAACCACACCAGAAGAGGCTCGCAAAAGCGGCGCGATGGCGTTATTCGGGGAAAAATATGGCGACACCGTGCGCATGGTAAAAATGGGCGACCAAAGCATAGAGCTTTGCGGCGGCACACATGTGGCCAACACTCAGCAAATAGGCGTGTTTAAGCTGTTATCTGAAGGCGGCATAGCTAGCGGCGTGCGCCGTATAGAGGCCACCACAGGCCTGGGTGCGATAAATGTTTACCGTGAGGCTCACAAAACCCTGCAAGCAGCCGCAGAGTTGTGCAAAGTGCAAAAGCCACAAGATTTGCCAGCAAGGCTGGATGCAATCCTGGCAGAAAATAAAGAGTTGAAAAAAGAGCTAACCAAAATCCAATCCGAAGCCAGCGGCCAAGAGCAAGCAGAAGTTGTGGCAAGCCTTTGCAAAAACGCAGAAACCCATGGCGGCTTCACATTGTTGGCTGGCAAGCTGGAAAACTACGATATCGAAGCCATGCGTAACGTAGCAGATATGCTAAGAAAAGATATAAAATCCGGTTGTGTGCTGCTTTGCGGTGTAAACGCAGGCGCGGCACAGTTCCTAGCCTTCGCCACAGATGATGCAGTAAAAGCCGGAATCCACGCGGGGGAAATTGTAAAAGAAGCAGCCAAAATCTGCGGCGGCGGCGGGGGAGGCAAGCCTTCTCAGGCGCAGGCAGGCGGCAAGAATGCCGAGAATGCAGATGCGGCCTTAGCCAAAGCAATTGAACTAATGAAATCAATGCTGTAGTGCAATTTAACGGGCAACCTTGTCTTGTAAGAGGAGTGGGGAAAAATGTATATTTTCTTATTGGTGTTGGCAATGGTTTACAAGCTGGTGTATCCGCTGGTTGCGGCAGCGCGGCAAAACAATGCGCCACCCGTCCAGGCAATAACCGAAGATGAGCGAATAAAAGGTTATAAAAAAATCAGTGCCGTGATAATAATAGAAGCGGTAGTGGTGCTGGCTATATGCCTGATAGTTGGCATAAGCTTTAATAGCCTTGGGCTAAGGCGGATAGATGTAAGCTACCATACATGGTTTACATCTGTGGCATTGTTTATATGCACCATGGTTTTAGCCACCAATTTCTACGGTATGATTGCGTATATCGTAAGCCCAAAATACCGGGAAGAAAGAAAGCGCGAGCTGGTAAAGGATAAAAACCGGGCAGTAATCGTATTGCTAACCCCAAGAAGCTGGCGCGAAAAAAGATACTATTTTTTCGTGTCGTTAATCTCTGGAATAGGCGAGGAAATTGTGTTTAGGGGATTCATTTTCTTCTTAATACATGCAGTATTTACAGAGATGCCAATTCCCCTTGTATTTATACTTACATCGGTGGTATTTGGGGTTGCCCATGCCTACCAGGGTATGCAAGGCATAATAAGAAAAACCATGACTGGTGCGCTATACGGCGGTATTTTCTTGGTAACGGGCAGCCTTATTCCGGCAATGGTTGTGCATTTTGTGCTTAACTTTAAGGATGCATTCTCTCTTTCAGACGAAGGAGAAGGCGAGGCAGAAACTGCAAATTGATTCATTGTGACATATTTTCCGAAAAATTACATTTTTTCCGAAAATGGTACCGTATGGTACCACAATTTAGGCAAAATGATGCCGTTTTCAAGCTCGAAAACTATAAAAACCACGGAAACGCTGGATTTTTATCATGCCAGAATCAAAAAAGTTAACGGTTTCCCCAAATTTTTTAAATCATATGTCGTTTCGTAGTTGGCGTTAGCCCAATAAAACAAAGCAAATCTGACGTTTTTAAACTAGGTTTGTAGGGCTTCGTGTAGTGGCGCTTTATTGCAAATACCCTTTAACCATTCGTTTTTACTATGTATAGTATGGATTTGTGTGATTGAAACCAATTGCAAAATTTCCATTTTTGTGCAAACTAAACAAAACCATTATGCAACTTCCACAAATAGCGACTGTGGAGGTTGCGTTTTTTGTTTGCCGTATGTGTACATATCTAAATTTACGTCAATTTAAACCTAAGAAATTGACCAAAACATACAAGAAACTGTTGCAAAACGATTACAGGTATGATAAAATCCAATGAAAAGTCGTATTATTAGTCAAAAGTGACAATAAAAATCCCTAGGGGGTACGAGAATGAGAGAAATTTTAGCAAGCAGTAAGTTCCGGACAGTGGTGGCGGTTTTGATAATTGCCGGGTTATTATTCCATCTGTTTACCAGGGACCCAGACCTAGTGTTGCGTAGCAGGCCTGATGGCGGCATTGTGGCCGCGCCTATTGTATTGCGCGAAGGTAGCCACGCAGCGTTTTTGTATGAGCATGCGCTCACCCCAAGGGGCACGCAGGCCATAGAGGTTGATATCTTCAACCCATCTGGTGGCGAGAATTTTTCTGTATTAAGCAATTTTGAGGGCGCAGCCCAGGTGCTTCGTACAGAGGAAATCTCCTATGTAGAATTTACGGTGAATGTACCTGCCTCCGGAATGTATAATGTTAATATTGAATATTTCCCAGTGGCTTCTAGGGGTATTCCAATCGCGAGAGAATTTAGAATAAACGGCGATGTCCAGTTTATCGGCGCAGACCATCTGGTGTTCTCTAGGGTATGGGGTTCTGCCGGGCAGCATCGTATTGATACCCGCGGTAATGAAATTAGGTCGTCTCAAGTAGAGCTTCCCCGCTGGGAAACAGCTTATTTTAGAGACAGGCTTGGTTTCTTCACAGCACCCTATCAGTTCTATTTACAAGCAGGCGCTAACACGTTAACTCTTACAGGAGTAAGCGAACCCCTTGTGATAAGCCGTATGACAGTTGTGCCAGTTAGGGATTTACCAACTTTCGAGCAATTTATGGCAGAAACAAACTTGCCACCAGCCCCTGGTGATTTTTACCTGCGGTTGCAAGGCCAGGATTCTACTGTGCGTTCTTCGCCATCCCTTTTCCCGATTTTTGATACTTCATCTGGCATCACATACCCCCCAAGTGTAGCCACAATTAGACTAAATATGATGGGTGGCCATGCATGGCGTATACCAGGCCAGTGGATAGAATGGGAAGTAGGAGTGCCCGCAGACGGCCTTTATCGCCTGTCTATTTCTGCAAGGCAAAACTATAGCCGCGGTTTTGTATCCAGCCGTACTCTTATGGTAAACGGCGAAATTCCATTCCAGGAAGTTGAAATTGTAAAATTCCCATTCAACAATGGCTGGGAACTTACAACATTCCAAGATGACAACGGGGAGTATCTACTATTCCCGCTTAATGCCGGCGTAAACACCATACGTATGGAAGTTGCCCTAGGCGAACTTGGTGAAATTTTGGATCGTATACATGCAAGTGTGCTAAGGCAAGACGATATTTACAGGCAAATCTTGGTTCTTACAGGCCCAAGCCCAGATCCACAACGTGACTACCGTATACAACATTTCCTGCCACATGTAATGGATTTAATTTATGAAGAAGTTGGAATCCTATACGGTATATTGCGCGACCTAGAAGAATTTACCGGCGGCCGTAACCAGCATTCCGGCATGCTTTCTACCACTGTGCGCCAGCTAGATACATTCTTCGTGCGCCCATATATGATTCCAAGGCAGCTTAATAACTGGCGCCAAAACATTTCCGCCATGGGCGATACCGCCAGGTTGCTTACAGAAGCCCATTTGGATATCGACTTCTTTATAGTAAGTGGCGCAGATGTAGCCCTGCCAAGAGTAGGGGAAACATTCTTCACCCGCGCATCCCATGAGACCCGCGCATTCGTAGCAAGCTTCACTCACGATTTCGACATCGTAGGTGACGAGCATGAAGACGGCATCACAGTTTGGGTACCCACAGGCCGCGACCAAGCAGCTATCATCAAAGCCATGATTGACGATACCTTTGTGCCAGAGTTTGGCATTGGCGTAAACATGCGCCACGTAATGCCGGGCGCTATCTTGCCTGCAGTAGTAGCGGGTATTGGCCCAGACGTGGCAATAAGCCTTGGCCACGCAGCGCCAATTGACTTTGCGTTGCGTAACGCAGTTGTGGATCTATCACAGTTTGAAGGTTTTGACGAAGTTTATACCCGCTTCCATGAAAGCGCTATGGTTCCATTCGAATTTATGGGCGCATACTTCGGCATACCTGAAAACCAAGGCTTTAGCGTAATGTTCTACCGCACAGATATTTTAGAGCAGCTTGATATAGAACCACCAAACACTTGGGACGATGTAATGGCAATCATGCCAATACTCCAGCGTAACAATATGTCTATCGGTATCCCACCAATAGGTGACCCGATGGCGCCAGACCTTGGCGGCTTCCTTGTTCAGCTATACCAAAGGGGTGGCTTCCTATATAACGACGACCATTCACGAGCAATACTTGATAGCGAAGAATCCATTGCGGCCTTCGATGCATTCACAAGATTCTTCACCCACTTTGGCTCGCTGCAATTCTTCAACTTCATGAACCGCTTCCGCAGCGGCGAAATGCCAATCGCATTCGTAGACTTTGGCAACTTTAACGCGTTGTCAGTTTTCGCGCCAGAGATTGCCGGGTTGTGGAACTTCGGCCTTATGCCAGGTTATATAGAGCCAGACGGCACAATAAATCGTACAATTAGCTCTTGGGGTTCTTCCTCTGTAATATTTGCCCAAAGCGAAATGCAAGAAGAAGCATGGCAGTTCCTAAAATGGTGGACATCTGCTGAAACTCAAGTACGTTTCGGCCGCGAGCTTGAATCGCTAATGGGCGAGGCAGCCCGCCTCCCAACCGCAAATATTGAAGCATTCCAAAGCCTACCATGGCGCCCAGCAGAGCTTGAGATATTAAACGAGCAAAGAAACTGGATTCTTGGTACGCCAGAAGTGCCAGGTGGTTACTATGTAGGCCGTCACTTGGTTAACGCAATACGCCGGGTGGTTAACACCAATGTAGACACCCGCGAAACTTTGCTGGACTTCAATATCGTTATAAACAACGAGCTAATAAACAAACGTAGAGAGTTTGGTCTCGAATAGGAGGATATCATGGCTGCATTTCCCAAAGCAGGTAAAAACGTGGGTGGCAATACCCCGTTTCAGCGGTACAAGGCAAAAAAAGCCAACCAATGGGCTCATACATGGCTTTCAATAAAACAGCATAAATGGCTGTATCTCTTTCTTGCACCCTTTGCAATTATCTTTGCCACTTTCGTTGTAGCTCCGGTAGTTATATCAATATTTTTTAGCTTCACATACTTTAACGTGTTAGAAGCCCCGAGGTTTATTGGCTTCCAAAATTATTTGAACCTTTTCCTTGCAGACGATGTATTCCTTATCGCACTGCGGAACACAATACTATTGGCGGTAGTAACTGGTCCTATTGGTTATATCATGGCATTTCTTTTTGCATGGTTTATCAATGAGCTGCCACGCTACCTGCGGGCGTTTATGACATTGGTTTTCTACGCCCCAACTATTGCCGGTGTTGCGTTTATGATATGGGCGCTAATCTTCTCTGGCGACCCTAACGGCTGGCTTAACGCCTACCTGGTTCGCTTCGGCATAATTGAAACCCCAATCCTATGGTTGTCTAACCCCGCTTATATGATGCCTGTTATCATTATAGTATCCCTTTGGATGAGCTTGGGCGCTGGCTTCCTGGCCTTTATAGCCGGGTTGTCTACCATAGATGAATCACTTTATGAAGCAGGCCTTGTAGACGGCGTTAGAAACCGCTGGCAAGAGCTTTGGTTCATTACATTGCCAAACATGCAAGGTATGCTTATGTTCGGTGCGGTTATGGCAATCACCGCCAGCTTTTCTGTTGGTGGTGTTACACAGGGCCTGGCAGGCTTCCCCTCTACGGATTACGCGGTGCATACAGTAGTTAACCACCTGGTAGACTATGGCGCAATCCGCTTCGAGATGGGATATGCCTCTGCAATAGCAACTATTTTGTTCCTGGCCATGATTTACAGTAAAATAGCCGTCGGCAAATTCCTAAGCCGAATCGGAACCTGATAAGGAGGGATGCAAAATGGTTAAAGCGATAAAACAAGGCAATAAAACTGCCAGAAAAGTAAATAAAGCAGCAAAAAATGTGCGTAGGCCTAACCGTTCTAGGGGCGGCGATATTTTCATCGGATTTATCCTGGCTATATTTGGTATCTTCTTCGTATTCCCCATGGTTTTTGTTATCGGTAATGCGTTTAAGCCGCTGAACGAGCTATTCCTCTTCCCGCCGTTGTTGTTGCCAGTTAACCCGACGCTAACTAACTTCCAAGATTTAATGATGTTGCTAACCCAATCTCATGTTACCTTCACAAGATATCTGTTTAACTCTGTGTTTATCACATTTGTTGGTACGGTTGGGCATTTATTCCTTGCATCGCTTGGTGCGTATGCAATAAGTAAGTATGTTTTCCCAGGAGGCCGCTGGTTCTTTAACCTGGTTATTACCACTTTGATGTTCACAGGTTTTGTAACCGCGATACCTAACTTTCTGATACTTGCAAGGCTTGGCTGGGTTGACACTTATTTTGCAGTAATCATCCCTGCGTTTGCCATGCCACTGGGCTTTTTCCTAATGAAGCAGTTCATGGACACAGTGCCAATGTCGCTGATTGAATCAGCCAAAATAGACGGCGCAAAAGAAGGGCATATCTACGCAAGAATAGTAATGCCTCTGGTTAAACCTGCGCTGCTTACTGGTATGATTTTCTCCGTGCAAGCATTGTGGAACAACCCACAAGACACTCTAATCCACACAGAGCAGTTAAAGCCGTTGCCATTTGCCCTTGGGCAAATCTTGGCAGGCGGTGTGGCCCGTGCCGGTGCGGCCGCGGCCTCTACCTTGGTTATGATTTCTGTGCCAATCATCTTGTTTATGATTGCACAAAGTAATATCTTGAACACAATGGCTAATTCCGGCATTAAGGAATAGGAGGGTACGTCGATGAAAAGGTTTTTATGTATTGTACTAGCCTGTGCGATGTTGATGGGCGTACCAGTAAGCGTGACAGCCAGCCAAACCGGCAGCTTCACTTATATCTACAACTACTGGGGCATAGCAACACCATCGCCAGATGCCTATACCGTAACAGCGTTTCTGCTAGGCGATCAGTTTGGCATTGGGCATTTTGTACGGCCACAGCATTTGTTTGCAATAGAAGACCGCCTATATGTTGTAGACACAGGCAATAGCCGAGTTGTTACCCTAAGGGCAAACCCGGATGGCACTCATGATTTATTAGAAGTGCGCTACTATGCAACTATGGATGGCGCAGCAACTAGATTTAACGGCCCAATGGGACTTTTCGTGTCAGACTGGGGCGATGTGTGGATTGCAGACACCTACAACCACCGCATACTCCATATGGACGAAAACTGGAATGTTATAAGAGAAATCTTGCAACCGGAAGGCAGCCTGCTAGAAGAGCAGCATGACTTCTTGCCAGAGAACGTGGCTGTGGACTTTACACGACGCCTGTTTGTACAGACACGCCATGTAAACCGCGGGCTGATGGAATTTGACAGATATGGCGAATTTGCAGTTTACACAGGCGCCGCCCCAGTTTTTGTAGGCTGGTGGGATCGCTTGTGGCGTAGGCTGCAAACCCAAGCCCAGCGCGATGTTCAAGCTCCTTTCATTCCAACAGAATACAACAACGTACGTGTAGACCACGAGGGTTTCCTATTTGTAACCAACACCAACAGTAACGTGGATTCTGTACGGCGGCTAAACACAATGGGTAGCGATGTATTGATAAGAAACGGCCAGTTTGATATCGAGGGTGATGTATCCTGGGGTAATATCCATGGTATAACTGGGCCATCTCAGTTTATTGATATCGCTTCACTAGAGAATGATACCTTCATAGCATTTGATAGAGTTCGTGGGCGTTTATTCTCATACGATTTCCAAGGTAATTTGCTGTATGTGTTTGGCGGCGTGGGCAATAGAGAAGGCCATTTCGTAGAGCCATCTTCCCTGGTTAGCATGGGAACAACCCTATTTGCACTTGACGCCCATACTGGTGGAATAACTCGCTTCGACTTTACCGATTACGGCCTAGCAATAAACAATGCATTGGACCTGTATCGTCGCGGCCTATACGAAGAATCTGCCGAATACTGGCAGGATGTGCTTCGTATGAATGGTAACTTCAGGCTTGCATACCTAGGCATAGCTCGTTCGCTATTGCGCCAAGGTTATTACCGCGAGGCCATGCGCTACTTCCGTCTAGAGAACGACGCTCAGGGTTATGGCCGGGCATTTCGCTTTTACCGCCGCCAATGGATGGAGCAATATTTCTGGATGTTTGCAGTTGCCCTTGGCGTAGTAATGATAGTACCACCAGTGATAAAAAGAATAAATAAAGTCCGAAGGGAGATTAAAGAGGCATGACAATGGCTAGTTTAAGAAGCTTCGACTTTAGAGAATATTTAAAGAGCTTGCTGTATGTGTTTTATATTTTCCGCAAGCCCTTGGCTGGGTTCTGGGATTTAATTCACGAAGGCAAGGGTTCTATGGCGGCGGCTCACACATTTGTACTTCTTATGATAGTGGTACAGGTTCTTCGCCAGACGGTTTCAAACTTTCAATTTGTAAATATCAACATGGAATCCTTCAATATAGTAATGGTATTTATGCAAATTATAATCCCGATGTTTTTATGGTGTGTGGCTAACTGGAGCTTAACCACGCTGCTGGATGGTAAGGGAAAGCTCTCCCATATTTACATGGGTGCGGCTTATGCCCTTGCACCTATGATAATAATTGACGCGGCGCTTATACCAGTAAGCCATGTGCTTACCTACGACGAAGCCATGTTGTACGACATGTTTACTCAAATTGGCATAGGCTGGTTTGTTCTGCTTCTGCTTTGTGCCATGAAAGAGATACATGACTACAGCTTTGCCAAGGCAATTGGTTCATCTTTGCTTACAGTGCTTGCAATCGGTATCATACTTTTCATTTTTATCATGTTCTTCGCGGTAATAAGTGATGGCATAGCATATGTAATTTCATTGATACAAGAAATCTCGATGCGATTATAACGAACTGGAGGTGATTTTGTGAGAAAGATTAAACTAGCGGCAAGTGCAATAATTGGATTATTCATATTTGCCGCATGTGCCCAGTCCCCAAGGGATGGCGGCTATATAGCCATGTTTGGGTACGAATACGGTGTGGATATTCCACCCGTAGTATACGTGCAAAACCAGCAACTTCGCTTAGAATTTTTAACCGAAACTGCGGAAATCATCGTCACAGAACGCGCAACGGGTAATCAATGGAGATCCACGCCTGAAGGCGCGGAAAATCTTACAATTGACCAAGCTGCAGCTATCGCTCAATTTCATATGCAAAGCATGTTCCTGCTGGAATATGAAAACGAACATGGCCACGACGTAACCCTAGATGGTTACCGTTTTGCAAGAAGAACCGGGCGTTTCGAGCATGAAATATTAAGCGACACAAAAATGGAGCTGCGTTTTACAGTTGGTGATATCCCAGAAACATTTATGATACCACTGGCCGTTTATGAAGAGAGGATACAATACTTCCTAGACCAGCTAGACGATGCTCAGTCTCGTTTTATAGCCCAGGCATATCGTCCATTGCGCCTAGACCGTTTGCGTCCGCAAGATGACAGGGCGGCACTAATTGCCCAGTTCCCATCCTTAGAGGATGGCAGGCATATTTGGGAGCTGCGTGATACGATAAGGCCACATATGCAGCGCACAATCGAGGAGTATCTGCGCAGCGTAGGTTACACCGCTGAAGAATGGGCAGCAGATATGGCAGAGTTTGGCGTTACTGTAGAGCTAGAGCGCCCAGCCTTTAACGTTGTAATGCAATTCGAACTTATAGGCAACGAAATGGTTGTAACTGTACCATTTGACTATTTGACATATTCGACAAGTTATCTGCCCACGAGAATCACCATCATGCCATTCTTTGGCGCGGGTAGATACGACGATGAAGGTTATCTCTTCCTGCCAGATGGTGCGGGCTCGCTGATGCATTTTAACAGCGGCCGCCATACTCAGGAAATCTTCTTCAGCAATGTGTTTGGTTGGGATCAGGCCATCCTTAGGGATGCGCTGATACATGACAATGTATCTGTATATCCAGTTTTTGGTATATATAAAAATGGCTCCACATTTGCGGCCATAATTGAGGAAGGCTCGGCCTACGCCAGCGTGCGCGCAGAGCTTAGCGGATGGCGTTCACCATATTCTGCGGTGCATCCATCATTCCGCCTTATGGTTGGTTCACCAATGGACGTGGTTGGCCGAAGCGATAGGCCATTCCATATTCACGAAAACCAAGTCGCAAGAGGCGAATCTATTGTAATAAGATATGTTTTCACAGAAAACCCGGGTTATGTTGGTATGGCAGTTGCTTATAGAGAATTCTTACAAGCGCGCTACCCATGGCTAAACAATAGATTAGAAGCTCCGGTGCATGCAATGGTAGAAATACTAGGCAGCGCAGAAACTCGCCAGCATGTTCTTGGTTTCCCGGTGGATAGGCCGTTCCCGCTAACCACATTTGAGCAGGCTACAGAAATGATTGACCAGTTCCACGACCTTGGCTGGCGCAACCTACATGTAAAAATGCGTGGCGCCCATAATGATTCAATAGACCATTCTGTGCCAAGAAATGCTAATCTGGTTTCTCAGCTGGGTAACCGCCGTGCATTTAATACTTTAGTGGATACTGCAACCGCCCATGGTTTCGAGTTTTATTTGGAAGGCGATTTCGTACACATGCGCCATAACTCGGCATTTAACGGGTTTAGTAACAGTGATGCTGCCCGCCAGGTAAACCGCCAGCGTGTACAGCATAATGGCTTTAGCCCAACTTATTTTGCTCAGCTTGGTTCTGCTAGTGTACTGGCGGACCCATGGGTGTTGGCTCGCCCGCAATATACCGTGGATTTGATAAATAATTTCGTGGATAGCGCATCAAGGATAGGTGTAAACAATATCGCATTCCGTAGCATGGCTAACTCATTGGCAGGCGACTTTAACGAAACCCGCCATGTAACCCGCGAAGCATCCATGCATATGCGTGCAGAGCTGCTGCAAGAACTTAGCGACCAGGGTACAGGTATTTGGCTAAACAACGGATTTTCCTACGCGATGCCATTTGCAGATATAATTACAAACCTGCCTGTAACAGACCAAGGCTTTGGCGTAACAGACACGGTTGTACCCTTTTACCAAATTGCATTGCATGGCCTAGTTCATTTTGCAGCTGCACCACTAAACTTGGCAGAAGACCATTCATATCATCTGTTAAGAAGCGTTGAATCTGGCTCGGCATTATTCTTCAGCTTTATGAATGTGCCAACATCAGACTTAGAGGTTACTCGTTACAGAAGATATTTTGCCAACGAGTTTTACCGTTGGATAGATATAGCTAACGAGCTGTACCAAAACCATGCAAGGAATTTTGGCCATCTATACAATCAGCTGATTGTAGACCATCAGACATTATCACAAGGTGTAAGCGTTACTGTTTATGAAGATGGCACAAGAGTTTATGTAAACACAACTTTGGTAGATTTTAACGAGCATGTCCATGTACCTGCCAGACGGTACACGGTTGTACGATAAGGAGGATAGGACATGGTAAAAACTAAAGGCAAGAGAGGCCGGAAAGGCCTGTCTATGCAGGGTAGAAACGCCATAAGCGGTTATTTGTTTATCCTACCTTGGATAATCGGCTTTGTGGCTTTCATGGGGTATCCAATTTTTCAGTCTATTCGCATGGTGTTCTCTCATGTAGAAATGAACGCAGAATACCACAGATTCGATACCGAATGGATTGGCCTGGAAAACCTGCGCCGCGCATTCTTTGTTGACCCAGATTTCACCAGGTTTATGACAGAAGAAATAATGCGTATGGTGGGCTTGGTTATTCCAATCGTAATATTTAGCTTCTTTATTGCGGTGCTGCTTAACCAAAAATTTGCCGGGCGTGGTTTCGTGCGGGCGATATTCTTCCTGCCGGTAATCCTGGCCAGTGGTGTTTTGGTTAACCTAGAGACCAACAACTCGCTGTTGGATTTGGTTTCTGCCCAAATTCAAGAACAAAACGCAATGCGCGCCAATGTTACCGGTGTGCTGGAAAGCATAATGGTATCTGCCACAGGTGCTGGCGGCGTGATGGACACATTTATGGAAACAGTGCTAAACATCATCAACCAGCTATATAATATAGCAATGGCAAGTGGTATCCAGATATTGATTTTCCTTGCTGGCCTGCAGGCAATAAGCCCAAGTATCTTTGAAGCTTCCAGTATTGAAGGCGCAACCGCCTGGGAAAACTTCTGGAAAATTACATTCCCAATGCTTTCTCCAATGATTCTGGTTGTAGTTGTGTACTCGGTAGTTGACTTCCTTGTTCGTACGGACAGTTCTGTAATGGAGCATATTGAAATCCGTATATTGCGAATGCTGGATTATGGTTTTGGTTCTGCAATGGCGTGGGCGTATTTCTTGATAATAGCCGCCATACTTGGCGTTGCAACGCTAATTATTTCAAGGATGGTGTATTATTATGACTAGAGTGGGTACAGCTAGGCCAAAAGCAGAGAAAAAACAAGGACGCGTTGCAAGGTATTTTGAAAGAAACCGCGTAAGTGACGGATATTTGCTTCGCCGGGATTTTGCTAGGGTGGTATCTAGCATTTGTAGAGTTGTATTGTTGTTTGGGCTTTGCTTCTTGATAATGCAACCATTGCTTATCCAGTTTGCCAACAGCATAATGTCTACACCGGATTTGCTAGACCCTACAGTAATTTCTATCCCACGCAACCCTACTATGGGTATGTACCGCATGGCAGTTTATCTTATGAACTATTGGGAATCATTAGCTAGGACATTGGCAATAACATTTACTGCATCATTTTTGCAGATTGCTGCATGTGCGCTGGCTGCCTATGGTTTTGCCAGGTTTGACTTCCCGCTGAAGCGGTTCTGGTTTGTTTGCGTTATGCTTACAATCCTTGTTCCTCCACATGTTATCATGGGGCCTTTGTTCATGAACTTCCGTTTCTTCACATTCTTTGGCCTTACTAATGTTCTTCCTATAAACCCGCCGAACCTGCTTAATGTGGGCGGATATTTCCTTATGGTAGCTACAGGCATGGGGCTGCGCAGTGGGCTGTACATTTTTATGCTGCGCCAATACATGCGTAACATGCCTAAGGAACTTGAAGAAGCCGCCTATGTAGACGGCTGCGGCAAGCTTAGAACATTTATGCAAATTATTTTGCCAGATGCGGTACCAATGCTTGTATCTTGCTTCTTGTTTGCGTTTGTATGGCAGTGGACAGACGGCTTCTATAGCTCTATGTTCTTAACTGGCCAAGGCGTAATGTCTATGCAAATGTCTGGCGTAAGTGAAGCTTATAGAAACTGGTTTATCTCTGCTGTAATTGACGCTCAAGGCGGCCACGGCTTTGCGCCACCTTTGGCAGAAACACAGCAAATTATCTCCATCGGCCTTATGATTGGTATTGCACCAATTATAGCCATTTATATTTTCGCACAAAGGATGTTTGTGGAAAGTATCGGGCAATCTGGTTTGAAAATGTAGTGTTTTGCTATGACTAGGGTGAGCGCGGCGAGGAAAAAACAACGGTGGGTTTTGCGGTATATCGTCAGAAACCGTAATAGTAATGGTTATCTTTTACGGCGTGATTTTTGCCGGATGGCTATTTATGTTGCTAGAGGGGTTTTGCTGTTTGGGCTTTGCCTTTTGATATTGCGGCCGTTGGTTGCTCAGTTGTCGATTAGCTTTATGTCCACATCTGATTTGTTTAACCCGGCAGTGAATCTTATCCCCCGCAGGCCTACCATGGGCATGTATCGTATGGCGATATACCTTATGAATTATTGGGAATCGCTGGTTAGAACTTTAGCCATCACGTTTAGTGCGTCTTTTTTGCAAATTGCGGCATGTGCTTTGGCCGCATATGGCTTTGCTAGGTTCAATTTTCCGCTGAAGAGGTTCTGGTTCATTTGCGTGATGCTTACTATACTGGTGCCTCCACAAGTTATTATGGCACCCATGTTCATGAATTTTCGATTTTTTACATTTTTTGGCCTTACCAATCTTGTTGGTGTAGAGTCAATGAACAAGCTTAATATTTATGGATATTTAATAATGGTTGCTACAGGAATGGGCTTGCGCAGCGGATTATTCATTTTCGTGATGCGTCAGTATATGCGAAGTATGCCAATGGAACTTGAGGAAGCGGCCTATGTAGATGGTTGCGGCAAGTTAAGGACTTTTTTCCAGATTGCTTTGCGGGATACGATACCGATGCTGGTGACTTGTTTCTTGCTTGCGTTTGTGTGGCAGTGGACGGATGGCTTTTACAGCAATATGTTCCTTTGGGAGCAGGGTGTCATGTCATTACAGATGTCTGGGTTAGCGGAGGTTTATAGGAATTGGTTTATCAGTACTGGCTGGATCCCCGTGAATGAATTACGGCAGCTTATTGCCATAGGTGTTCTAATAGGCACCGTACCAGTCATCGCAATCTATGTTTTGGCTCAGCGGATGTTAGAAAAATGTATAGGACAATCTGGTCTAAAAATGTAGTATTGACTGTGACATATTCTAATGTTACAATCATGTTACGCAAGTGGTTATAATTCGGCAGGCAAGTTTGTGAGGAGGCTGGCCGGTTTATAATAGGGCAGGGCAAGGCCCTGTTACATCAAAACGAATTCTCGAAAGGAGAAAACAGAATGAAACGCAATTTTGTAAAAGTTGCAGCAGTAGCAACATTGCTTGTGGGTGCGCTCGCATTTACAGCATGTGGTGGCGGCGCAGCCGATGACACTACTCCAGACACTCCACCACCAGCAGTAACAGGTAATGAAACAGCAGCACCAACACCAGATGCAGGCAACGACGTTGAAGTCGTTGAAGCAGATGCTCGTGACCTAGGTGGCCAACACTTTGTTATTGGTAACTGGTGGGGCTACTGGCATGTAGACACATTTGAACCACAAACAGAAGAAGCTGAAGAGCGTCTGTTTGACCGTATCGACATCATGGAACGCTATAACTTCACCATGGAAGAACGCCGTATGGGCGGTTGGGGCGAAGTTCGCGACATGATTCCTCTACAAATCATGGCTGGCTCACGCGACGTACACATCTGGCACATGGAAGGTGCTTGGTTTGGTACAATGCAACAGCAAAACCTTTTCGCACCTCTTCGCGAAGAATATTTTGACCCTGTAACAGGAATCAACTGGCACAGAGGCACAATTGACGCTTCCCGCAGAGGCGGTACTCCTCACGCATTTGCAACTGGCGTAGTTCCTGGCGGCGGCGTGTACTTTAACATGCGTTTGCTTGAAGAAGCAGGCCTAGACCCAGAACTTCCATTTGACCTGCAACTTGCTGGCGACTGGACATGGGATACTTTCATGGACATAGCCCGTGCTGCAACACGTGACCTTGATGGTGACGGTGTGCCAGATACATGGGGTATTGCAACATTTGGCCAAGACTTCCTACAACGTGCATTGCGTTCTAACGATGCTAGATATGTAGACATGGATGCAGACGGCCGTTTCATCAACTCTACAAACACACCAGAATTCCTTGAAGCACTTACATGGGCCAACAACCTTGGCGACGAAGGCGTAACAATGCCAGAGCCAGAAGGCATGGGTTGGGACTTCTTCGTAGCAGCATTCAACAACGGTATGGCAGCAATGCGTGCCGCTGGCGACTATGTTGCAGGCGCACATGTTAACCCTAACTTGGCAGACCCATGGGGCTTTGTAGCATTCCCACGTGGGCCACGCGCGGACACCCATCTAATGGACGGTAACATGAACTTCCAAGCTGTACCAGCTAACTTTAGTGAAGAAGAAGTAGACGATATCTTCTTTGTACTACACAGATGGATTCGCCCACTTCCAGGCTTTGATGATCCACTAGGATGGCAAGCAGGCGCTTTCGCAAGCCATTATCATCCACGTTCAGTTACAGAAACTATGACAATGTTCACACGTAACCCAGCTCTTATGTCTCCTGCTTTCGTACACCTTGTACCAGGTGGAATGCCTCACGGCCCAGAGTTTGGTTGGCGTATATGGCATGGTAACGACCCAGCTGTTATCTTGGAAGAAGCTCAACCAAGATGGAACGAATACCTTGCACGCGCTAATGGCGATATCTAAGATTTAAGCTTAACGGGCTGTAGCGATTGATTAAGACAAGACCTTGGGGCTTTGCCCCAAACCCCCTTCTTTTTTGAAAAAAAGAAGCAAAAAACTTTAATGTTTGGGGATGATTGCTTAATCATCGCTACAGCTCTTTTTTATTGCTTGGTATGTATCTATAGCATAGTTATAGTGAAATAAATGAGAAACGGTCTCGCCAGAGCGGCACCTGAAATGCCGAGATAAGGCGTTTCAGGCGTTTTTGCCGCGACAGGCGATACCGATTTCGAATTAGTTTACTATATTATTAGATTAGAAAATTAGGAGGTTTCTAAATGTTTGATTTTAAGTTTAATTGGGATTTGACGCTACCTTCGTTGTATAAGGCCTTTGAGGGCAAATTCCTGATGGGTAACATTATGTCACCCTATGATTTAAAAAACCCGGAAATGCTTGCAATGTACAAGCATCATTATAATGCAATGACTTCTGAGAACGCCATGAAGCCCCTTTATATAGCACCAAACCCAGGCGAATGGCATTTTGACGAAGCGGACGCCCTTGTGGATTTCGCCACACAGAACAATATTGCCATGATTGGCCATACCCTTGCATGGCATGGGCAATCCCCAAAATGGCTTAACCAAAACCCAGACGGCAGCCCAGTAACCCGGGCAGAGGCCAAGCGAAATATGGAAACATTTGTTAAAACATATGCTGGGCGTTATAGCGGCCGGATACATTCTTGGGATGTTATCAACGAAGTTTTCCGCGACGAAGGCGGCGACTTTAAGGGTACATGGCGCGAATTATTGCGCCGCGAAACCGACAACCCACGGGCAGTTGGCCATTGGTACCTGGCCTATGCCAACGGCGCAGACGCCAGCCTTGGCGAATGCGGCGGCGACTTCATCTTCGATGTATTCTACTTTGCCCGCAAATATGACCCACATGCAACCCTATACTGCAACGAATACAACGAAGAATACGACGCAAAACGTAACGCAATGGCAGAAATGGTCGAAGATATCAACGAAGAATGGAAAAAACATCCGGACTACGACAATCGCCTGCTGATAGAAGGCATAGGCATGCAGGCCCATTGCAACCACGGCACAAACTACGACAATGTACGCAAAAGCATAGAGCGCTTTGTAAAAACCGGCGCAAAAATATCTGTAACAGAACTAGACATCACCTTTGGCGCACATAACGAGCCTGCTAATCCACTCACGCCAGAACAATCTAAAACCCAAACCGAAATGTATCTGCGCCTATTCAACATGTACCTCGAATTCGCAGACCATATAGAGCGCGTTACAATTTGGGGCAAAAACGATAAAATGTCATGGCGTGGCTGGGGCGCACCAACCCTATTTGGCAACGAAGGCGAAGCCAAGGAAGCGTATCATGCTTTGGTGAATTTGAATAAATAAAATCGCCAGAGGTTTCGTTGGCCGTACATTAGGTTCGCTTCGCGTCGCCTGGTTTCTTTCGGATTGTATTTGAAAAAGGCGAGGCAAAAACTTTAACATTTTCCCAACAAAATAAAAGCCATGCGTGGTGTAACGCATGGCTTTTATTTTGTTGGTGGGTTGGTGAAAAATTCAGTTGGTCGGAAAATCCGACCAACTGAATTTTTTATAAAATACTATATTCGCTCCATTAGAATGTTTTTATGTAAAGCGGCTATAAAATTTTTGCTACGCTTTTTTCAAACGCAACCCGAAAGAAACCGAGCGGCACGAAGCGAACCTGATGAAAAGCGGGCAGATGTACCGGGCGAAGCCTTCTGTGGTTTTTATGCCAAAATCGTTGACATTGTCATGATAATACAATAAAATCACTAGGTTGCTAATTTCACAGTGCAACAACTATATCTATTTGAGGGTAGGATTTTAATGGCAGATACAAATACGCAATTTAAAAAGCGCGACAAGTGGGTAAAAGGCTTTTGGCCAATGATTTTTATGAGCTTTTCCACGGGTATGGTATACTGCTGGACCTTGTTCCGGGAAGATATTGAGGAATGGGGTACTGTGCTAAGGTATGCAGGCGATGGAGTGTATGAATATCATTCTTATTTTACGCCATTTATACTTACGCTATGTTTTATGCTGGCGCTGTTTTGCCTGGGTATGACGGCGGCGTTTGGCGGTAAAATTGTAGAGCGGTCTGTTAAACGGGCGTCTCTTTACACTTTTATATTTTTTACATTGGGCTGGCTGCTTACTGGTATCGGAATATATATTAGAAGCCCGTTTTTGACAGTGTTTGGCTTTGGACCAGTACAGGGAATAGGCTTGGGCTTGGGTTATTTAACGCCAATTAAAACGCTTATGATGTGGTTTGATGATAGGAAGGGTTTTGCTGCAGGTGTTGCAATTGCCGCGTTTGGCCTTGCCGGGCTTATAGGAAACCCGCTTCTTGGGATTTTATTGAGTATAGACTGGCTTTCTGTATATCAGGCGTTCTTTGTTTTAACAGGGCTGTTTGGTGTGTTATGCTTTGTTGCCTATCTGCTGATAGACAGGCCGCCGCTTAAAGCTGTTGATGCGGCTGCCAGGACATTTTCTGCCGTGGAAGTTATTTTTAGCAAGAAATTTGTATTTTTGTGGGTAGTATTGTTTTTGAATATCGCCGCTGGCCTTGCCCTTATGAGCCACGAGCAGCAAATATATCTTATGACTGGCCTAAACATTGAATACCATAGGGCATTGATAGTAGCGTTCTGTACCTTTACCGCAGGTGGCGGCAACTTGGTTGGGCGGCTAATAATGGCTTCTTCCCAAGACAAAACGGATAAAAAACATTTGCCATATTATGTGATGGCCATTGCATCCATTGCCATGTGCGTGATTGCATTTGCAATCTTGCCGCTTCATTTTGCTGCTATGTTTATAACAATATTTGTGGTTCAATTCTTCTTCGGTTGCGGTTTTGCTTGCCTGCCTGGTATTTTGGACCAACAATATGGCATGAAGCAACTTGCAACAATCCAGGGATATATGTTAACTGCATGGGCGTTTGCGGCACTTGTAGGGCCACAAATTGCTTCATCTATATTAACGCTGGCAGACCCTGTAACAGGGGCACCAGCAGATTATGGTACTTTGAATACGCTGTACATGGTCTTGGCGGGAATGTTTGTGGTGCAGCTGGTGTTCTTGCTGCTATTCGCCAGAGAAACGAAAAACAACAAGCCGCAGCTTAAAGCGGCAGCGCAATAAATAGCAGTAGTCCGACCCCCCACGCAGAACTTGCAAATTTTCTGCATCCTGCGTGGGGGTTTTAGCGCAAAATAGTTATACATATCTTCAAGTGGAGGGTTCCTGTGCAAAAGTTAAAATTGTGGCTGAGAAATCCTTATATCGTGCTGTATATCATCTTTGTATACTTTATATTGTTCGCGCTTATAATCGATAGCCCCTATGATATTTTCCGGGGGCTTATTGATATTGCCCTGGCCTACGATATTTTGATAACAGACTATGTAGCTGTGGGCGGGGTAGGGGCTACGCTGGTAAATGCCGCTATAGTTAACCTCATAACCCTGGTGTATGTATCACGCAAGATGCCAAAAGCCAATGGGCCAATTATCATGGCATTTGTGCTTTTTGCGGGTTTTGCGTTTTTTGGCAAAAATATTGTAAATGTATGGCCCATATTTTTTGGTGGCTGGTTGTATGCAAAATTCCGCAAAGAACCTGTGGAGAAATATTTTGTGGTTACAATACTGGCCACGGCTTTGGGGCCTAGTATTACGCAGCTTGCCATGCTAGAGCATATTCAAATAGTGCCGCGTTTTATATTGGCTGGCGGGTTTGGTGTTATGATAGGTTTTATCATGCCTGCTATCTCCCAAAATATATTTAATGTGCATCATGGCTACAACTTGTACAATGTCGGGTTTACCGCCGGTATTTTGGCGATACTTACCCGTATTTTTATCGTGACAATTGGCGGGGCAGAGATTGTGCCTGTATTTATATGGAGCGTAGAGTATAAGCTGGTGCTTACCATTTTTATGGGCATACTTTTTACATTTATGGTGGCTGTTGGCCTGCTTTGCGGCGAGAACAACAGGGAAAATTTCCGGAAGTTGTTAAAATGTCCAGGGCAAGCTCCTTGCGATTATTATACAGATTATGGCGAAACTACCTATATAAACATGGGGCTGCTTGGCCTTTCTACCACGGTGGTAATGCTGGTGATACAAAGCGACATGAACGGCGCGGTAATGGGCAGTATCTTTACTGTGGTGGCCTTTGGTGCAATAGGTAAGCATATGCGAAATATCTGGCCAGTTATGATTGGATGCTTGCTTGCGGGCGGGTTTTTGCATATATGGACAGGTAGCCACCCGTCGTCTGCAATTGCGGTGCTTCTTGTAACTTGCCTCGCGCCCATTGCCGGCAAATATGGCTGGAAATGGGGAGTTGTGGCTGGTATTATACATCTTAATATTGCCATGCATGTTGTTACATTTTCTGGCGGATTTAACTTGTACAACAATGGCTTGGCCGGCGGGTTTGTGGTGATGTTCCTTGTGCCAATAATACGCGCGATACGGGAGCGAAATAGAACTGTTAAAGTGAAGTAATTCGAAATCGGCCTCGCCTGCCGTTTGGGTGAGACCGTTTTTCATTCACGTCAATAAGGGTTATGGGTTTTGTATAAAAATCCTGTGGCGGCCGCCTATGCTGCGTATGCCGTCTTTTGTGTGGCCGATGTATAGGCCATGTACATAGTTGTTTACGGCGGTTAGTGAAATGCGCCAGTTTGTGGGGAAAGCGGGAATGTAGTAGTGGAAAAGCTGTTGCCATTCTTGGTAATGGTTAACTAGCCAGTTTATATCCCAGGCGTCTTCGGAGTTGAATAATGCTAAATGGCTTTCTAACCTGGGGTTCATGTAGCGGGAGCGGTTGGCGGCGGTATGCCCCCATAGCAGGTTTGGGTTGGGGTTTGCCCCGGTGCTCCAGCCTGCTATGTGCACATCCCATGGCCAGTTATCGGCATTGTACATATTTGCGATTATATCTGTAAAATCTGCGCTGCGGATGGCTACATTTATGCCAATATCGCGCCATGCCTGGGCATAATGCTGGGCGATTATTGGCCAATCTTCACCGCTGCGGGTTACAAAATCTAGCACAAATTCTGCCCCGCATGGGAAGGTTCGCCATCCGTCTTCGCCCGGCAGCCAGCCGGCGTGGTCTAAAAGTTGCTTGGCCAATGTTGGGTTATAGGGGAAGCCATCCATTTCTTGGCATATAAACTGGATATGCCCCGGCGGGATGATAGATGTGGCCGGGAAGCGCAGCCCGTAGAAAAACCCCTGGGTTAGCAGGTATTCGTCTACAGCGTAGGCTAGGGCGCGCCGCAAATACCGGCAGCCCATGCGTGGGTTTTGGTGAGGGCGTACTTTCCCGGCGCTTTTGTCCCACCAGCCCAGGTTAAAGGCCACCACATTATACACATTGGTGACATCGCCAATATAATGGAAATTCTGTGGCGTGGTGAAATCTGCGAAATCCTGTAGCCGGAAGTCTGCCATATGGAAGAAGCCTTCTTCCATAAGGGTTGCCACCATGGCGGTGGGTACTATTTGCACCGTAACTTCATCCAAAAACGGCCGCTCTGCCCAAAAATTTTCATTCCGCACAAGATGCATACTCTCCCCCGGCGCAACAGAGTTAACAATAAACGGCCCCCATCCAATAGGCCGCACCCGGGTATGGTAATGTGTGCTGTGCAAATGAATGGGCACGCCCTCGAATATGTGCCGCGGGTAAGGCGTGGCCCAAAATCCAAAATGCAACAGGCTGGGGTTAAAATCCACAAAATGATATGTAAGCTGCCGCCCGCATGGCGAAAGCACCAGCCCGGCGATATAATCCGCCTCCCCCCGGTGGAATTCCCACACCCCCTGGATATTTTGCACCATATATGTAAAGCGAATCCCCCCTGCGGCGGCATATCCCGGCGTGGCGATGGTTTCTATGGCAAAAACTACATCGCAAAGGGTTAATGGTGTGCCATCATGCCAGTATACATATTCCTGCATGGTTAGGGTGATTGTTTTGGCGGCTTTATCCATCTCCCAGCTGGCTACCCCATGCTGGCCGATGGTATTCTCCGGGGTGTAGCTAAGAAGGTTGCCCCCTGTAAACCAGCTAGAAAAAGCCCCATCTACAGAGCTGTTTTGGAACACCGGGTTAAAAATCCCCTGTGGCGGCGTATCTGCCCCCACCGCATGGCGAAAATGCCCACCAAAAACCGGCGCAGGGGTAGGGTAGGGCGAGCTGGACGGGAATCGCTGGCGAGTTTGGGCCAGCGCAGCCAGCGGGTGCATGTACTCGTGGGCGGGCTGCATGGCGGGGGCGGCGCAGCCCGCCAGCAGCAACAGCAGCGCGAGAAAAAATCCAGTTGGTCGGAATTTCCGACCAACTGAAAATTTTTTATGTTGGCATGGCATGGTTATCATCCTCCAGGTTAGATTTTTTGGGTTTATATGGTACAATAGCTTTGTGATTTCGAAAGAACTCTAATAGACTTCTTTCGAAATTGTGCTTTTCAATTTCGAAAAAGTTTCATTTTTAATCTTGTACTTCTTCTGAAATCACGTTTTTTGTGATTTCAGAAGAACTCCAATAAAAAAGAGGAAAACTATGAGCGATTTAAAATCAATGCGCAACATCGGCCGCGAGCTAGAGAAAAAACTAAACCAAGCAGGCATATCAACCCCAGATGAACTAAGGCAAATAGGCAGCGAGGATGCGTTTTTGCGTGTGAAAGTCTACTACCCAAATATATGCTTAGTGCATTTAATGGCGCTGGAAGGTGCGGTGTGTGATATCGAGTATAACCAGCTGCCAGAGGAAGTGCAGGCACGATTGAAGGCTTTTTGTGATGGGCTGGGGTAGGGTGCATAAACCCGCGGCATTCTAACGCCGCCGCCGCTTCACATCCACGGCTCTGTTCAGGGCCTGGCCTACATAATTTATGCACATTGTCACCACCAAAATAAGCAGCGCCGCCGGCAGCCATTGCCAGGGGCGGTTTTGCAGCGCTGCCGGGTTTGCCGCTTGGGCTATTAGCGTGCCCAGGCTGGGTGTGGTAAAGGGCATCCCAAAGCCCAAAAAAGTCAAACCCGTCTCTATGCCAATAGTATTGGCAATGGTTAGCGTAAGGCTTACCACCATAAAGGAAACAATATTAGGCAGCACTTCCCTAAAAATTATCACAATGTTTGGCGTGCCAAGGGTCTTGGACGCCCGCACATAATCCAACGCGCTTTGGCGCAGCGCCACCATGCGTATTCCCCGGGCCATACCAAGCCAGCCAAACAGCGTTAACACCGCACCCAGCATCACAGGGGTGCTGGGCAGCATGGTGATAAGCACAATCGTGACCATAAAAGTTGGCAGCATAATAAAAAAATCTATCACCCGCATAAGAATATTATCCAGCCGCCCCCCATAAACCCCAGCCAGTAGCCCCACAAAAATCCCAATGCCAGCTGTGGCAAACGACACTACAAACGCAATAGTAAAAGAATTCCGCGCGCCCACCACAAGCTGCACCACCATATCCCGCCCCACCATATCTGTACCCAGCCAAAACTCCCGGCAAGGCGGCTGGTTGCGCCGCAAAAGATACATACGCTCCACATCATCCACAGAAAAACTAAGCGACCACGCATACGCTACAAACACAATAGCAAAAAAAACAACTAAGCTAACAAAAGCCAGCTTGTCGCCGTAAACTTCCCGCCACATAATCTGCCAAGGGTTTTTCATGAATCACCTGCTTTTTTGTGATAGAACAAGACCGCCAGAGGCTCTGCCCAAGCACCTCCACTTTTTCATAATGTTCGCGTCGCGAACCAGGCATCTTCCAGGTTCAATTTAGAAAAAGCGAGATAAAAACTCTGAAATTTGGGGAATAGACTTCTTCCGAAATTACGTTTATTAATTTCGGAAGAGTTACATTTTCAATCTTTTGCTTCTTTTGAAATTGCGTCTTTTGCAATTTCAGAAGAACTCTAACGAAGGAATTACCGTATACGAATCCGCGGGTCTGCAATCGTGATAAAAATATCTGACAATAGCACCCCGGCCACCCCTATAAACCCATAAATCATAATAAGTGCGTTGGCTGTGGGGAAATCCCGGGCGGTTATTGATGTTACAAACAAATTCCCCATGCCTGGGTAGCCAAAAACCCGCTCTATTATCACCGAGCCGCTTAGCAGCCCGGCAATGCTAGCCCCCAGGCCAGACGCCAAGGGTAGCGTCGCATTGCGGAAAATATGCCGCGAATACACTTTGCCTTCTGGCAGGCCTTTGGCGCGGGCGGTGGTTACATATTCTGCGGATTCGTTCTCGATAATCTCGCTGCGCAAGATATTGATTATGCCCACGGTGTTTAAGATTGCTGCGGTAAAAGCTGGCAAAATTAAATGATGCAGCCGCGACAGCCAAAAAGCTGCACTGCCAGGCGCAAGCCGCACATCTACGCTGCCCATGATAGGAAACCAGCCCAGCCTAAAGCCGAACACGAAAATATTCAGTAGCGCAAAAACCAAAGTTGGCATGGCGATGGCCACAAAGGTGTAGGCCACAATCAGCCTGTCTGCAAGGGTTTCCCTGTACCGCCCCGCCACAAAACCCAACGGAATAGCCAGCAAATATGTAAAAGCCGCGCCAACTAGCGATAGCCTTACAGTATTAGGCAACCGCTCGCCAATCACTTCCGTTACGGGCCGGGCATAATGCCAGCTGCGCCCAAAATCCCCACGGAAAATCCCACGCATCCATTCCATATACTGCACCGCCCAACCCCGGTTTAACCCAAGCTCTACCCGCAGCCGGTCAATATCCTCTGGCGAAACATCGGGGTCAATTAGCCCCGTAAGGGCATCACCAGGCATGGCCTGCGCCAGCAAAAACACCGCAACACTAAGCAACCAAAGCTGCGGCAAAACAACCAAAAACCGCCTCAAAATAATCTTCATAAAACATCCCTTGGTTACTTAAAGTTTTTTGTCAAACTTTTTTCCAAAAAAGTTTGTGGGTGTGAGCAAAGCCCACGGTCCTGTCTCGCAACCAACAGCCGCGAGATGCCCAGCTCCAACCCGCCGCAAGTCTAGCACTCGGCCGTTTGTGTCGTAGCAGCTAGGGATTTCTTGCCTGTACGCGGCCTCGATGGTTGCGCGCCTTTGTAGCGCCTGGCCGCGTTTGGTGGGGTCTGTTTCTGGAATTGCTGTGATTAGCCGCTGGGTGTAAATATGCCGGGGGTTCTCGAAAATATCCGCGCGGCTACCCACTTCCACAAACCTGCCACGGTGCATAATCGCCAGCCGCGGGCACATATGCCGCACCACGCTCATGTCATGGCTTATAAACAATATGCTAACCCCAAGCTGGCGCTGCACATTTTTAAGGCAGTTAAGCACCTGGGCCTGAACCGAAACATCCAAGGCGGACACTGGCTCGTCGGCCACAATAAGCCGCGGCCCAAGCGCAATTGCCCGTGCCACCCCAACCCGCTGCCGCTGCCCGCCAGAAAACTCAAACGGATACTTAGCCGCCGCATCTGCCCGCAGCCCCACCATATCCAACAACTCTGCCACCCGCCGCACCTCCTCTGCCCTAGACAACCTGCAAAAATTTCGCAACGGCTCGGCAACAATATCTCGCACTCTTTTCCGTGGGTTAAGCGCCGCAAAAACATCCTGAAAAATCATCTGCACATTGCGCCTATACCAAGACCTGTTCCGCCCCAGCCCGCCCGTAACATTAACATCCCCAAAAAAAATCTTACCCCCTCGCACTCCCTCCAACCCCAAAACCGCCCGCCCAAGCGTACTTTTGCCGCTGCCAGACTCCCCCACAACCCCAAAAGTCTCACCAGCCCCTACACAAAAGCTAACCCCATCCACAGCCTTTATGCCGCCGTAATAAACCTGCAAATCCCGCACCGTTAGCATCGCGTCACCTCATTTGTAGAATGTATGCTGTTTATATAAAGAATAAAACCGTGGGCTTTGCCCACACCCACCCTCTTTTTGAAAAAAGAGGGGCAAAAACTTTAACTTTTATTTGCAATGCCTTTAGGCAAAAGCTGCTGCCGTAAGAAAGTAAACCGCTTTCTTATGGCAGCAGCTTTTGCCTAAGCTTCGCTTAATGGAAAAATTCAGATGTTAAAATTTTTTGCCAAGTTTTTTTAAAAAAAGCGGTGGGTATGGGCAAAGCCCATAGTTTTATTCTTTAGAGTTCTTCTGAAATTGCAAAAAACGCAATTTCAAAAGAAGCAAAAGATTGAAAATGTAACTTTTCCGAAATTAAAAAACGTAATTTCGGAAGAAGTCTTTTGTACATGCAACAAATAAACCCTGCCGAATATTATGGATTAACACCAACCAAAGGAGGCAATTTATGAATCATTCTGGCGTGGGCTATGTAAACGACGGGTCCAACGACATGTTAATGCTGGTACTGTTGCTTATGTTAATGAACCCAAATGAGCAAGGCGCAGGTGACAACACCATGCTAATGCTTCTGCTGATAATGCTAATGTCTGGCGGTAAGCTGTAACAAAACCGCAGCCCGAAACATCTCCCAACACCCACGAAAAAAGCATACATAAGCCCAACGCACAAAAAAAGGAGCGGATACTTGCCGCTCCTTTTTGGTGTTTTGGCATCATTTAATTCAAAAAAATGGTACCATACGGTACCATTTTTCCATGATTATGGTACCGTATGGTACCATTTTTCCATGATTATGGTACCGTATGGTACCATTTTTTAGGCAAAAAACATTGTTTTGGCTATCCTTCAACACAGAAAATTCGCCAAACAAGCCACTTTTTCAAAAAATATTAAGTTTTTTGTAAAACTTTTTTTCAAAAAAGTTTTTGGAGGTGTCGGAGGCGAAGCCTCTGACGGTTTTAATCCCCCTCACTAAGCGCAATTTTTAGCGCTTGCAGCACTTTTTTTTCTATCCGAGATACTTGTACTTGTGACACGCCTATAATCTTGGCTACATCTACCTGGGTCTTATCTTGGAAGTAGCGTAATATAATTACCTGTCGCTCCTTGGGTTTTAGGGAGTTTATTAGTTGTTTTAGGGCTAGTATATTTACTGTGCGTTCGCTGTCGTCGGTGTTTTGGGCTAGCTTGTCTATTAAAAAGATTGGACTACCATCGCCTTGGTATATGGTGGCATGCAGGGATTCTACGTCCATACCGGCTTCTAGAGCCATTACTAGGTCTTCGGTTTCTGCGCCTAGTTCTTTGGCTAGTTCGTTTAGGGTGGGTTGGCGGCCAAGCTGGTTGGTTAGTTTTTCTGTTGCGTAGCGGGATTTTGTTGCCAGTTCTTTTACTGGGCGCGATACTTTTATCATGCCATCATCCCGCAGGAAACGTTTTATTTCGCCAATAATCATGGGGATTGCGTAGGTGGAGAATTTTACGTCGAAAGATGTATCAAATTTTCTTATGCATTTTAATAGACCTATGGCACCAATCTGGTAAAGGTCATCAAGTTCGTACCCCCGTTTAGAGAATTTTTTCACCACGGACCATATTAGCCCGCTGTTTTCTTTGATAAGCCGCTCTGCCGCATGTTCATCCCCCGCCTGGGCTAAGGCTATCAGGTCTAGGGTTTCATTCATTTTTGCTGTGTTCTCCCAGTTTTTTATGCATGGTAACCCGCGTGCCGCCCCCAGGTGTGGAAATCACATGCACGCTATCCATAAAAGATTCCATTACGGTAAAACCAAGGCCGCTGCGCTCCATGTCTGGCTTTGTGGTGAAAAGGGGCTCGCGAGCGCTGGCTATATCTTCTATGCCAACCCCTTCGTCGCTTATTACTATGGTGATTTCCCGGCCGTTGTTGAATAAATCTAGGGCCACGGTGCCAGTGTTGCCGCCATAGCCGTGGATTATGGCATTGGTTACGGCTTCGCTTACGGCGGTTTTTATGTCTGATATTTCGCCTACAGAAGGGTCTAGCGGTGCGATAAATGCCGTGGCTACTACCCTGGCTAGGGATACATTTTCGGCCAGGGCGGCCATTTCTATTTTCAGTTGATTGTTCATTTGCCGCCCTCCATTTTTGCTATTGCATCGCTTACTGTGGCAGTGCTGTGCACGATTTTTTGCAGGCCAGAAAATTCGAATAATTTTGCCAGGCTGCTATTCATGCAGGCCAGGGTAAGCTGGCCGCCGCGTTTTTCTGCATTCTTGTAGCGGCCAATAATCATGCCAATCCCCGAAGAATCCATGAAGCTAACCTCGCCCATGTCCAGCACTAGATGCTTGCATGGCGAGTTCTCGAAGGCGGTGTCAAGCTGCGGACGCAGCCTTTCTGCCTGGTGGTGGTCAAGTTCGCCTTCCAGTGTGGCAACCATTACACGACCCTGTATGTCAAGTTGTATTCCCATATACTGTCCCTTCTTCCAAAAAATGTAATTTGTCCTATCATAATGAAAAAATCTAAGTTTTGCAAGCATTTTTCTTAAAAGCATGTTATAATGCAGTTGATTCACGTTAATGAAGGGATGGCCAGCCGAATGTTCTTCAAAAAGCAAAACGTCGTGCAAGATTTGGATTCCCCCAGCACGGTAATAGGCAAGGGGATTTATCTAGAGGCCGTAAGGATGACAGGCCAAGAAACAGTGCGCATAGACGGCATATACAAAGGTTCGATAGACATAGACGGCAGCCTTGTGCTGGGCGATAGCGGCAGCATAACCGGCAATATAAATGCAAAGTATTTTCTTGTAGCGGGCGAGGTTGACGGCAATATAACCTGCGAAACTCAGCTGCATTTTGCATCCACCGCCAGGGTAGTAGGCGATATTAAAGCCCCATCCATTATTGTAGACGAAGGCAGTCAAGTTTTCGGCAAGTATTCTGTGGGTGAAGAAAGGCTTGTGGGGCTGGCAAACAAAGGCCAGCACCTTACCGCCAAAGATGAATACAACGAGGGCGCATACTAATGGAAAGTAAGCTCGATGCCCAGTTTTTCTACGGCGGCCAAGCGGTTATGGAGGGTATACTCATGCGTGGCAAAAAAGCTTTTGCCATGGCCGTGCGCACCCCCAAAGGTGATATCAAAGTAATAGACAGGCCTCTGCCTACTCTTACTAGGCGCTTTCCGTTTTTGCGGCTGCCACTTTTGCGCGGCTCTGTAGAGTTGGTACTTTCCATGAAGCTGGCCTACAGTGCCCTTAGCCAATCAGCAGAAATAGCAATGGACGGCCTAGAAGAAGAAGGCGAACCCGGCAGAATAGAAAGATTTTTAGTAAATAAATTTGGCGATAGGCTTAATAAAATTATCTTGGGCGTGTTTATGGTGCTGTCATTGGTGCTTGCCCTTGGGCTTCTTATGTTGTTGCCTACATTTTTTGCATCATTGGTTGGCGCCCCAGGCGCGCTTACAGGTGTGCTAGAGGGCGTCATTCGTATGCTCATTTTCATAAGCTACCTGGCCATTGTATCCCGCACTAAGGATATCCAGCGGGTGTTCATGTATCACGGCGCAGAGCATAAGGCTATAAATTGCCACGAGCAAAACCTACCCCTAACCTCAGAAAACGTAGCCGCTAGCAACCGGCTGCATAAGCGATGCGGCACAAGCTTTATGCTGGTGGTAATGGTTGTGGCCATGGTTATGTTCATGGTCATACGCATCGAATATATATGGCTGCGCTTTGCCTCCAGAATCATACTGCTGCCAGTGATAGCTGGCATTGCCTACGAAATAAGCGTAAAATGGGCAGGCAAACGCGATAACAGGCTGGTACGCGCCATAATAACCCCAGGTATGCTAATGCAACGCCTAACCACCAAAGAGCCAGACGAAGGCCAGATAGAAATAGCCATCACAGCCCTAAACACTGTGCTAGCGCAAGAGCAGGCAACCCCATGACCGTAGGCCAAGCAATAAAACTTGGGCAGGATAAAATAGGCCGCCGCGATGCAATGCTACTGCTATCAAACGCCACAGGCCTGGCTAGCAGCCATATGATGCTAAACCTTGATAGCCCTTTAAGCAGCGGCCAATCAGAAATATACAATGGCTTCCTGCAAAGGCGGCAATGTGGCGAACCAACCCAGCATATACTGGGTAAATGGGATTTTATGGGGCATGAATTCATTACAGACAGCCGCGCCCTTATCCCTCGGCCAGAAACAGAGCTGCTGGTGCAGCAGGTGCTGGAGTTTATAGGCGGCAAGAGCTGCCAAGTGCTGGACCTTTGCACGGGCAGCGGTTGCATTGGCATATCAATTGCCCTGGCATCAGCGGCAGATGTTACCGCCGCAGACATTAGCCCGGCCGCAATTAGCTTGGCAATGGAAAACGCCGCCAAGCTTAACGCGAATATAAATATAATCCAATCGGATTTATTCAGCCAGGTTAGCGGCCGCTACCATGCGATAGTATCCAACCCGCCATATATCACCCGCCACGAAATGAAAGAGCTGGACCATGCTGTGCTAGGTTACGAGCCACACCTGGCATTGGACGGCGGCGAAGACGGCCTGGATTTTTACAAAAAAATAATCCCCCAAAGTAAGCATCATTTGCACCCTGGGGGTATGTTGTTTCTAGAAATTGGTACGGTAACAGATGTAGCAGAGTTAATGGAGGCAGAAGGTTTTGGTGGCGTGAAGCTGCTTTACGACTACGCCGGGCTTCCTAGGATAGTATATGGAGTGAATAAAAATGTTTGATAAGCTGCAAGAACTAGAGTTGAAATTTGAAGCCCTATCCACAGAAATTAGCGACCCAGATGTGATAGCAGACAACAACCGCTGGCGCGTTCTAATGAAGGAACATAGCGACCTAACTCCAGTGATAGACAGCTATCGCGAGTACAAGCGCCTAAGCGCATCTGTGGAAGAAGCTAAGGAGCTGCTAAACGAAAGCACAGACGAAGAGCTGCGCCAGCTGGCAAAGGACGAGCTTAAAGAAGGCCAGCGCGAGCTTGATACCACAATAGAAGAGTTAAAAATACTGCTGCTGCCAAAAGACCCCAACGACGATAAAAACGTGATTGTAGAAATACGTGCAGGGGCAGGTGGCGATGAGGCTGCACTTTTCGCCAATACTTTGTATCGTATGTACGGCCATTATGCAGATAGCCGCCGTTGGAAAACAGAGGTAATGAACTCTAACGAAAACGGCATAGGCGGGTTTAAGGAAATCGTGTTCATGATACAGGGTAAGGGTGCGTATTCGCGGCTTAAATATGAAAGCGGCGTGCATAGGGTGCAGCGGATTCCTGTAACGGAATCTGGCGGTAGGATTCATACTTCCACCACCACGGTGGCGGTGTTGCCAGAGGCCGAAGATTTGGACTTCCAGCTAGACATGGCAGATGTGCGGGTGGATGTGTACCGCTCGTCTGGCAATGGTGGGCAAAGCGTTAACACCACAGACTCTGCCGTGCGGGTTACGCATGTGCCCACTGGTGTAGTGGTGGCTTGCCAAGACGAAAAATCTCAGCTAAAAAACAAGGACAAGGCCCTAAAAATCCTACGGGCAAAACTGTACGATTTAGAGCAAGAAAGGCTAAATGCCCAGCTTTCGCAAGAAAGGCGCAGCCAAATAGGCACTGGCGACCGCAGCGAACGCATTCGCACTTACAACTACCCCCAGGGCAGGGTAACAGACCATCGCATAGCCCTTACACTGCACAGGCTAGAGCAGGTGCTAGACGGCGACCTTGACGAAATTTTAGACAATTGCATAGCCCAAGACCAAGCAAAAAAACTTCAGGGGGAGTAAAATTGGAGAATACTTTCAAAAGGCATGAGCTAAAATACATGCTTAACCGCGAACAATACAAGGCCGTGAGGGCAGCCGTTGACGCAAACATGGATAAAGACCCAAATGGCGAGTACCTAGTGCAAAACCTCTACTACGACACAGATAACTGGGATATAATTCGCCATTCTATAGAAAAACCTGTGTTTAAAGAAAAGCTGCGCCTACGCTGCTACGGTGTGCCACAAAATGGTTCAGATTTGTTCCTGGAAATAAAAAAGAAGCATGAGGGCATCGTGTACAAGCGCAGAATCAAGTTTCCCGTAGAAGCCTTTGCCAACATGGAGCTGCACGATATAGTTAAGGAAAACCATTCTCAGATAGGCCGGGAGATGAATTTCTATTTAAACGCACATTCTGTGCGGGCCAGGGTGTTTGTTTCATACCACAGGGCAGCCTTTGTTGGCCAAAGCGGGCTGCGCATCACCTTCGACACAGACTCACATTTCCGGGAAGATGAACTGTCTCTTGGCTGCCCAAACCAAGGCGAGGAAATTTTCCCCCAAGACATGGTACTTATGGAGCTAAAAACAAACAAAAGCATCCCAATGTGGATGGTAAATATTCTAAGCGAAAAAAAAATCCGCCCCATATCTTTCTCAAAATACGGGACGGGTTATAAAAAATACATCCTGGGGGCGTAAAAATGGATTTTAGTACACTTTTCACAGGCATGTACGGCGAAGGCCTTACCATGCAAATACTTTTAATGAACACATTTTCCGCAATTTTTTTCGGCGTGGTGGTATCCTGCGTTTACATGTTCCGCAACAACCATAGCCGAACCATGGCGCTCACCCTTGTTGTGCTGCCTGCCCTGGTGCAAATGATTATCGTGCTGGTTAGCGGCAATATTGGCGCAGGGGTTGCGGTTGCCGGGGCTTTTAGCCTTGTACGCTTCCGTTCTGCTACAGGCAGCGCCCGTGACATAGGTTTTCTATTCTTTGCCATGGTGCTAGGTTTTGTAACCGGCATGGGTTATCTTCTATACGCATTCGTTCTGCTGCTTATCATAGGCGTAGTCTTCTTAATCCTGGCAATAATCCCACACCGCAACCGCCAGTTCTTAAAAATAGTAATCCCAGAAAACCTAGACTTCCACGGCCTTTTTGACGAAGTTTTCGCCAAATACACCACCGAACAAACCCTAGAAAAAGTAAAAACCACAAACATGGGCAGCCTCTACGAGCTATCCTTTACTATCCGCCTAAAAGCCAACGCCAAGGAAAGGGAATTTATAGACGAAATACGGATACTTAACGGCAACCTTAATATATACTTGAGCCGTGAGGTTATGGATGGCGGAGATTTGTAGGGTAAAACCGTGGGCTTTGCCCGCACCCACCCGCTTTTCATAAGGTTCGCGCTGCCCGATTTCTTTCGGGTTACATTTGAAAAAAAGCGGGGCAAAAAACTTTAATATCATTTACAGATTTGCAATGCCATAAGAAAAAAACAAAGGCCGTAAGGAAGAAAGCCGCTTTCTTACGGCCCTTGTTTTTTTCTGAGCTTTGTTATACATGTCTTACATCCCATATAAGGCCTCCGGCAATTTTTATAGCTATGGTACCATACGGTACCATTTTTTCATGATTATGGTACCGTATGGTACCACATTTTCGCAAAAAAGAGCCCGAAATCATAATGTGAAAAACAAAAAAGCCCTAAAAATCGGGCTTTTTTGAAAAATTAATCCATGGAAATTAAATATTTTCATTCCAATCTCAATTAAATCGCTTCATTGCTCGCGCCGAGACCGCCATAAAACGCCTTGTTTTGGCATTTTATGATGCCGTTTTGGTTTGTTGTTTTGTCTTGTTCCAGGGCGACACAAAAACGATGATGCTTCGGCCTTAAACAAACACGTCCAACACTGAAGGCAGCAGCCTAAATTCTATCTCTCCGCTAGCCGGGTATAGGTTGCCGTCTAGGCATAGAGTTTCCTGGCCTGGGGGGAGTTTTATGGTTATTTTTTTACAATTGGTGTAGGTTACGGCTTTTAGGCTGGTGTGTTTTTCTAGCATTAGGGTTGGGAAGATTATCATGGTTTTTGGGCGGCTTAGGGCGTTTACGGTGCATAGGGTTATTTGGCCGTCGTCTATTTGGGCTGTGGGGGCTATGCGCATGCCGCCGCCATAGTATTGGCCGTTGCATATTGCCACTAGGGTGTAGGCGTTTTGGGTGGACTGGCCGTCGATTGTTATTTCTAGGGGCATGTTTTTGTGCTGGGTTATGCTTTTGTACACGGCCGCAAAGTAGGCATAGCGGCCAAATTTTTGCTTTAGGTTTGCGGCGTTTTGTACTATGCGCGCGTCTAGGCCTAGGTTGGCTATGTTAAGGTAGGCCATGCTATTGGCGGTTATTATGTCTACGCTGCGGGTTTGGCCCTGCAATATTTTTGCGAAAAAGTCTTTGGCTGCATCGTCAAAATGTTTTTTGCGGGCGTTAAGGGCTGCGGCCTTGGATTCTGCCAGGGAAATAGCAAAGTCGTTACCGCTACCAGCCGCAAAAACCCCCAGGGGCGTGGGGATTTTTTCCCCATGGGCGAAGGCATCTACCATCCCGGCCGCAATTTCCTGGAAAGTACCATCGCCGCCTATGCCAATTATCCCGCAAGAACCCTCCCGGCAAAACTGCTTGGCCATATTGTAGGCATCCATCGTTTTTTCAGTTTTATGGAAGCTATATTCCAGCCCCGCCGCTATAAAAAGCTCGTTAAAATGCGGTAGGTACTCCATAGTGCGCCCCCGGCCAGCAATAGGATTAACAATAATGTGGAACAGCTTGTCCACCTCCAGTTTTTATGTAACGAAGTACAACATTTATACGTGCTTTTGTATAAACAATTCGAAATCGGTCTCGTCTGTCGCGGCAAAAACGCCTGAAACGCCTTGTCACGGCGTTTTAAGTGCCGCTTGGGCGAAATCGTTTCCCCATTTATTTCACTATACATTAAAACCAGCCGGTGTACAAATAAATTATGATAGTAAGCCCAGCTGCCAATATCCCATGCACAAGTTTTGCCGCCAAATACGGCAGAACCCTCACTCCCATACCGGCGGTGAAATGAAATGTTTGGGCATGTATGGCAAAGCCACCAAACCCAATAAAAAACGAAGCAGCAGCAAGATGCCAGCCCCCACCGCCAGCAGCAGAAACCTGCCGCAACCCTCCAGTAACTTCTGCCAGCCCGGCAATGGCCAGGCCAGCCATACCGCTAAGTTCTGTCGCCTCTGCAATAACAGCCACAAAAACGCTAAAGAAAATAATAAAGCCGCCAATAAACACCATGGATTCCATGGCGTTTTTTATTGCCTCGCCCAGCACAGTACCAAAATTTTGTGAGGCAGGGGGTGGGGAAGGGTTTGGCTGCGCCGTTACGTTTTTTTTTCGCACAATATTACCAGCCAGCCCCAAAACTAAAGCCGCAGCAACATGTACCCCCCAAAGCAAATACCCAACCCTGCTGCTGCCAAAAAGCCCAACCCCAACCACCCCAACAATAAAAAGTGGCCCAGCATTATTACAAAAAGCCAGCAAACGCTGGCCATCACTTACAGAAACCTCACCACGTCTATGCAAATCTGCCACAACCTTAGCCCCAACAGGATATCCAGAGCTAAACCCAGCTACCACCGCAAACCCAGCCGCCCCAGGCAGCCCAAACACCCGCCCCATAACCGGCGCAATAATCCTGCCAACTCGCCCCGGAAACCCAAGCGCAACCAAAATATTGTTGGTAGCAATAAATGGCAAAAGCGCTGGCAACACATTGTTAAACCACAAAAGCAGCCCCTCCCTAGAGGCCGCCAAAACAATTCTTGGAAATGCCAGCAAAAAAACATTGAAGATTAGCACCAAAATGGATATAATCAACCGAAACATCCTTTCAAACAAAAAATCAAAGTTTTTTTGCTTCTTTTTTTGATGCACCCCGAAAGAAATCGGGCGGCAGGTCATGCTAAAATCCACAGCAAGGAGGGTCGATATGCCAAGGAAGCCGACAAGGCCAATAGATATTCGCAGGCGCAAGATGGAAGAAGCCAAACTTGCCAGGCGCAGAAAGAATCAAGAAAAAATGAAAGCCGATGCCGCAAGAAGAGCCGCGGCAGAGACCATCCGTGGAACAAAGGCTTCTGGCAAGGGGCGTACATTTTCGTTTGTGCTTGTGGTTGCAGTTTTGCTTATTTATGCTGGCGGATATATGTTTATCCACGCGCGGGATTTGTTTACACCAAACACATTAACAGAGACCCTTCGCTTAAGCTCGGTAGAACAGCAGCTTAGCATTGGCGGAATTATAATAAGAGACGAACAAGTTTTTTATGCAGACCGTGACGGCCGTGTTGTTTTTAATGTGGGCGATTTCGAGCGTGTGCGGGCCAATATGCTGGTGGCCAGCGTGCAAGATAGCGATGCAATGGCGGGAATACAGCAAGAATCCGCAGATGTAGAAGCTATGATACGCAGGGTGCAAGATATGCGCCATTCTACAATTACTGCCCCTCAGGTAGAGATGGCAGACGCCAACCTGCGTAATATGATTACAGGCAATATGCATCATTTCACCACCGGCAATATTTCTGGCATAAATGATTTGTTCAATAATTTGTACGATGTTTCCAGCAGGCGCAACCAGCTTATTCTCAGCGAAAATAGAGATGCTAGGGTAGAGCTTGGGCGGATGTATGATAATTTGCAGCTTCAACGGCGTTTAAACTCCAGTGAAATTTATGCCACCAGAAGCGGCATTATGTCACCAATTATCGACGGCGCAGAGAATATCTTCAACCTAGACAATATGCGAACCCTAACTCGCGAGCAGGTGCGCTTCACCATAGACCCCAACACGATTGTGCCAAGCCGTTATGTGCAAGCCGGGGATCCAGTTTTCAAGATTGTAGGCAATGTATGGTACATTGCCACCTACATCCCCAATGAAATGATTCACGGCTGGGCAGCAGGGGACCAACGCATAGTATATGTAAACAACAGCGGCATCTATGAAGCCATGATGATGCGTGTAGAGCAAGTAACCTACGGCGCAAGGGGCGACAGCTTTGTGTTGCTAAGAAGCACCCGCGGCGGCATAGACTTCCTGCACCAGCGTAATGTCAGCCTTAGGGTTGTAGACAATGTAACCCGTGGGTTCACGATTTCAAGCTCGGCTGTAGCTACCAGAAGTTACTTCCGCCTTCCAATTAGCCATATCCACGGTAGCCTAGACCCATATGTGTTACTGCGCACAGATTATGGCCTGCGAAGCGTACCCATAACAATACGCGAAATGACAGACACCCACGCCAACATTGATGCAGAAACTAGCGGCCTTATGCCAGGGGATACCATAGCCCCAGTAGAAATATTTGGCCCCGACCTTACAATAACCCATGCAGATATCCTACAAGTGCATGGCGTATACCGCTCCACCCTAGGAGTGGCAGAATTCCGCCGAATTAACGTAGATGAGGGCCAATTAGACGCAGGGGCAACAATTCTGCTAGACCCGGCCAGAAACCGAGAAATAAGGGAATTTGACACCATAATAACCGACGCCTCTACCATAAGAGAAGGCGAAGTAGTACGCAGAGAAAGATAAACCGTCATGGCCTCGCCCGGGCGGTTTTTATTTAAAGGAGACAGCCATGCATATAAAGGAAAACGCAGATAAAATTTTAGCCGGGATTGCCGCCGCTGCAAAAAGCGCAGGCAGGCGGCCAGAAGATGTTACGCTTGTTGGGGTAACCAAAACTTTTGGGGTGGAGCATATTAAAGAGGCCTTTGAAGCCGGTGTTGTTAATTTTGGAGAAAATAGGGTGCAAGAATTTTTGCCAAAGTATGAAGCGCTGAAAGAGTTTCCCATTAAATGGCATTTTATTGGTCATCTGCAACGTAATAAAGTTAAGTATATAATCGACAAAGTTGATATGATTCACTCGGTTGATAGCCTTGATTTGGCAAAAGAGATAAATAAGCAAGCCGAAAAAGCAAAAAAAATTATGCAAATTTTGGTAGAAATAAATATTGCGGGAGAAAATTCCAAGTTCGGTGTAAGCCCTGATAATGCGGAAGAGTTGATGAAAAACCTAGTAAACATGCGGTTTTTGAATGTCGCTGGTTTGATGTGCGTTCCTCCCTTCGTAGAAAAAGCGGCAGAAAATCGACATTTTTTTCAAAAAATGTTTAATTTACTGGTTGACATACAAAGAAACATGATTTATCATGGCTCTAATCACATGAAGGTCTTGTCAATGGGAATGTCTGGAGACTACTTGGTGGCCGTTGAAGAGGGAGCTACCATTGTCCGGATAGGGACAAGCTTGTTTGACAAAAGAAATTAAAAAGTTTGTGGAGGGTTTTTTATGGGAGGATTTTTTGGTAACTTGAAAGACAAGGTTGGTAATGCACTTTTAAGCATGGGTGCAAAAGAACAGGCTTACGAAGATTACTACGACGACGAAGATTACGATGACGATTACGAAGAAGAGCAAGAGCCTGCATCTAAAGTAGAAAGCATTAGAGCGTCTCGTCGTCCGTCGCAGGAAATTAACCGCCGAAACAGCCGCGAGGCTTACAATAGGAAAGTTGTGGACTTTTCTAGCCGTGCTAATGTTGACAACGCCAATATTGAAACAATTATAAAGCATCCAAACGAAGTTGCAGATGCGATGGAAATTTGCGCCCATGTAAAAAGCGGCAGAATGGTTATTGTAGACCTCTCTGGCGTGGATGCGGGCGTGGCACAACGTATTGCAGACTACCTTGGAGGCATGGCCTATGGTGTAGACGGCGAAACAAGCCGTGTAAACGACTATATCTTCACCGTTTCACCAAGGAACCATCGCGTATCTAGCGATTATGATTTGTATAAAACTGAAAGAGGCAGCTATACTGAAGAACTTAAAGCTGTAGGCAGATAGTCTTAAATGTTACCTTTGCTTATTGACGCTATCACATGGTTTTTCCGTATAATGTGGGGCATGTTGTTTGCTAGGGTTATTTTATCCTGGTTTCCCATGGCTAGGGGCAATATGCTTATGGGGCTTCTGTATGCCTTTACAGAGCCGCTTTTGTTGCCTATACGCAAGCTTATACAAAGGTCACCCCTTGGTGGCCCTGGCATGATGATTGACTTCTCTATTCTAATCGCATTTGTTTTGCTGCGGATAGTAGAGGGTGTGCTAATAAGTTTTTTACTAACATTATAAAACAACTAAACCCGGAAGCTTTTGCATAACATAGCAAAGGCTTCCGGGTTTTTGTTGTTGTTATGTAAGGCCGCAGGGTTTTGCCCGCACTGGCTACGATGATGCGAAGCCTCGAATGCTAAAGTTTTTGCCCCGCTTTTTTACAAATATAACCCTAAAGAAATCGGGCGGCACGAACCTTATGAAAAGCGGGTGGGTGTGGGCGAAGCCCACGGTTTTTACATCAAGGAGGATATTATGTTTAATCAGCGAGCCTGTGGTGTTTTGGTGCATCCTACTTCTTTTCCTGGTGATTTTGGTATGGGGGATTTTGGGGCTGGGGCGTTTCAGTTTGTAGACTTTTTAAGGGATGCCGGGCAGAAGCTTTGGCAGGTTTTGCCGCTTGGGCCTACCGGGTTTGGAGATTCGCCTTATCAGAGTTTTTCTACTTTTGCGGGTAATCATTTTCTTATTAGCCCGGATGGGTTGCGTGAGCAGGGTTTTTTGGGGTATGAGGATTTGGCTGGCGCGCCTTTTTTTGATGGGCGGCGTGTGGATTTTGATGGAGCCAAGGAGTATAAGCTTGGGCTTTTTAGGAAGGCTTTTGTGACCTTTTGTAAGGCGGCTACTGCGGCGCAGAATGCCGATTTTGCGGCCTTTTGCAAAGCCGAGGCCGCTTGGTTGGATGATTATGCATTGTTTGTGGCTTTGAAGGATTTTTATGTGGACGCTTGGTATGATTGGCCAGTGGAGGTTGCCAGGCGCGAGGCTGTGGCCTTGGCCGCGGCGCAGAAAAAACATGCAGAGCAAATTAAGTTTAATATGTTTTTGCAATGGGAGTTTTTCCGCCAATGGGGCCAGGTTAAGGCCTATGCAAATGCCGCAGGTGTGCGGATTATCGGGGATATTCCTATTTTTGTGGCTCATGATTCTGTGGATGTTTGGGCTAATCCAGAGCTGTATCAGCTGGACGAGGCTGGCCAGCCCACGGCTGTGGCTGGCGTTCCGCCGGATTATTTTAGCGAAACTGGGCAGCTTTGGGGCAATCCGCTTTATGATTGGGCGGCCCATAAAAAGACCAATTACGCTTGGTGGTGCAAGCGCGTGGCGACTACGCTGGCCATGGTGGATATCGTGCGGATTGACCATTTTCGCGGGTTTGAGGCCTATTGGAGTGTACCCCGTGGCGAAACTACGGCTGTGGGTGGAAAATGGATAAAAGGGCCAGGCCGGGGCTTTTTCGTCCAATTAAAAAAGACTCTGGGCGAGCTGCCAATAATAGCCGAAGATTTGGGCGAAATCACAGAAGAAGTAGATAATCTACGCACAGATGCTGGCCTGCCAGGCATGAAGGTGCTGCATTTTGCATTCACGCCGGGTGCTAATTCTAGCTACTTGCCGCATAATTACAGCGATTCCCTTACGGTGGTTTACAGCGGCACCCACGACAACAATACCTCTCAGGGCTGGTACAGCGAGGCCAGCGAGGCAGAGCGAGACTACATGCGCCGGTATGTAAATGTAAGCGGCAGCGATGTAGCCTGGGATTTAATCCGGCTGGCGATTTCCAGCAGCGCAGTGTTCGCAATCGTGCCGCTGCAAGATGTGATGAACCTAGGGGCAGGGGATAGAATGAATAAACCCGGTGAAGCCAGCGGCTGGTGGCGGTTTAGGTACACAGCGGATATGCTGCGGGCAGAAGATGCAGAGAGGCTGCGGTATTTGGTGGAGTTGTTTAATAGGTGATATAGTAGACTTCTTCCGAAATTACATTTTTTAATTTCGGAAAAGTTACATTTTCAATCTTTTGCTTCTTTTCATAAGGTTCGCTTCGCGAACTCGGCATTTCATGCCGCCCGATTTTTTTCGGGTTGCTTTTGGAAAAAAAGAAACAAAAAACTTTAATTTTTAATTTAGGAAACACAGGAAAAATTGCATAGTCGTATGCGTTTTTTCTGTGTTTTTTTATTTTATGTAAATATGTTTTGGAACAATGGCTTGTTTGGCGGATTTGTTTGTGGTTGGTGCATTAAAACATTCGTTTTTTGCTATAATTATGGTACCGTACGGTACCATAATTATGAAAAAGTGGTACCGTATGATACCATTTTTTTGTGTAAAACATCTACAAACTATTTGCCTGCCCGGAAAAAAGCGCACATTGGATGAAAATAATCCGAAACGCTAAAAACTACCCTAGATTATTTTTATGATGCTGGGTCATATTTTACCCTGGCATGTCACCACGTAAACTTGTGCACAGGCAGGCATTTTCCCGCCTTCAACAAAAATAAATTTTCCAGTTGACAATGCCAAGCATATATTGTATTATTGCTGTCGCTGGTGATTTACACATGGCCCGTTGGTCAAGCGGTTAAGACACGGCCCTTTCACGGCTGAAACAGGGGTTCGATTCCCCTACGGGTCACTAGATCAAAGGAACGCGGTTGCGTTCCTTTTTTTGTGCCAAGAAATCAATAACAAGATTAGCAAAACACTTTACTGTGCCCCAGCTATCGCTTCCCTGGCAAGTTGGTCACATCGTTCGTTTTCTGGGTGGCCGGCGTGGCCTTTTACCCAGTGGAAAGTTACCTTATGCTTCTCTAGCAGCCCTAGCATTCGCTCCCAAAGGTCGGTGTTTAGGGCTGCTTCTTTTTTGTTGCGCATCCAGCCGTTTTGCCGCCAGCGTATTGCCCAACCTTTTTCTATCGCATCCACTACATACCTAGAATCTGAATAAAGCTCTACTGCACAAGGTTCTTTAAGCGCCTCTAGCGCAACCAGCACGGCGCTTATCTCCATGCGATTATTAGTAGTTTCTGCTTCGTAGCCAGAGAATTCCTTGCGATGGCTACCATAAATTAACACAGCACCATAACCGCCCGGCCCGGGGTTGCCAGAACAAGCGCCATCTGTGTAGATTGTGATTTTCTTCATTGGGTACTCCTTTATGTTAAAACCGTCAGGGACTTTGCCCGCCAACGCCTCATTGCAAGCTTCGCCGGGGTGTGCTTCCAAAACTTTAATTTGTGGGATGGAGGATATCTGCTGCGGTGGTTATTTTTCGGTTGGTTGCGGGGGAGGGGATTAGTTGCACTTTTACGCCTAGGCGCTCTACCAGGGCGCTGTCGTCTGTGGCTAGGTGTAGGATGCCGTCTGCCTGGGCTGTAGCGTAGGCGGTTTTCAGCAGGCCGTAAGTGAAGCCTTGCGGGGTTTGGGCATGCCATAATTCTGCACGGTTTAGGGTTTTGGTTATTTTGCCGGTTTCGTCGGCCTGTTTTATTGTGTCTGTAGCAGGGGCGGCGGCTATGGCGGCTTGGTACTTTGCGGCGGCTTCTGCCACTGCCCGGATGGTTTCTGGTGTGACAAATGGGCGCACGCCATCGTGGATTAGCACGATTTGGCTGTCGCTTAAGCTTAGCTGGGTTAGGGTCTTATGTACGCTTTCGGCGCGGCTGCTGCCCCCTTCTATTATATGGCGCAGCTTGGCAAAGCCGTAGCCTTCCACCTGGGCCGCCCAGCCCGGGGGGATTGCCACAGCTATCTCGCCTATATATTCTAGCTGATGGAAAATTTCTATGGTGCGCTTCAAAATAGGCTCGCCGCCTAGCAGTTGAAACTGTTTTGGAATGCTGCCCCCAAAACGCGTGCCTGCGCCAGATGCGGCTATTATCACTGTGGCTTGCAAAATATCGCTCCTATCACAATACCCGCACAAGCTTGTCTGGGTAGACATTGGCCGGGCTGCTGGCTGTTATCATATCCACCCACACGAAAAACTCTTGCCCTGCGCGGATATCTGCCGGGGTTAGCCTGCCTTGATGCGGGCATGATATATAGGTTTCATCGGTGGCGGTTATGCGGTATTTGCCGTCTTTGGACAAAAAGACCGTATGGCCGGGGTAATGCTGCACATTCCCGCTAACTTCTGCTGTGAAAACAGCAGCATGGGGGCTATCCCAGTTTAGCCATAACACGACGGCGGCAAGGGGGTCTAAATGGGAGGCCATTGGGTTTGTTTCGTAGGCCGCACGGATGCTCATGCCCTGCTGCATATTATGAATGGAAACCTGCCCCCCTGTCAACAAATCGTACACAGGGGCTGCAGAAATGTCAATAAAAACCTCTTCCCTGCCACGGGCGGTTATAGCCTCGCCAGAAATATACAGCAACTCCCCGTCTATGGCGTCGATATAACCAATAGTCTCTTCGATAGCAGGCTGAAAAACCCCGCCGTAGGCCTGGGCGGGCAGGGCCGTGGCTATAATCATACAAAACGCAATCAAGCATGTTCTCATGGGAAATCCTCTTTTCTGGGGTTTAAAACCGTTAGAGGTGTCGGAGGCAAAGCCATTGACGGTCTTTATGCTAATTTAAATAGACTTCTTCCGAAATTGTGGTTTTTGTAATTTCAGAAGAACTCTAAGTAAAATCGCCTGTTTCGGCGTTTTATGGTGCCGTTCTAATATAATCCCCAGCCACTGGAAAAGTATGCATAAATCCCAGGCCTTGGCATAAAATTTATTAGAGTTCTTCTGAAATTACAAAAAACGCAATTTCAGAGGAAGCAAAAGATTGAAAATGTAACTTTTCCGAAACCCCACGGGAATTTCGGAAGAAGTCTATTAAATTACGAAGATTGGGGTGTTTTTATATGGATAGAGTGCCTTATAGGCGGGTTACTGTGGCCGGCGAGTTTGGGCGGGGGCGTAAGGTTGAAGAGGCTGCTGGGGTTTCTGGTGGCGAGACTGTTATCGTGCAATGTATTTTTAGTGCGGTTTTGTTGGTTTTTGTGTTGCTGGTTGGGCTGGTGGACTTGCCCCCTGCCGCCGCGCTTAGAAATGGGATAAATGAGGTTTTGGTGGGGGCTAACACCCCTGGCGAGCTTGCCAGCGAGCTGCGGCGGCTTACGGGGCAGCTTCCGGGCGGGCAGCCCCAGCCGCTTTTGCAACCAGATGCGGATATTTTTGTGCCGCCAACCCAAGCACCGGTTTTTCAGTTTGAAATCGCACCAGCCGTGACGGCATATGAGGAAGCCTCAAATCCACAGATTCCGGGGCCGTCACCAGTTCCGGAACTGTGGGATTAGCCGAAGAAGCGGCTTATTACGATTATGAATACCTGGCCGGAGGCGGCCTTCGCATTATTCAAGAAAATCAGTTGGTCGGAATTTCCGACCAACTGATTTATCCGCTGTGGATAAACCCGTTGTATGGCAGGGTTTCTTCGCCGGCGGGGCTGCGGCAAAGCCCGATTTCAGGCCGCAACGAGTTTCATGATGGCATTGATATTGCTGTGCCAGTGGGCACGGCGGTGGTTGCACCTAGGGCAGGGCAGGTTGTGGCTGTGGGTAATTCGCCTTCCTTCGGGCGGTTTGTACGTATCGCCCATGGAGATTATTATATGTCGTTTTATGCTCATTTAAGCGGGGTTGTTGTGGCGGTGGGGGATTATGTGGTTCAGGGGCAGCATTTCGCTTATTCTGGCAATACGGGCTGGTCTACAGGGCCGCATTTGCATTATGGGCTGTTCCGTGGCGGGCAGTTTGTTAACCCGATAGGATATGTAAATTTATGATACCGGCGGTTGTTACGGCTATCATGCTGCTGGCTGCGCTTTCCCTGCACGAAGGCGCGCATTTACTGGTGGGCAGCTACCTTGGCGGGCGATTCGAAAAAATCCGCCCGTTTCCCCTAGGGCTGGCCGCAAAGATAAAAAACCCAGACGAACTTGACCCATGGGAAAGATACGTAACCTACGGCGCAGGCGCATTAGCCAACGGAACAATGGCCTTTTGGGGCTTTGCAGTATCCCATATATCATATGTTGGGGTAACCTGGCTAGAGCGCTTCGCCTTTTACAACCTAGCGCTGGCAGTCTTCAACCTGCTGCCCATGCTACCCCTAGATGGCGGGCGAATGCTACAGCAGTTCCTGGCCAACCGCCTAGGCATGTTACGCGCAGACAGGCTGCTGCGCTGGCTAGGGCTAGCCCTCAGCCTATTTCTAATCCTACTAGGGCTGCTACAAATCATACTATTCTACTACAATTTCACCATTTTCCTGGCAGGCGTGTACATATGGCGCTGGAACAAAAAAAACCGCCCCGCACAAAAGGTAGAATTCTTCCGCTGGATGGCCACCAAACAAACCAAACTGCGCCGCATGCCAATAAAACGCCCCAAAATAGAACCAACCACAACCCTATCAAAAGCCCTAGAAAAACTACGCCTAGACTACTACACAGCATTCCGAGTAAACGGCGCAACCATAAGCGAAACAGAACTACTAAAGCATGTGTTGGAGAATGGCCTTGCTGGCGAGGTAGGCGATTTGCTAAAACCGTCAGAGGCTTTGCCTCCGACACCTCCACCCGCTTTTTGAAAAAAGCGGGGCAAAAACTTTAACTTTTGGGGCTTTACAGATTAGTATGCCGTTAGGCAAAAGCGAAGGAGGGTCGAAATGCGTGACCCTCCTTCGCTTTTGCCTAAGCTTCGCTTAATAATAAAATCCCAATGTTAAAGTTTTTGTCAGACTTTTTTAAAAAAGTTTGCGGAGATGTGGTCGGCGAAGCCTCTGACGGTTTTATATTCGCACCACACTAGCCCCAAACGGCATTAGCGCCAGCTTGGCCAGCTTAAACGCCTGCAAGCCAATGGGTATGGTTTTAACTGAAGCACTCCAACACGCTGGCCCCTTCCCTCACGAAAGCTATAAATTCGTGCAACGCTGCTGTGCATTTTATGTGCTGGCTTCCTTCTTGTGTTTGTCTGGTGGAGGTGCGTATCCATTTGCCTTCTGGTAGGTATACGTTTCGGGTTGTTTGGCCTTCGTTTAGTATGGGTGCGAATAGGATGTCTTTGCCGAACATATATTGGTCGCTTAGTTTGTAGCATTCTGGGTCTTGGTGGTAATCGAAGAACATTGGGCGCATTACGGGTTCGCCGGTTTGGGATGTGTTGTTCATACATTCCAAGATATAAGGCTTTAAACGCTCGCGTAATTTTATTAGTTGTTTTATGTGATGATAGTTTGCTTCGCCAAAGCTCCATATTTCGTTGTCGCCGCGGCTAGGCTCGATTATGCCGGGGTGTTTGTGGATGTGGTTTTTGGCAGGCCGCCGCGAGCCATGAAGGCGCATAACTGGGCTAAAAAGGCCAAATTGGAACCAGCGTGCAATTAGTTCCCTAAAATAATCACTTTCGATATCGCCATCCCAGAAGCCGCCGATATCGCTGTTCCACCAGGGTATGCCGCATATGGCCATAGACAACCCAGACACCACGCTTTGCCGCAGTGCAGAAAAACTTGAGCCTATATCGCCATTCCACACGATAGCGCCATATTTTTGTATGCCAGTGTAACCCGCTCGGGTAAGCAGGACGATTTCGTCCTCTCCTTCGTCTTTTAAGGCCTCATAGAAGGCCTTGGAGTAGTAGTAGGGGTAAAGCAGCGCGGTTTGTGCGCCATTACCCAGGTGAAATTTTAAATTGCTAAACTGCTGCGGGTGTACTTCAGGCTCGGCCTCGTCTAGCCAGAAAGTCTTTATCCCGTGGGCGAAATAATTTTCTTTAACTTTTTGCCAAACAAATTCCCTAGTTTTTGGGTTTGTGGGGTCTATGAAGGTCTGCTGGCCGTAGAAGTCGAAAATACCGTATTGGCCGTTTTCTGTGCGCACTAGCATGTTTTCGTCGTCCATTGTTTTGTAGTTTTTGCTTTTGGGGTTTATGGTGGGCCAGATAGATACCACGGGGCGAATGCCCATCTGTTTTAGCTCGTTGCACATGGCTGTGGGATTTGGCCAGTAATGCGGGTCAAATTCCCAGTTGCCTTGCTCTGTCCAGTGGAAATAATCTATTACAATAGCGTCTATTGGGATATCCCTTGCCTTGTATTCTTTGGCGGCCGTAAACAAATTTTCCTGGCTTTCGTAGCGTAGCTTGCAATGCCAATAACCTGCCGCCCATTCTGGGAATTTTGGCGCATAGCCTGTGATATTACAATAGCTGCGCATAATATCTGCGGGCGCATCCCCGGCTATCACTAGATAATCTGCTTGGTAGGCGCTTTCTGCAAGCCAGAGGCTATGGTTGTTTGTAAGCTCGCATCTGCCTGGTGCGGGATTGTTCCATAGGAAGCCGTAGCCAAGGGAAGAATACACAAACGGGATAGAAGATTTTGTGTTGTAATGCAGCAGCTCTGCGGTACAGCCTTTGCGGTCGAAAAAATCTTGCTGCTCTTGTCCTAGGCCGTAAAAATGCTCGCCAGCCCTAGCCTCAAAAATCGCCTTAATGCGATAGTTGTCGCCTTCTACATGTACAAATTTATTTACATAATCCCCTTCCTCCCTGCTGCGCAAAATTTCTTCGCCATCCTTGAAAAATACAATGAAATAGCCCTTAAAATAACCAGGGATGATTTTTGCGGTTAGCTTGCCGGTTGTAAGAGATGCGCCCGTTTCGTCTTTTGTAACCACGCATTCTTGGGATGTTGGCGGCAGTAGCGTCCATTTTTCGTCTGATATTATGCTGTTTCTTGTGATGCGCACCCTGGCGCAGCTTTCACCGTATGCCTCTATTAGCACGGTTTCGTCGCGCATTGTGAAGCCTATGCTTTTTTCGCCTATGATAATTTTTCCCATTGTACACCTCCATAAATTTATAGCATTATAGCATTTGAAATATGATATAATCTTGCATTATGGCAACAAAAAATAACATTATTGCAAGGAGAATATTGACGTGAATATGCTAACTCTTAAAGAAAAGCGGCAGCATGGGAGAGTGGATTTTCCTGTAGAAGTGTACAATTCTAAATGGTTTGTGCCGTATCAATGGCATAATGAAGAAGAAATTATTTTCATGATAGATGGCAGCGCGTATTTTAATATTAACGGCAAGACGATTTTGCTAAACAGCGGCGATTGCGCTTATTGCCGCGGTAAAGAGCTGCATTCTATGATGCTAGAGCCGGGGCAGGCGGTTAATTTTTACGCGTTGCTTTTTGATTTGTCTTATGTATTTGGGGCAGGGGATGCTTGTGGAAAATATTTGAGCGGCGTTAGAATTAAGGATTTTTTTAGTCCGGGCGTGGTAAAGGAAAGGGAAGCCATTGAGATTGTAAAAAATATTTGCTCACTCATGTTGCAGCGTGGCGAAGGCCATGAGATACATGTGAAGGCGCAACTTATGCAGTTGTTTTCCACATTTTTGAAGAACGATATGTACAGCGAAAATGAGATTAAAGCGCCGCGGTATGATAAAAATATTACCGCCATAATAAACCATATACATGCAAATTTTTCTCAAAAGCTAACAGTGGCGCAACTGGCGGGTATGGCTGGCTATAGCAAGTCTTATTTTGAGTATTTGTTTAAGCTGTACACGGGCAAAACCACGGTGGAATATATTATTTTATTCCGCCTACAAATGGCAGAAAATGCATTAACGGAAACGGATAAGAGCGTGCTGGATATTTCTATTGCATGCGGTTTCCCCAATGTTAGCTATTTTATCAGGACATTTAAGAGGTATTATTTTGACACGCCTAACAGGTACAGGCAGGCGAGGTCTTATAACCATGCATCAGCTACGCACCACACTAGCCCCAAACGGCATTAGCGCCAGCTTGGCCAGCTTAAAATGCTGTAAGCCAAAGGGAATCCCGACAATGGTAATGCAGAACAAAAGCCCGCAGGATATATGGGATAGGGACAAAATAAGCCCGCCAAGAATAATCCAGATAATGTTCAAAATAAAGCGCCCGCTACCGCCGCCGTACACAACTTCCCGGCCAAAAGGCCAAAGTGCAAGCCCCGCCAGCTTAAACGCTCGTAAGCCAATGGGTATGCCAATGATGGTAATACAGCAAATAATCCCCGCCAGCAGCCAGCCAAGCGCAAGTATAACCCCGCCAAATATAAACCAGATTAGGTTGCCCAGCAGCCTCATGTTTTGCCTCCAAGCCTACGCTTCTTCGCGGCCGTGCGGGTAAGAAACCCAGCCACAACAGCCCCGATAGCTATAAAAATAAAATGAACATAATAATTGACCACAGCGACCACGCCAAACCCAGGTGAAACCAGGCCAGCCTCAAAGCCGTACCGCCTTTGCTGAAAAAACAAATGCAACCCAGATAGTAAAATGCCAACTTCTGTAACCGCTAACGCAGCTATTATAATGAGAAGAGACAGGGCAAAACCCTTCCAGCTATCCGATTTCATAAACAACACGACAAGTACAGTGCACAAAAAAGATGTAAGAAGCATAAAATCCTGGCCAAAATAAGTAGCAATAACCAGCGAAAAATTCATCAGCAGGCTCATGGCGATACCGCAAAATATACATGTTAAAAGCTCTTTAGCCTTCATGGGAGGCCTCCTTTGCCTGGCTTTGTTTGGGTAATAATAACATAACAGCCGCTGGTTTTCCATAATACGTAATTAAAACCATTGGCTGCTGTGATGGTTTTTGTATGGGCGCCAGAAGGTGACGATGCCGTATGCTAGCAAATGAACTAATTACAGATTGTAATTAGTTCATTTGAGCCAAAATCCTATTCTCTGCAGCAGCATCGGCGCGAAGCGCAACCGACCGCCCGCCAAGGGCAAAAACGAGCCTCCCGTAGGAAGCTCGTTTTCTATATAGTGAAATAATTCGAAAACGGTCTCGTCTGTCGCGGCAAAAACGCCTTAAGCGCCTCGTCTCGGCGTTTAAGGTGCCGCTCGGACGAGACCGTTTCTCATTTATTTCATATAGCACACCGGCGCGAAGCGCAATTGGCCGCCCGCCGAGGGCAGGGTCTAGAGTACGTTGAATAAGGAATATGCTGCTACTATGCTTACTATTGTGATGGAAACTGTGGAAACAAGCTTAAACATTGTATTTAATGAAGGGCCGCTGGTGTCTTTGAAAGGGTCACCTACGGTGTCGCCTATTACTGCGGCTTTGTGGTTGTCTGAACCTTTGCCGCCCAGTTCGCCGCCTTCAATGTATTTTTTTGCGTTATCCCATGCGCCGCCGGCATTGTTCATGAATACAGCTACTAGGAAACCAACCACTGTTGCACCGCCTATAAAGCCTACTACGCCTTCCACACCAAAAATCATACCGGTGATAACGGGCAGCACCACTGCCAGCAGGGTGGGGGCTATCATTTCGCGCAGGGCGCTTTTTGTACATAGGTCTACACAGCGGGCGTAGTCTGGGTTGGCCTTTTCTTCCATAATGCCAGCTATTTCGCGGAACTGGCGTCGTACTTCGTCAACTATGGCCTGGGCGGCGCGTTGTACCGCACCCATGGTCATGGCTGCAAAGGCGAATACTAGCATTGCGCCTAGGAAAACGCCAATTAGCACAGATGGGTTGTTAAGGTTCAAGTTAAGTGCGAAATCTGGCGGGGCTACGTATCTTGTGCCGCCGCCTGGCAGTTGTTCAATATGCGCAATGCCACTATGCTGCGCCACGTACCTGGTGGCGATGTTGATATACGAAACCAGCAATGCCAAAGACGTAAGCGCCGCAGAACCCACCGCAAAACCTTTGCCTGTGGCCGCTGTGGTGTTGCCCAAAGCGTCTAGAGCGTCTGTGCGTTCGCGCACTTCTGGTGGCATATGGCTCATTTCGGCTATGCCGCCGGCATTGTCTGCTACAGGGCCGTAGGCGTCTGTGGCTAGGGTAATGCCTAGTGTGGACAGCATTCCCACCGCAGCTAGACCAATGCCGTATAGGCCAAAGGAGAACGCGCTTGCGTAATTGTCTGCGCTGGTGTCCATTGTTCCGCCAGAGGCCACAAAGCTTACCACAATTGCCGCTACAATAATGATGATAGGCGCGATTGTGGATTTCATTCCCAGGGAAATACCTGCAATAACAAGAGTGGCCGCCCCGGTTTTTGTGGATTCAGCCAAGTCTTTTGTCGGCTTGTAATGAGTGGAGGTGTAATATTCTGTAAAGTATGCGATAAGCACCCCGGCCAGCACCCCGGTTACTATGGAAATATACAGGCCCCACCAGTTGTTTGCGGCACCCATATCCCTCATTATGAACCAAGTTACGGGCGCAAAACCCGCAACCGCAACCGCAGAGGCGGTATAAGTGCCTTTGCGAAGGGTGGTCAATAGTTCAGATTGGGTGGCCTTCTCTTTGGTGCGGATAAGGAAAGTGCCAAACAAAGAAGCCAGCATTCCCACCACGGCAAGAGCTACAGGCAAGAACATAGCCGCCCAAACCAAGTTCATATTACCACTGCCAATAAACGCAGCATAACCCAAGGCAATGCCCGCGTGCATGGACTTTATATAACTCTCGTATAGGTCTGCGCCCATGCCGGCTACGTCGCCCACATTGTCGCCCACATTGTCTGCTATGGTAGCAGGGTTGCGTGGGTCATCTTCTGGGATGCCGGCCTCAACCTTACCCACAAGGTCTGCCCCAACGTCTGCGGCCTTGGTGAAAATACCACCGCCAACACGGGCAAACAGCGCAAACACAGCCACACCAACGCCGAACATAACCATGTTCTCTGCAATGGCGTAGGGGTGCAGGTTAAACACAAAGCGCAGAATCAAAAACCAGATGGAAACGTCTAAAATAGACAGCCCCACCACGGTAAAGCTAAGTACAGTACCAGATGCAAATGCTACCCGTAAGCCCTGGTTAAGGCTTTCGCCCGCAGCATTGGCGGTGCGCACATTAGCCCGGGTGGCAATTCGCATGCCAATATAGGCAGAAAGCTGCGAAAAAATACCGCCGGACAAAAACGCAAAAGGAATAAAGCGTGAAACATGGCCAAACACAGCCAGCACAGCAAGAATGGTAATGATAACCATATAAACAATACCAACCACCCTAAACTGCCGCTTTAAATAAGCAGATGCTCCTGCTTGAATAGAGGCAGCGAGTTTCTTCATCTTGTCTGTACCCTCGCTAAACCCCATGACCTTGCGGCCTTGTAACAATGCGAAACCAAGGGCAATTATCGCCCCAACTACGCCTATTACAAACGCATAGCTAAAATCCATTTCCCATCAACCTTCTCTCATTTTTTTTTGCAATTGCCTATAAACAATTGCTTGAAACTGATAGGGAATTCTGGCGGAAAAGCCGTAAAAAACAACTCCTCCCCCATCTTAATCATTCTACGACATAGACTTGGGATTTGTCAACTAGACTTCTTGCGAAATTCTCGTAGGGGGTTTCGCAAGAAGTTACATTTTCAATCTTTTGCTTCTTCTGAAATTGCGTTTTTTGCAATTTCAGAAGAACCCTACTATATAAAACCGCCAAAGGCTTTGCCCAGGATGTATGGCCAGCAGGCCGCGCAGTGTTCGTCCTGCCTTGACACCTCTGCCGCTTTTTATAAGGGTTGCCTTTGAAAAAAGCTTGGCAAAAAACTTTAGCATTTTATGGGAAAAAAAGAGGCCATGTGTGGTATCGCGCATGGCCTCTTTCTTTTTGGGGGTTAGTAAAAAATTCAGTTGGTCGGAAAATCCGACCAACTGAATTTTAGTTGTGTATTATTTCGGCCCATCCTGCTGGGCCGTTTTCTTTGTTGTCGCTGCATGTGAACTATAGTATGCCATCAAAAACACCCACATATAACTTGTATGGTGTGTGTTATGAAGGGGGCTTACGTCAAGCTCATGCTAAATTTTTTACAAATTCAAGCCATTCTTTTTCCATTTCATTTATGCTGTTCCCGTAAGCCATTTCAATTTTCGACACGTTAGTCGCAATGCCTTCCGCTGAATTATCCCATACCAGCGTTGGATAAAGCGCAAAAAAATTATCAGGACCTAACTCGTCAAGCAATAACGCTACCCACGCCGCTGCTTGCGGGTAACTGACCCGCGGCTTAGATTCTCGCGTGCCGATATGATGTGCCAGCAAATCACGCAACGGAAACAACTCATTCTTCGCCAACAACGTCCGCACCTGATGTTTATAATCACCATTCACCGCATCGCCGACTTGCGTATAGCCAAGCGCGTTAACTAAAAACACTGCCAACCCC
>WQVK01000007.1 GCA_009784025.1 Defluviitaleaceae bacterium
ATTTCCCGCAATCCTTCGTCGCTGAAAACCTTGCGCACCGCTAGTGCGCGGCGGTTTTCAGCTTCTCGCCTTGCGAAAAATTTCCTGCGCCCTATGCGAATGTTTTTAGGTGGAGCGGCTATAAAGCATAGTGAAACAAATAAGAAATGGTCTCAGCCGGCAGCATCTGTAACGCTAAGATAAGACTTTACAGGCGTTTTTGCCGCGGTAGGCGAGACCGATTTCGATTCATAGCTGCAAAAAAAATTCAGTTGGTCGGAAAATCCGACCAACTGAATTACAACTCAAAAACAATAGAGTTCTTCTGAACTCACAAGGAACGTGATTTCAGAGGAAGCAAAGATTAGGATATGTGCTGTTAATGGTTGAAATAACGCCACCAACGCTATACTACGAACTTTATAATGAAAATTTTTCTTTTATCATATATGCAACAACATCGGGGGTGAGGTCGGAATTGTCAATTTTGACGTAATTATCAATGGTAATTTGACCGTCTGTGCTGTAACAATATTTTGCATCATCGTTAATTAGCCGTTGGTTTGATACCGCAATATCCCTTTTCGAAGCCTTATGTTTAAGCCTATTTTCTGTAACATTGCGTTGTAGCCGGACTTCTTGGGAAGCAAAAAGCTCCACATAGTAAAAATTTGCGTTGCATTGTTCAAATATTTTTAATATCGGGGCAAGCGAAGCCTCCCAGTTTGGATTCCCCATGCTGAGCATGCCAGTAACAATCAAACCATAATGTTCAGATGCAGCAAATTCTTCCAATATAACATTTCGCAAACGTGATAAAATTCTTCTTTTATGCTCGTTTTGTTCACCATCCATACCACCAAAAATTTCTAAAATAGGTTCAAGCATTATGTGGTTATGGTATAAACGTAAATCTGTTATTTTCAAAAGTTCTTGGCCCACTGTCATTTTGCCGACCGCAGTACTTCCAAATATAAATATAATTTTCATATCGCCCTCCTGCCCCAAGTATATATTTTACCCACGCACTACATTCGTTGTGGCACATAATTGCTCTCTCTGTTTTGATTATTCAGATAATATTGCAATCCTATCATAACATTAGTGCTTTATGGCGAAATCATCCGAACTGTGTTATTCCCGCCTTTCACAGCTTAAACCCTAATTCCCCCGCACCATCACTCCATCCAAATTAAACACCACATTCCCATCCCCGCGCACCATCGAATAATCCGGCACAACCTCAAAGCCCCCAGCCGCATCCAGCGATACAAGCGCAAAAAGTGACCTAGCGCCAGGCGCAAATTCAAACCCATCTCCATTGGCATAAATTACAAGCTGATTACCGCGTTGTGTCCAGTTGGTATCCCCCAGCACATTCCCGCCAAAGCTGACCTCGGTTACAGTCGCCCCGGCCGGAATCTCCAGAGATGTAGCGAGTTCAATAAACTCACCATCTGGCAGCGGGTCAAGATAAATTGCGATTCTACCATCGCCGCGGCGGTTCATTGCTGCGCCCAGCACGGTTGGCCGCGTATCGCTGTGCAGTCGGTCGTTCAGCCTAAAAAAACCGAAATCTACATGCCCACCCACGGTTTCTGTTGCAAAATTATACAGCGCAAAGCGATATCCCATGAAATGATTATTGGTAGAAAAGGTCATAATCAGCTCGTCTCCAAGGCGCGTCCAATGCCTGCCGTCTAGGCTGTAATAGAAGCGCCCCCGGTCTGCCTGGCGGCCAAAATTTGTGAAATCTGCCTCGGCTTTAAGGTACACAATATCGCCATCCAACGGCACTCGGGCGCTTTCCACGCCCGCATTGCCAATATGACCGTGGTTGGCACTCATCCAAAAATTGGCCAAGGTGGTTACAATATACCGGCCGCTTTCTTCTGCGCGCACGCCTATAGAGCCGTACCTGGCGGTGAAAAGGGAAATCCCGGCCTCGTCGCCCGGCTTCATGCCGCTTGTGTCTATTCTAATGGTGGCGGCAGATTGCGGCCCGAAAGTTCGCTGAGTAAGCGTGTTTGGCGCATGCAGGATATTGTCAGAAATATATCCGGTGGTAAGCCGCAGCCAGCCTGGCCGTTCTGTTAGCGACCAGAAGCGATTATCCGGGTTATGGTTCCATTGCCACACCAGGTTCAAATACGAGCCATTGCAGCCATAATCGCTAAACCACTGGTGCTCTTGGCCAACCAAGGTATACGGCAGCGGCGAGTCCATATACACCGGCCGCGGCGCATTGTTATAAAATTCATCCGAGGCCACAATCCCGCTGCGTGAGCCACCTATACTTATAGGAATCGCGCCCTCTCTGGGCAGGTTTGTGTGGCCGCCGTCCAGCCCAAGCATTGGCCAGCCGTCTACCCAAGTTACCGGCAGCAGCCAAGGAATGCGCCCGATAGCCCCGCTATCCCGGAAGAAAAGTCCATACCAGCGGTCATCCCCAAGGTTAACTATGCTGCCCTGCGCCACCCCCGCGCCATTTATACTCTCCATGCCAATAACCCGAGATTCCCAAGGCCCATACAGGCTTTGTGCCCTGTGCGCCACCTGCGTTCGGGGTTGCCCAGAAGGCCATGTGATGCCAAAGATAAAATAATAATCGCCAATTTTTTGCAGCTGTGTGCCTTCGCCCAGGCCACTGGTTGGCGTAATCCCGGTGGTGGGGTGAGGGGCATGCATATTCGGCAGCAAAACCCGCTGCTGCGCGCCGGGCATCAGACCTGTTAAATCCTCATTCAGCTCGATAATATAAATAGGCCCCATGCCCCAAGCCAGCCAATTGCGCCCGTCGTCGCCAATTAGCATACCGCTATCATGAAAAACTCGGTTTATTTCATACCGCCGCCAGGGCTGGTACACCGGGCATTCTGTCTGGAAAATATACGTCTTGCCAGATGTCCAGGAATGCACAATTAAAATGAAAGTGCCATCCCTATACCCAAGCGTGCTGGCCCAAGTTCCCCTAGAATACATATGCTGCCCCGTTTGCAGCTTCATCACATTAGTATCCTCCAGCACAAAGTAACAATAACTAACAATCTCCCAATTAACCAAATCGAAAGACCGCATAATGGGCACGCCAGGGTTCATATGCATGGTTGTGCTAGACATCCAAAATGTATCCCCCACCCTAATAATACTCATATCCGGCACATCTGCCCAAATTATTGGGTTAGCAAAAGTACCATCCCCCCGGTCAGAATTACCAAAAGGCGCGCGCGCCTGAAGGTTAATCCCACCAACCAAAAATAAAACCACCACAGCCAAAACGACCCGAATTTTCATATCCATCTCCCTCACATGACTTTTTCTAAAGTATAGCATTTATTTTTAAAAGCCGAAAGAAAAACCGCCCTAGCTTCGCTGCTAGGGCTTAAGCGAAGCACCGGCGGCATTTATCGCCACACTCCTTTTGAGGTTTTCATTTGGAGGTGTTGTACTTGGCTTGACAAGATGATGCGCAAAAAATCCAGTTGGTCGGAAAATCCGACCAACTGGATTTTTTCGCGACTATAGTAAAGGCATAGCGGTTCTGCCGCTTTACAGTTGCCAAAAGCTAGCGGCTTCATAGCAACAAAAAAACAGCCACATGGCCAAGCAGCCACATCGCCGTTTTCCTCAATAGAGTTCTTCTAAAACCACAAAAAGCATGATTTCGAAAGAAGCCTGATTCCTATTCATGGCTTTCCACCAGCACTTTTTCCGTAACGCAATCTACCAAAATAATATCATCGCCAAATTTATGCACCTTATCCCAAGGTATGCGAAACTCGTGGTCACGGCCAAACACGCCCAGCACCCGCCCTGGCCCCGGCACTATTATGGCCGTAATCTTGCCTTCTTGCATATTTATCTCCAAATCGCTAACAAAACCGTATCTTGTGCCATCCTTCGTATTTATAACTTCCTTCTGGCGTAAATCGTACATTCTCGCCATAATTTTCCCCTTAAAAGGTCAAGTTTTTGCTTCTTTTTGGTAAAAAAAGAAGGGGCTGAGGGCAAAACCCCACGGTTTAAAAGAATCTATTGATAAACAACCAATCCACAAATATCAACGCGGCCAAGCCCCATACATAGAACGAAAAATACTTAAGCTTACAAGACTCTATCAATTTAAGCAGCAATTTTATTGATAAATAGCCAACCACCAGTGACACCACAAAACCGATTATCATTTGAGGGGCGGCTACATTTGTGGTAACTTCGCCGCGGTACACTTGTACAGCCTCTAGCAAACCTGCGCCGCCTATGGCTATTATAGCCAGCATAAATGAAAACTTTACGGCAGCCTCACGCTTTACACCGCGCCCCAGGGCAGCAGCTATTGTGCTGCCGCTGCGCGAAATACCAGGCAACAGCGCAAAGCCTTGCGCCAGGCCAATTAGAGCTGCGTCCAGGAAAGTTATCTCCGCCCTACCCTCTTTGCTGCTTTGGCTAAACTTATCGGCCAGCAACATGATAAAGCCAGTTAACGTAAAGGCCACCGCAAGCCAAATCCCCGCGCGGAAGTAATTTTCTATCGCATGACGAAAAAGAATCCCACCAATAGCCGCCGGGATAGTTCCCACGATTAAAAGCCCAGTCATCCTACCAAACGGCTTCTTTAAAATCGCCCAAATATCCTTCCAAAAACACAGCATAATAGCAATAAGCGAACCAATATGCACCACAATATCAAAAGTCAAATCCGGCTCTTCTAAACCAAACACCGTCTGCAAAACAGCCAAATGCCCACTGCTACTAATAGGCAAAAACTCTGCCACACCCTGCACCAATCCCATAATAATCGCTTGCAAATTAGTCATTTTCATCCTCCGTTTTTTTGATACAAAACCGTGGGCTTTGCCCACACCCACTTCTTTTTTGAAAAAAGAAGCAAAAAACTTTAACATTAGACTTCTTCCGAAATTACGTTTTTTAATTTCGGAAGAGTTACATTTTCAATCTTTTGCTTCTTCTGAAATTGCGTTTTTTGCAATTTCAGAAGAACTCTATTATAATTATAGAGTTTTTGAATATGTGGTCTGCGAAGCCCCTGGTGGCCTTAAACTACTTTTTCAAATTTATCCCAATCATACCACCCAAGCCGCCTCCGGCTATTCCTAGGGCTATTACCATCAATGTGCGGCCGTCTATAGAAAATACGGGTAGCAGCGCCACCATTATTATTGCCATGATTATTACGTAGGCAAGGCCGGCGCCCATGCCCCATAGCCAACCACGCTGGGTTGCGCCACGGGCGGCGTCAAAACCCGCCACCATTACGGCCAAAAATGTGGTAACTGCCACTACTGTGGGCAGGCTACGTTCGCTCATGTTGGTGTATGTCACCAGGATGGAAAACGCCAAAAACACGATACAAGTTATTGCGTAGGCGATTAAAACGCCTGTTACCAAATGTTTAATTTGCGATTTATAGCCAAGTTCCATAGGAAAATCCCCTTTTGCGAAAATATCGCCTTTTTGCTATCTATACGCCAGGCGCGGGGGATTTATTACTATATGAAACAATTCGAAATCGGTCTCGCCTGTCACGGCAAAATGCTTGAAGCGCCTTATCTCGGCGTTTTAGGTGCCGCTCTGGCCAGACCGTTTCTCATTTATTTCACTATGGCAACCTCTGCTTTCTACACGCATTAGCATTCCTGCACCGCCGGTATCGTCCGGGCGGGCACAAAAGCCAAACTTTTTGTAAAAGCCTTCTTTGCCCTTCACAGAAAAAAGCCCTGTTGCAACCCTCGTGCCAGGTAAAGCGCTGTCGGATATATGGGCGATAAGCCGCTGCATAATTGTCGTGCCAACGCCATGGCCTTGAAACTTTGGCAACACAATCACATCTTGAATATAAAATATCGTAAACCCGTCCCCAACAAGCCTGCCCATGCCCACTACTTGGCCATCACATATTGCCTCAACAGTAATCAGCGAATTTTCAAGCCCGGCTGCTACCTGATGCTCCAGAAGCGGGTTACCCCAACCTGCAGACTCCCGCAGCCGGATGAAATCTTTGGCGCATAGGTTATTGGTTGTCAGCTTGTAATCCATTCTGCTTACCTCCTGCACACTTAAAGGAAAAACCCCAGCTTCAGTGGAACATTAAATTTCTCCGCATCTTCATTTGAAAATGGGCAGCTATCGAAGCCAATTAGCCTAAACCCCTGGGAAAGATAAAATGCAATGGCATGCTCGTTGCATGACCATGTTTGCAAATACACAGCCCTCAAATTCTCGGCCGCAGCACGCTGTTTCGCCTTGTCAACCAAGGCGGCCGCAAGCCCCTGGCGGCGATATTTTTCGTCAACCCATAACAGCGATACGTACAGGCGTGGGCTTTTTGCGCCCGCCTCAATGCTGGTTTCAATACCGGCAACAAGCTGGCCGCCGTCCACAACCCCCCATGCCTTCACGGTAGAATCCTCTGAAGCAAACAACCGCTGCGGGTATTTTATTATTTTACGTGATTCAAGTGGCGTTTTGCGCATCTCTACCAAAAACGAACCGTCCGCATGTGAAATTTCCATGCAATAGCAGCTATCTGCATAATCGCTGAAATAAGCTTCATGGTTTTGCCATTTTTCACGTTCAAGCAGCTGAATTTTATGTTCCATGCGATTCCCTTCTAAATTACACACCAGCCCGTGGGCAGCTGGCATTTAAGCCGCCCCTGCACCAGTTTCGCCCAGCCCAGCGGGTAACCCCTATGGCATATCAGCACCCACGGCTTTTTCACCGTGGCAGAAAGGGTCTGTGCAAAGGGCAGCGACTCCCCTTTCAGGTATCGCCAGGCGTCTGCCTCGGGAAGCTCTACTGCAAAGCAGGCTTCGGCTCGCGTTAGCCCCATGGCAAAGGCTTGTGACGGTGTGAATCGATCCTTCTCTATTTCGCCGGCGTACCAGCCGCTGCGGGCCACCCGCAGGCCGGATAGGTCTATTGTTTCTGGCTGTAAGTATAGGCTTTTGCCATGTAGCTGGAATGGTGTAGCCATGTTAAAGCCCATCAAATTTTCTTGGCAAAAGGCCGTGAATTCTCTTGGTAAGAGCTGGATGTTGCTGGTTTCGCCTTTACGTTGCTTTTTGCTCATTTTGGGCGCTTCTGCGGGTGCATCTTCAATAAGATGCTCGCCGTCATCCTTTTGCAGACAGGCGATAAAATGTCCTTCTCCGGGCGAAAGATGCGGCCATATTCGCGCCACGGCGGCGGCAACCTCTGGCGCTCCCCTGCCACAGCTTAACCCAAGCCCCCTGTGGTTAATTTCTACCAAGCTAAAACCCTCATTTTCCGCCAAAAATTCCGCAATCATGCCCTCATTCTCAGATATATTAAACGTGCAGGTAGAATACACCAGCCGCCCGCCCGGGCGCAGCATTTTTGCAGCGTGGCGCAGTATTTCCCGCTGCATGGCCATACATACTTCCGGCTTGGCCGCCGAATACGCCTTTACCGCATCCGGGTCACGGCGGAACATACCCTCGCCACTGCAAGGTGCATCCACCAATATTCGGTCGAAAAAACCAGAGAAACGTGCCGCCAGCTTTTTTGGGTGCTCGGTTAGCACAATTGCATTGCGTACCCCAGCCAGCTCTAGGTTTTTCACCAGGGCGCGGCTACGGGTGGGGCTAAGGTCGTTTGACACCAGCAGCCCGGCGTTTTGCATATGCCCGGCAATTTGGGCAGATTTGCCGCCTGGGGCAGCGCAAATATCTAACACCCGCTCGCCTGGCTGTGCCGCCAGCACCTGGGCAGGGCTCATGGCAGATGGCTCTTGAATATAAAAAAGCCCCGCCCGGTAGAAGACACTCTTGGCCGGGCGCAGGGTTTCGGCCTCTGACGCGGCAGATGGGTATATAAAACCCTCGCCGCACCATGGCACAGGGCGAGTTATATCCTGCCCAAAAACCTCCCCTGCCAGCCCTCGCAATTCTTCCGGGCCGCTGTCCCGCAGCTTTAGCAGGTTAAACCTGACCCCACGCAAAGGCAGAGCATCAAAACCTTGTAAAAAAGCCTGATACTCTGCACCAAGTATTTCTTTCATTTCAACCAAAAACTGCTGGGGAAGCTGCATATTACCGTCCTTTAAAAATCTGATTCTGCCGTTAGTTTTTCTATTAGCGCTGCTAAATCTTGTTGGCCTTCGTCGCCGTTTTGCTGGGTGCGCACAGATACCTTGTTTTCTTCGATTTCCTTATCCCCAAGCATTAGCATTACCGGGATTTTTTGCAGCTGTGCTTCACGGATTTTGTAGCCCATTTTCTCGTTGCGCAGGTCAATTTCTGCCCGCAGACCAGCGGCCCCTAGCTGTGCGTGTACCTTTTGGGCGGCTTCTTGATGCCGCTCTGCGATTGGGATTACCATCACCTGCACCGGGGTTAGCCAAAACGGATACCATCCGGCGCAATGCTCGGTTAAAATAGCAATAAACCGCTCGATACTGCCAAAACAGGTGCGATGCACCATTACCGGCCTATGCTTCGCGCCGTCTGCGCCCACATAGGATAGGTCAAACCGCTCTGGCAGGTTCATATCGCATTGGATTGTGCCGCATTGGAAGCTGCGCCCCATGCAATCTTTTATATGGAAGTCGATTTTTGGCCCATAGAATGCGCCGTCACCTTCATTTAGGCGGTACTCGATATTCATTTCCTCAAGGGCTTCCCGCAGCGCCACGGTGGCTTTTTCCCAGGCCTCATCCGAGCCTATGCTGTTATCTGGCCGGGTGGATAGCTCAAAGGAATACTCCGCGATATCAAAGGCCGCGTATACTTCCTCGTACAGGCGGATTATTTGCTTGATTTCATCCTTCACTTGCTCTATGGTCATGTAGATATGGGCATCGTCTTGGGTGAAGGCGCGCACCCGGGTTAGGCCGTGCATTGTGCCGCTTTTTTCATGGCGATGCACATTGCCAAGCTCTGCCAGACGCAGCGGGAATTCTTTGTACGAATGTAAATCCATCTCGTAAACCAGCATCCCGCCGGGGCAGTTCATGGGTTTTACAAAATATTCCTGCTCGTCTATTATGGACGAATACATATTCTCGCGATAATTCTCTGCATGGCCAGAGCGCTCCCAAAGGTCGCCAATTAGCATAGCTGGGGTAGAAATCTCTTGGTAGCCATATTTTTTGTGCACCTTGCGCCAGTATTCAATAAGCCTATTGCGCAGCACAACGCCCTTTGGCAAAAAGAACGGGAAACCAGGCCCTTCTTCCATTATTGCAAAAAGCTTCATCTCACGGCCAAGCTTGCGGTGGTCGCGTTTTTTCGCCTCTTCTATACGCTCCAGATGCTGCGCCAGCTCGTCCTTTGTAAAAAACGCCGTGCCATAAATCCTGGTTAGCATCTTATTTTTTTCATCGCCGCGCCAATACGCCCCGGCCACGCTTGTAAGCTTAAAAGCCTTAACACGCCCGGTTTTTTCTATATGCGGCCCTGCGCAAAGATCCACAAAATCGCCCTGTTTGTAAAATGAAGCCTCTTCCTCCAGCCCTTCCAAAAGCTCGCGCTTATAAGGCTCGCCCTGTTTGTCCACAAGCTCAAAAGCCTCGTCACGGCCCAGGGTAAAATGCTCTAGGGGCAAGTTTTCCTTGATTATCTTCTTCATTTCTTTCTCTATAAGGGGCAAATCCTCTGGCGTTAGCGGCCTTGCCGTCTCAAAATCATAATAAAACCCGTCTTCAATAGAAGGCCCTATGGCCAACTTAGTGCCAGGGTAAAGCCGCTGTACCGCCTGCGCCATAATATGCGCAACCGTATGCCGTAGGGTACTAATGTCGTATTCTTGCATGTAAATCGCTCCGTTTCTTAGGTTATGTCCTAATATAACATAGTTGATGGGAAATTAAAACCGTCAGAGGCTTCGCCCTGAATGCTTGGGCGAGCAGGTTGCACAGCAACCGACCAGCCTCCGACACCTCCACCGCCTTTTTGAAAAAAGCTTGGCAAAAACTTTAATTTTTTAATGGGAACAAAAGAAGTGGCTTATTTAGCGGATTTTTGTTGCTTGAGCGCATAAAAAAATGCCCAAAAGGCCACTTTTGGGCAAAAAAATGGTACCGTATGGTACCATTTTAGTAGAATTATGGTACCGTATGGTACCATTTTTTTATGATTTTTTGTTTATTTGCTCTTTTATTATGTCGCTACAAAGTTCTACGCATTCATCGCAGATAAATACTTCTTTATCTCCACAGCACACGAGAACTTGCGCCTGAGACTCAGTTTTACCACAAAAAGAGCAGGTAGCATCGACTTTATTTTCCATATTTTTCTCCTTTCCTAGCATTGATTTTACCGAGATTTTAGCAAAGTGGATTATTTCGCCTTGGCTGCGCGCTGCCGTTGGCGATGCTTTGTGGAAGCGGCTAAACGCCCGGGAAAATCCTTCCGGGGAGTAGCCATAATGGGTTGCGATGTCTATTATTTTTGCGCTGGAGGTGGTTATATCTTGGCCGGCTAGGGTTAGCTTGCGGTTTCGGATATACTCCCCAACAGAAACGCCACAAATAGCCAAAAACACCCGCTGAAAATGCGAGCCCGACATATGAGCCTTGCTGGCAATGGTTGCCACATCCAGCTCTTCGGCTATGTTTTCTTCTATATAATCGATGGCTGCTTGGATGTTTTCGATAGTTTCCATTTAATTTGCTCCTCTCGGTTGTTTTTGATTATAATGGGTGGCGAACAAGAATGCATGATATTTTTTACTTTTCACTGCTTTCAGAACAAAACGGCTTTGCCGCCTTTATTTTCATAAATTTCGCTGAAAAATTGCAGCAACAGAAAGGAAACACCATGAACAACCCATTCAAAGACAGCGAAGACAAACTGCTTTTCGCAAAGGTGCTAGACAAACTTGCCGCCAGCGAGAAAAAACGCCAGCCAAGCTTTACAGATTTCCTAGACCCTATGCGCTGCGGGGCATTTATCGCGGCCCTTGGGTCGGCAGATGTAACAACCCACGGAGGGCACGAAAATGCCGAGCGTGAGATGATTGGCTTCGGCGCGGGCAGCCCGGCAGATTTTCCCATCACCCCTGTGGCGGTGCGGTATAACCAGAAATTTTCTAAAGCCCCCACCCACCGGGACTATCTTGGGGCGACCCTTGGCCTTGGCATAGACCGGGGCAAGGTGGGTGATATTTTGCTGGCGGCAGAAGGCGCAACGCTGTACGTGGCCAGCGATATCGCCAGCTATGTGGCAGAGGGGCTAACCCAGGTGGGTCGCGTGACGGTAAAGGCCACCGCCGGCAGCACGCTAGAAACCACGGGCAATACCATTAAAGAAAAGCGCGTGACAGTATCCTCACTGCGGCTGGATGCAGTGGTTAGCGCGGCGCTGAACATCTCCCGGGGAAAATCAGCTGCGCTTATAGATGCAGAAAAAGTTTTCGTAAACTGGAAACCCGGCAAAAAGACCCAAACCCTATCGCCAGGCGACAAAATAACCGTCCGTGGCGTGGGTAGGATTACCATAAACACCGAAGACGGCCGCACCAAAAAGGATAGGATTGTGATTACGGTGGGTTCTACAGGTCCATAAATTTGACAACAAAGCCGCCGACGATATACAATGGCCGCAGTTCCAAAAATTTGAAGGGAAATACTAAACATGTCAATTCGTCAAATAAACACATCCACTACCACCACCCAGAGTTAGCATTTGAAGTCAGCCATCCCGCCGACGACAATGTTAGCTCTACATGTCGTTGGCAGGAGGATGAATTGGAATATTTTTCACACCTCACCGACGATATTTCGGTGAGGTGTTTTTTATTTTCCTAGGAAGGGGGTGATTGCCCTGAACACACAGAATATAGCAATTTCACCTAAAAACATTCACATAGAACGCAGGAAATTTTTCGCAAGGTAAGGAGCTGAAAGCCGCCGCGCACTAGCGGTGCGCAAGGTTTTTAGCGACGCGGGCTTGCGGAAAATTTACAAGTTATACGTGAATGTTTTTAGGTGTAATTGCTATAACTACCCAAAAGGGCAGGTGACATCATGCCATTCAAAACCCAGTAAAAATAGATTTTAGGCGAGACTAGCATAAGGAGAGAATATTATGGAAAAATGGAAAAAAATAGCGGCAAGTTTTATAGATTCATGCAGCTTCAGGGATGAAATTGAGGCTGTATTTTTAACCGGAAGCCACGCCGTTGGCAATGCGGATGAGTTTTCCGACATTGATTTATTCATTGTGCTAAACGACAACGCTAACTGGCGCGAGCGCGGCAACAAGCGGATGGACGACCTGCTAATAGAATATTTCGCAAACCCTGTACGGCAAGTGAAAAAATCCATTGACGAAAATTTCGAAAACGCCTGCCTAATCGAAATTACAATGGTTTTAAACGGAATCATTATCCTTAACAAAAACTCTACCGCAGAAAAAATAATAGATTATTGCCAGCAAAAAAAGGCCACAGATTTCCCTAGCATGAGCAAATTCAACCTGGTAAACGGCCTCTACCACCTATGGGATAATTTAGATGAGCTGGCCCGCGCCTGCACAAAACAAACCCCAGATGCAGCCATGCATTTTTATAGCTTTGTAAAGTATGCATTTGAGCTGTACTCCCGCTACATTTGCGCCCCGGTGCCAAACTTCCAAAAGCTTCATAGATGGCTAACAGACGATAGCTACGCCAAAAATTACGGCCTGCCAACATACAAAAACCCTGCCTTCTTGGAAATAATCAAGCCGGCGTTTGAGTGTAGCGGCGATGAGGCCATGCTTAAGGTAGCAAGGATGATTCACTCATATGTAGAAGAAAAAATGGGTGGTTTTGACGTTGATAATTTTGTATTGCATGGCCCTTGTAGTTGAAATAGTAAAATAATTCAAAATCAGTCTCGCCCGCCGTGGCAAAATGCCTGAACCACATTATTTCGACGTTTCAAGTGCCGCTTGGGCGAGGCCGATTCTCGTTTATTTCACTATAATTGCTAAAAAAATGGTACCATACGGTACCATAATTCCATGAAAATGGTACCGTATGGTACCACTTTTACAACATATATCGCACGCCAAACATCAAAAAAACCGCTATATTTCATTGTTTTATGAATATTTTTGGGCAAAATTTTAGCATTGTGATTTTTTATTATCCCAATGCTAAAATTTTGCCTTGTTTTTTTACGAAATTTAGAAAGGATTTTGTTCAAATCCAACGGCAGAACAGTAGTGATATTCTTCTTTTTCTGCCCATTCTCTCCAGTTTATCATATATGGGTCATCTTCTGCGTTGTATATTTTCATACGATAATCGATATTGTTTAGCTTCTTTTGTTTTGGGTCAAACCCTTGCGGGCACAGCGTTATATTTCGGTTGCCTGGGGCATCATCGTTAAATGTGCTTATTTCAGATGTTTGGAAGTAAAACAGATTCTTGGCAAAATATTGCGTGTTTTCTTTTGCGCTTTGCTCTGTCCATTCATTGTCATTGTATTTTGCGCCCTTGTTAAAGAATATTGGATTTTGGTCTGCCAAGTGATTGCGCAATTCTAAAAGGCTTAGGTATTCGCCTTTTTCGTTGGAGATATAAGCGTTAAGTGTCGGGTCAAACATAACCCATTTATTCATTTCGCTGATATAAACATGGGTAACGACATGATTATCGCCATCATAAGGCGAGCAAGGCATAATAAATACTTTTCTTGCTTTCACGCCAACGGCAAGAAGGCATTCTGCCAAAACAATTGCCAAGCCCACGCAGTTTATCCCGCATGAAATATCTTTACCAAACGAATAATCCAGTAAATCTAATGCGTTTTGCCCTACACTCCCGTTATAATCGCCCTTATGCCAGGTGTTCGATGATACCCATTGCAATAGGTTCACTGCTTTTGAAAAATCATCCCCATCCCCCGCGATTGCCTCAATGGGGTAACTATCCCGCAAAGTATCAAACTTCGGGTGCCCATGGTTGCAAACAAAATTTACATCGCTGGCCACTGTTTCAGGCAATGGAAATGCTTTTAGCAGCCCGGTATAAATGTCATATTGCATGGCTGGTTACACCTTTCTTAATAAAACCGCCAAAGGCTTCGCCTCCGATACATCCAAAACCTTTAATTTGGGGTGATTTACTTAGCTACAGCATACGCAACCGCTTTAGCAGCACAGATACCGTGCCATCATTATGGGTTGTTATTTCTATTTCATCTTCATCTATTGCCAGTTCTGCCGGGAAGCGGATTTCTACGCCGTTTTCAGCCTTTATTTTATGGGTGGCAAATTGTTGTTTTACCACTCGCTGGCCAAGAGGTAAATCTTCACGAACGCCTGCTTCTCGCATAGTTTCTACATATTTTTGCTTCATTTCGTCTTGACCTTGGAAGGCTACCGCTGCCACATTGTCCATTGAAACTGTGCCTTCTTTTTCCTCAGATTCTTCCACTAGAGCGGTTTTAATTTTGGCGCTTACGATAGGGTCTTGGCGGCAGTATTCGTCTACAAATTCCACCGTAACCTCGTCTATCAGCTTAGCCTGCTCCTTCTGGGAGGGGGCGGTTTCACATTCCAAAAACAGTTCAGAAAAATAATTAACCTGGTTGCCATCAATGGTGGCTGGTTTTTCTGTCACATTTATTGGCATTGCGCTGCCGTCCAGCCCAATAAGCGCAGCATACTCCACTTTGCCGGTGCTAAATGGCAGGGCCGTGCATTTAGTAAGTTGGTTATCCGCATTATTGCTTTTGCTAGCATAAACTTCGTGGTAATTTAGCTTCAAAATGGCCAAATACTCGCCAGTTTTATGCCCCACCCTTGTAACCAGCAAATCGCATGGGGGGATATCTGTAAACCGCTTCATAATCCCATCCATTTTAGCCGCAATTTCCCTGGACATTTCCTTAAAATAAATGCCATTACTTTGGTAATTGCCCAGCAACTGATAAAACTGCGCCTGCTGCGGAAAATGCGCCGTGCGCACCCCAGGGTTAGCAATCAACTTCTTAACATGCTTCTGAATAAAAGCCTCACAAATCTCTGAATCAAAATCAAGCTCTGCTTCCGAAAAAACAGACTCACGCCCGTCATTGCGCAGCACATGAAGTATCGCGTTTCTAATTACAATCGCCATGGTATATCATCCTTTTAGTGTAGTTAAAACCGCAGGCTTCGCCACCCGATTTTGAAAAAGCGGGTGGCGAAGCCTCTAACGGTTTTATTGTTTTATGGTCTGGGTTTATCACCCATATAAAGCACGGCCAGGGTGCCAGGGCCGGTGTGGGCACCTATTACTGGGCCTATGGTGTTTATTACAAAATCTTTTGTGCCGAAGTTTTCTATTACTTTGGCTTTTAGTTCTTCGGCGTAGTCTGGGGCGTCGCTATGGGCTATGAACAGTGTTTGGTCTTTCGGGGAGAAGTTTTCTTTCATGCGTTCTATAATGTAGTCTATAACTTTGCCGCGGCCGCGGGCTTTGGCCACTGGTATGAGCTTGCCCTCGGCGTTAATGGCTAAGATTGGTTTTACATTTAGCATCGTACCAACAAAGGCCGACGCACCGGATACACGGCCGCCGCGCTTTAGGTGGTTGAGGTCGTCTGCCATCACCCAATGTTGCAGGTTTGGAATCATCTGGGTGGCTGTTGCTGCGGCTTCTTCCAGAGATTTATTCGCGTCGCGAGCTTCTACGGCGGCTTTTATAAGAATGGCCTGACCCATGGAGGCAGATTTTGTGTCTATTGTAATAACCTTGCGGCCTGGGAATTCTTCGGCTGCTTCTTTAACGGCCAGCACGCTTTGGTCGTAGCTTTTGCTAAGTGCAGAGCCTAGGCAAAAATGCAAAACATCCTTGCCCGCAGCAAGATGAGGAGACCAAGCTTCCATATAGTTGAACACTGTGGCCTGGGCTGTGCTGGCAGTTTTACCAGCCCGTAGGGCGTTGTAGAAATCTTTTACGGAAATCTGGCGATAGTCGAGGTAGTTAAGATATTCGTTACCGTCTAGGTTAAAAACCATTGGAATGATGGTAACTCCCCATTTTTCTGCCAGTTCATGGGGCATGTCACAGGTCGAGTCTGCCACAATTACGAAATTATTACTCATTTTAATACCTCCATTTTGATGGGCGCTGCCTCATATCACGCTTCTGCTTCCTTGCTTTTTTGCGAGCGCTAGCTGCACCATGTGATATTTTTCCAGGATGATTATAGAGCTAATCTTAGATGCTGTCCATAGTTAATTCATGTTGAATCACATAAGTCTAATTTGCTTTTTGTTAGTGGGCGAGTATTTAGAAATTTATTTTAGCCATACGAAGAAACTCATAGATACCACCATTTGTATTTTGCGTAAAAATTCCCTCTGATATGAAGCCAGCCTTTTTGTATACTTTAATTGCACGCTGGTTAAATAATGCGACTGAAAGTATAAAATTGACATCAGCATATTGTAATGTTACATGAGCCATAACAGCGTGTACAAAATTGAGACCATAGCCATTGCCGGTAAATTCTGGTTTTAAGCCAAGCCCTATCTCTATGTTGTTTTCCTCAATAACATTAACCGAGTAATACGCAATTAAAAAACCATCAACGTAGCATGAAAAATAACTCTTACCACGCTTGATGGGGTCAATAAATTCCGCATAATCCTCCTCATCAGCAGTCATGTCATAAAACGAATACATACCGGAATACTTCCAGTCGTTTGCAATTTCTTCAGCTTCTTTCTGGGTCATTTGATGGAAATTAAACATTAGTCTTGTTGCACCACCTAAGCTAGCATTAAATTTTTACAAAGCTGCTATATCAACTTGGTCTCTCTGCGGAAGATTATCTCACTGTATCTGCTGGATAATTTGATTGCTCGCATATATTCCCCGTCATTCCTGCAAAACCGCAGATTCTGTAAGCACTGTAATCACATTTTGGTTTACGCTGGCCAGGCCGCCGTCTATCAGCAGCCGCGCCTCAACTTCCCCATTCATAATACGCATTATCCCATTGCATAGGGCAAGTGAAACAGGCGCACGGCCAGGTAGCACACCTAAATCCCCAGCGGTAGAGCGCATTATTACCATATCTGCCTGGGTGGGGATGCGCTTGTCTGTGGGCTGGCCTGGGGATACTATTTTTATTGTTAGTTTTTTTTCCATGGGGATACACTCATTTCTGGCTTTGTAAAATTTCTATTGTATAGTTGCTCCACTTAAAAACCTACCACATAAAACTTGTAAATTTTCCGCAAGCCTTCGTCGCTAAAAAACCGGCGCACCCTGCTAATGCGCGGCGATTTTCAGCTTCTCGTCTTACGAAAACTGCCTGCGCTCTATGTGATGGCTTTTTGGGTGAAGCGACTATAGTCCGCGGATGTTCACCAAAAATTCAGTTGGTCGCAAATTGCGACCAACTGAATTTTTTATATAGCGAAACAATTCGAAATCGGTCTCGCCTATCGCAGCAAAAACGCCTGAAACGCCTTATCTCGGCGTTTCAGATGCCGCTTTGGCGATACCGTTTCTCATTGATTTCACTATTACGCACTATTCCTCCAACGATTTTTTATACGCTGCTACTACCTCGTCAATTGTACCGCGGTTTAGGAACAGCCCTTCGGGAATTTCGTCATGCATCCCGGCAATTATCTGGCGGAAACCCTCGATGGTATCCTCCCGCTTTACATAGCTGCCCGGTATTGCCGTAAATTTTTCTGCTACTGTAAACGGCTGGGACAAAAACCGCTGTATGCGCCGGGCGCGGGCCACTGTAAGTTTATCATCTTCAGAAAGCTCGTCCATACCAAGAATCGCGATTATATCTTGCAAATCTTTGTACCGCTGCAAAACCCGCTGTACTTCCCGGGCGGTGTTGTAATGAGCCTCGCCCACTATGCTTTTTTCAAGTATACGGCTGGTGGATTCTAGGGGGTCTACCGCAGGGTAGATGCCCATTTCTACTATGGAGCGGTTTAGGTTTGTGGTGGCGTCTAGGTGTGCGAAGGTTGTGGCTACAGATGGGTCTGTATAGTCATCTGCAGGCACGTAAATGGCCTGGATGGATGTGATTGACCCGGCCTTAGTAGAGGTGATGCGCTCTTGCAGGCTGCCTACCTCTGTGGCCAAAGTGGGCTGGTAACCAGTGGCCGAAGGCACACGCCCTAACAGCGCAGAAACTTCCGACCCTGCCTGAACATAGCGGAAAATATTATCGATAAACAGCAAAACATCCTGGTTCTGCACATCCCGGAAATATTCCGCAATAGTAAGGCCGGTGAAGCCCACGCGCATGCGCGCCCCAGGGGGTTCGTTCATTTGCCCAAACACCAGCGCCGCCTTAGAAAGAACAGGCGAGCCATCCTTCAGAGTGGAGTTTTTCATATCATTGTAAAGGTCGATGCCCTCGCGGGTGCGTTCCCCCACCCCGGTGAACACCGACAGCCCGCTGTGGGCCGTGGCAATATTGTTTATAAGCTCCATAATTATAACGGTTTTGCCAACCCCTGCGCCGCCAAAAAGCCCTATCTTGCCGCCTTTTGCATAGGGGCAAAGCAGGTCTATGGATTTGATGCCGGTTTCCAGTATTTCTGTAACAGAGGTCTGGTCTGCAAAACCTGGGGCTTTACGGTGGATTTGCCATGTTTCGGCGGAATTTATTGCCCCAGCATTGTCTATGGGGCGGCCTAGTACATTCATCATACGGCCAAGGGTTTCTGGCCCCACGGGTACAGAAATAGCCGCGCCAGTGTCTATGGCGGCCATGCCGCGCACCAGGCCCTCTGTAGGCCCCATAGAAATACAGCGCACCACGCTATCCCCAAGGTGTTGCGCCACCTCTAGCACAATGCCTTCGCCGCCCTTTATGGGAACTTCTATAGCGTTGTACAGGGCTGGCAACACGCCATCGAAGCGGATGTCCAGCACTGCGCCGGTTATCTGCACAATCTTGCCTGTGTTTTTCTCTGCCAAATGTAACACTCCTTTAATTGAGTGCGTTTGCACCGCTTACAATCTCTGTTATTTCTTGGGTTATTATGCTTTGCCGCCGCCGGTTAAATTGCAGCGTTAGTTTATCTATAATATCTCCGGCACTGGTGGTGGCGGAGTCCATGCTGGTCATACGGGAGGCTTCCTCGCATAGATTTGACGAGGCAAACGCCGCGAAAAGATACATATTTAAAAACCACGGGATGGCGCTATCTATCACTGCTTCCAGCCCTGGCTCGTATTCTGCCTGTGCCAGGTCGTGGGTTTGAGCAGCCTCAGGTTTTTTGAAGAAACCAAGATTCTCCCATCTCTCACCTTCTTCCAATTCCCTGCCAACCACCCGCCGCAAAAAACCTGGGGAAAGTGGCAAAACCGGCTTGATTATGGGCTCTTGGGTAAGCACTGTAAGGAAGCGGGTGTACGCTAGGTAAATCTCGTCAACTTCGCCAGATGCGTATTTTTCCATAAGTAGCTTGGCCAGCGCCGCAGCAGATTCAAACGAAATACCATTTAGCGTGGCTTCTTCCACTTCATAATTGCGCCGCGCAAGGTAATCTCGCCCCTTTGTGCCTATTGTGATTACCATAAAATCCTTACCTTTTTTGGTGGCGTGGCTTAGCAGCTCTCTGCAAATTTGTAAGTTGTACCCACCGCAAAGCCCCTTGTTGCTGGTGATTAGCACATAGGCAATTTTTTTCACATTCCTGCGAGGGGCTATCAATGGAACCTCCAAAACATCGCTGTTATGCAGTACGTTGTGTACGATATCGAAGGTCGCTTGTGTTAGGGCGGCGGCCTTTGCCAGCCGGCTTTTTGCCTTCTGCAGCTTAGAAGTGGCCACTAGGTTCATGGCATTGGTTATTTGCTGGATATTTTGCACAGTTAGGCGCCTGCGTTTTATGGCCTTCATCGTGGGCATGTTATTCCCTCCCCGTCTTGGCTTTAAAGGCCAGAATTGCGGCCTCCAGGGCATCTTCCACTGCATCAATTTGTTTATCATGGTAGATTGTTTCTAAAATATCTTCGTGATGATCGTTCATATGTTGTAACAAGGCCGCCTCTGTGGCTTGGATTTCTTCCACGGGGATATTGGAAAAATGTTTTTTCATTATGGCGTAATACAGTATAACCTGCTGCTCTACGGGCATTGGCCTGTTTTGCGGCTGTTTAAAAATTTCTACGATACGGCGGCCTTGGTTTAGCCGTTCTAAAGTATCGGCGGCCAAGTCCGACCCGAACTGTGCAAAAGATTCTAGCTCCCGAAACTGGGCAAGCTCTAGGCGCAATGGCCCTGCCAGCTTTTTAACCGCGGCAATTTGCGCCGCGCCACCTACCCTAGACACACTAAGCCCTGGGTTTATAGCCGGGCGGATACCCTTGTTAAATGCCTCAGACTCCAAGAAAATCTGGCCATCTGTGATGGAGATTACATTGGTAGGAATATACGCAGAAATATCTCCCGCCTGGGTTTCGATAATAGGCAGGGCGGTTAGCGTGCCGCCCTTTGCAAGGCAGGCAGCCCGCTCTAGCAGGCGCGAATGTAGGTAAAACACATCGCCCGGGTAGGCTTCACGCCCCGGGGGGCGGCGCAGCAGCAGGCTTAATGCACGATAAGCCACCGCATGCTTAGATAAATCATCATATACCACTAATACATCCTTGCCCTCTTCCATCCACTCCTCGCCAATGGCGCAGCCTGCATATGGAGCGATATACTGCATGGGCGCAGTATCAGAAGCATTGGCAGAGACTATGCATGTGTATTCCATCGCGCCCTCATCTTCAAGGGTGCGGGCTACGCGGGCTACGGTGGAGGCCTTTTGGCCAATGGCCACATACACGCAGTACACCTTGCGGCCTTCCTTCGCCCGGTCGATTTTCCTGTTCAATTTTGCTTGGTTTATTATAGTGTCTATGGCTATGGCGGTTTTCCCCGTTTGGCGGTCACCTATTATAAGTTCGCGCTGGCCGCGGCCTATGGGAATCATAGCGTCTATGGCTTTTATGCCTGTTTGCAGCGGTATATTTACCTCTTGGCGCTCTATTACGCCCGGGGCTATGCGTTCTATCACTCGGGTTTTTGTGTGGTGGATTGGACCTTTGTTGTCTATGGGTTGGCCGGTTGGGTCTACCACGCGGCCCAGTAAGGCATCACCTACTGGAACTTCTGCAATGCGGCCGGTGCGTTTTACCGGGTCGCCTTCTGCAATATGATTATCTGCCCCAAGCAACACCGCGCCTATGGAACCTTCATCCAGGTTAAGGGCTATGCCAAAAACATCCCCCGGGAATTCCAAAAGCTCGCCAGACATGGCATTCATCAGGCCGTATACACGGGCTATACCGTCGCCAACGTGGATTACAGTGCCAGCCTCGGCCATATCAATTTTGGCGGCGTAGGCTTGTATTTGTTGTTTAATGATGGAGCTTATTTCATCTGGCCTCAATATCATTGGATGCTCCTTTTCTCACGGTTTCGTTCATTTGCATTTTCATATCATGTAGCATATTTTTAACAGAATAATCTGCAAAATAATCGTCTACCTGTATAGTTAACCCGGCTATTAAGGATGGGTCAACCTCTGTTGTCATTTCAATTTGTTTGCCCAATTTGACCGATAGGTTTTTTATTATCAATTGGCCCTGGGCGGCGGTTAGGGGCTGAGCCGAGGTTACCTTGGCGGTTAGCTTATTTTGGTGGCGTTTTATCATATCCACCAGCCGCTGCAGGGCAGGCAAAAGAAAGGCTTCGCGGTTTTTGGTTATAACCAAGCTTACGAAACCCATGAGAACATTATCTTCGCCGAATGATTTTTGTATAAATGCGAATTTTTCTTTCTTTTTAATGCGGGGGTGGTTTAGCAGAAGCATGGCTTCTGGGTTTTGCAGCAACTGTATTATGTTGGTGGCTTGGGTTAGATATTCGTCATATGCCCTGTTTTCGCCAGAAATTTCGAATAGCGCGTTTGCGTAACGGATGCTTAAATCTGCCATGGTTGCCTCCTCCATTGGAAACACTGATTATCCATCCGTTCGCGTATGCCGCTTCTCGGGAACACGCCAAAGACCGCGTGTTCCCTGCGATGCGACACAGCTCGCGGTGGTTAATCAGTGTTTACATATTACGCTGGTTGCTTGAAGGCTGTTGCCTCAAGTGCTGCCATTGCTTCACCAAAGAGCTTGTCGTGGGCGTTTTGGTCTATTGTTGTGTTTATAAGCTTTGCGGCCATATCTGTAGAAATATCCACTATGGCCTGGTAGACCTCATCTTTAACGCGCTCGCGCTCGCTGTTTATATCTTTGTTTGCGGCTTCTTTTATTTCGCTAGCTTCGTTTTTGGCGGTTGCCAAAAGCTGGTCGCGCCTTTCAGCGGCCAGTTGCCTTGCTTCTTCCAGTATTTGCGCGCGTTCTTCGCCCATGGCTTTTAGTTTTTCTTCGTATTCTGCTTTAAGTTCTGCGGCGGCGGCTTGGGCTTCTGTAGCTTCAGCCAATTGGGTTGCTATGCGTTCTGCCCGGTCGTTTAGGATTTTTCTTACTGGGTTGTAAAGGAGTTTAGACATTACAACTGCAAGAACAATCACGTTTATGGAGTTTGGCAACATTTGTATAAATGTTTGCAGCTCCAAACCAAACAAAGGCATTGATCCGCCCAAAAATAAAGGGTTCAAGATAATCACCTCAATTACATTGCAGAAAGGAAATATGGGGCAAAGTTGTTAATTAGCGGGTTAAACATGAGTAATATGATTGCAATAAGCAGGCCGTAAATGCCAGATGTTTCTGCCATACCAAGGCCGATAAACATTGTAGTGCTTATGCTGCCTCTTGCTTCTGGCTGGCGGGCGATACTTTCTATGGCCGCGGAAGCGACTCTGCCCTGCCCTAGGGTGGTTAAAATACCGTTAAGTAGCGCAATTGCGGCCGAAAGCTGGGCCATGCCTATAATAAAGGCTAATGGGTCATGCATGTTTGTTTCCTCCTATAAAGAATTATTCTTTCGAAATCACGTTTTAGATTTCAGAAGAACTCTATTCAACTTCAGCAGCAAGCCCTAGGAATGCAAGGCTTAGCATGGTGAAGATAAATGCTTGTAAGATACCAACGGCTAAATCGAAATACATATGGATTGGCACTGGCAGCAAATAGCGCAAAAACACAGGCAACATGCTGTACAGAATAGAAATAAGTATCATACCACCAAGGATATTGCCAAATAAACGGAAGCTTAGGGATATTGGCTTAGCCAGCTCGCCGATTACATTCATAGGAAAGAACAGGAAAATAGGCTGAAAAAGGCTCTTTACATAAGCCTTTGGCCTGTACCTAAACGATGCATATTGCAGGATTAAAAACGTACCCATAGCCAGGGGGAAAGTCATGCCCCAGTCTGCCGTGGGGGGCCTCATGCCGGTTGCGCCAAGCATATTGGCCAGCATGATGTAGGAGAAAACCGTAAAAAACCAGGGCGCTAAATATGCCACTTTTTTGCCGGCCGCGCCGCTGAATAAATTTTCGAATGATTCTATACAAAGCTCTACAAAATTTTGGAAGCCCTTTGGCTGCTGCTGAAAATTTTTAAGCTTAATGCGTACAACAATAGCAAACGAAATTAGAATGGCCATTACCACCCAGGTTATCACCATGGTTTCGGTAATGTAGATTGTAATATCATCGGTTATTTGAATACCACCCCAATACCTTATGCCAAAGTCCATATTTGCCTGCCTTTACTAGACTTTTTTCGAAATTATACTTTTTAATTCCGAAAAAGTTTCATTTTCAATCTTTTGCTTTTTCTGAGATAACCCGGATGAAACCGGGCGGCACGAAGTGCCAGGTTGGCCAAGCGAACCTTATGAAATCACGTTTTTATGATTTTAGAAGAACTTTACTAGACTTTTTTCGAAACCAGGCCCTTCGGCTTCAAAGAATTTCAATTTCAGCCATTTGTTTTTTCGTGTTCGTCGGCTATTTTTTTCATTTCTTCTATTGTATCTTCTGCGCTCATGCTGGCTGGTGCAAAGGCTACATCTGCCATGGCTTGGTCGTCTTTTATAAAAAATTTAAGCCCATAGCTTGCTATCGCCAGAGTAAAAATGCCAAAAACCGCGCCAAAAAAGTCCACAAATGGGATAAACACCGCCGCAACCAGCACCACGGCTGTGGCCAAATAGCGTAAAAAATATTGCACCCGCAAATGGTTTGTGGCAGCCCTAGAAGTACCCATGCCCACGGCTGTATTAACAGCCTTCTTCAACAAAAAAACCTTAAAAGCATTAACCCCGGCAGACATTGCCACACCGAAGGCAAACGCAAGCGCGGCCCCCATCTCGCGATGAAAAACCGCACCGGCAGCCGCGATAATAACCGCGGCGATTATAATCATAACCAGCATTTTGTTGGCAACTGCATCAATGGTATATTCCATACAAACCTCTAGAAACATTGCTTAAGCATATGTTCGCATATGTCGCTTTTTGGCAACACAGCTCACAATGTTTACCCATCGTTTCCATCTACATAAACTTTTTGAAAATTTCATATAACGATTTAAAAGCCGCACCAACCCCAATAGCCGCAAAAACCAGCAGCAACCAGGGTTCTGTGCCAAGCCCATTATCCAAAAAGCGCCCAATAAAGACTCCCAAAAACACGCATGTGGCAATGGTTATCGCAATTTGCGTAAAAAGGCTTGCTGCCTTAAAAAGCTCTCTGCGTTCTTTACCTGTAAGCTTAGACATAATTTTGCATCCTCACTTTTAAGATAATAGCCCTAAATAGAATACCTTAATCTTAGAATTTGTCATATAAAGATTGTGTTAAGAAATTTTTTAAGGTAATATAGAACCACAGGGGCTTAACACCAGTTTTTTGAAAAAAGCTGGGCAAAAACTTTGGCTAAGGGACGTGAACATTGTGGAGAAAAAGTCGATTTTGGTAGCCAGTAGCAGCAAAGATGAAGTTATAAAATTTACACAAACCCTACAAAGCATAGGTTACATAACCAGGTACGCCACCACCGTAAAGGAAACCATAAACCTTGCAGCCAGCAAGCACCCAAACCTTATTCTTATATGTAACGATTTTAAAGAGACCATACCCCTGTCCCTTATACGCAGCCTGCGTAAATGGCTAGACACCCCAATAATAATCCTGGCAGACGCTCAAGACGAAAAAACAATCGTAGCCGCCCTAGACGCAGGCGCTCACGATTTTTTTGTAACCCCATTTGGCTCGGCAGAACATTTTGCCCGCATCCGCGCCGCCATACGCGCCTTCGCCGTGCAAAGGCATAGAGAAAACAAAGCCAGCCGCTTCTCCCTGGGCGGCCTACAAATAGATTACTCCACCAGAAATGTAACAATAGAAGGCCAAAAAATCCACCTAACCCCCATAGAATACCGCATACTATCACTACTAACAAAAAACGCCGGCAAAACCCTAACACATGACCAAATAATAGACGAAATATGGGGCCTGTACAACAGCGACAGCCTAGTCCTACGTGTAAACATAGCTAACATCCGCCGCAAAATAGAAAAAAACCAAGCAAAACCCGCGTATATATTTACAGAGGTGGGCGTGGGGTACAGAGTGGGATAAACCATTTTCAAAGCCAGCAGAGGCCATGCCAGCCACAAATTCAAAAGCTTTTCATAAGGTTCGCTTCGCGTTGCCAGACTTATTTTTGGTTACATTTGAAAAAAGTTTTTTTATCAAAAAGCTTCAACCTTCTAAAAAATGGCGAATTTATAGGGTTTTTCCATGTTGGGGCTTATGTAAAAGGGATAAAACTGACCCTTTTCCGCAAAAAAATGGTACCGTATGGTACCACGCCAAGGTGAAATTTTCTAAAAATAGACTTCTTCCGAAATTCCCGTAAGCGGTTTCGGAAAAGTTACATCTTCAATCTTTTGTTTCTTCTGAGGTAACCCGGAAGACACCGGGCGGCACGAAGTGCCGGGTTCGCCAAGCGAACCTTATGAAATTGCGTTTTTTTGCAATTATCAGAAGAACTCCAATAAAAAAACTTCAACATTAAAATCTAATGTTAAAGTTTTTTTGCTTCTTTTTTTCAAAAAAAGAAGTTAAGATATGGACGGTTTAAACTTACGCCTGTACACAAGCTGCAACTGGGCATACTTGGGCGCATGCGTCGCAGTCTATACATGCGTCTGCATCTATTACGTATATGTCGCCGGCAGAAATGCAGGATACTGGGCATTCGCTTTCGCAAACTGCGCAAGCTATGCAAGCGTCTGTAATTTTATAAGCCAATATGTTCACCTCCGGTTGGTTAATTTGTCTTACCTTTTTAAGATAATAACAAAAATGTCATATATAAGCAATGGCCTGGCTGGTATTTTGCTAGATTTATATGGTAGAATGGGACAAAGGCTGGAAAAAGTTCATAAACTATTTGCACACACCGCAGGCGTAAGCCGTAGGAATCGAAGTATCGAGCCGCCCAGCCAGCAAACGTATACTATAAAGGAGACCTATCAACTTGAATATTCCAAGCAACCTAATCCACAATGTATTTGGCAAGCTAGACGAGCATATACGTAAGGTAGAGCAGGCCTTCAGCGTAACAGCCATCAACCGTGACGACAATGTGCAGTTTATAGCCAACGACCCAAGCTCCCGGCCAGACAGGGCAGCCCAAGTGCTAAACCATCTTGTTATGCTGGCCCAGAAAAAAGAAACCATAACTGAACAGCATGTAAACTACGCCATCGCCTCCCTAGAAGACGAGCATCTAACCGATGTGCAAGATTTAACAGACGACACTATCTGCAACACCATAAGCGGCCGGCCACTTAAGCCAAAAACCGTTGGGCAAAAAAAATATATTGACCAAATCCGCAGGAATACGATAGTATTTTCTATTGGGCCGGCAGGCACGGGCAAAACCTATCTTGCCATGGCCATGGCCATCACAGCCTTCCGCAAAGGCGAGGTAAATCGCATCATTTTAACTCGCCCCGCCATAGAGGCTGGGGAGAAGCTAGGCTTTTTACCGGGGGATTTGCAGCAAAAAGTTGACCCATACCTGAGGCCACTTTACGATGCTCTTCATGATATAATGGGCGCAGAAACCTTCATGCGTAATTTCGAACGCAACCTGATAGAAGTAGCGCCCCTGGCGTACATGCGCGGGCGCACCCTAGAAAATTCCTTCATAGTGCTAGACGAAGCCCAAAACACCACCCCAGAGCAAATGAAAATGTTCCTAACCCGCCTAGGCAACAATTCCAAAGCCGTAATCACCGGCGATGTGACCCAAATAGACCTACCAGACGGCAAAAACTCCGGCCTGACAGACGCCGTGCGCCTGCTAGACGATATACCAGACATTGGCATAAGCCATCTAACCGCAAAAGACGTAGTGCGCCATCCTCTTGTACAAAAAATAATCAACGCATACGACAAAGATGCCGCCCGCACGGCGTACAAGGAAAAACGCCGCCCCTCATCACGCAGATAATACTCATCCCAAAAATCGAGGTGCTTTCATGAAATCTACCCGCTGGCTTCACATGATTCTCGTAATAATTGCCATAATGGCAACAGGTACGGCTGTCACTTTTGGTGCGTATTTTAGCACCGGGCTGACCTTAACCGTGGGCAGTGTATCCAGCGAAAGGGTGCGCGCCCCACAGGAAGTGCTAAACTACCTAGCCACAGAGCGCAACCGCCAAGACGCCCTAATCCTTGCCCACGGCCTAGAACAAATTTACGCCCCAAACCCAGGCGAATGGGCAATATTAGAGCATAACCTCTTTATTTTATTAGAAGATTTGACCCTAATAAGGGAAGCCTACCAGCAAGAATCTGAAGATTTAGCCCTAGCCTTGGCAGAATGGGCAGAGCTATCCGCCCTACATCACGAGGCCACACAGCAAGCCATTGCCCTATGGGAGGCAGCCATGGCTGCCGCAGAGCCAGGGGTAATCCCCCAGCCACAAGAAGTTCCCCCCTTGCCAGACGCGCCAGAATGGGAAGGCCTATCCTTCGAATTATTTGCCAATATCCCGGGCATTTCTTTCACCAGCAGCATGCAGCAACATATCATGGACATGCAAGAAACTGACTTCTCTATGCTATGGGCAGGGGTTATGGTAGTTGCAGAAGAAGTGCAGCTAAACATAATCATCCGCGAGATTGATTTCCTTACACAGCTGGCCGTAGAGGCCGGTATCCGCAACTTGCAAGGGTTAGACTCTGCAATGGAAGATATTATCAACCTGATTGTGCTAACCTTCCTGCGGGAAAATGCCATCCCAAATGAAGAGCTAAACCGGGCCGCCTTCGAACAGCGCGCCGCCAACTACGAGCGCATATTCTTCCGGGAAGGCCAGATAATTGTAGACGAAGGTGAAATAGTCACCGAAGATATTTATTATGTACTGGCACAGCTGGGCATGCTGCAAACAGAATCTTTAATGGACAATATTATACCGCTGGCCGGGGTGTTGGCCGTTATTATTGTGCTTTTCTTTGCCAATGCAATGTACTTATATTTTTACCAGCCAAACATGGCCAAAAGCAAGAAAGAATCGCTGCTGCTTTTCACGCTGTACATCCTCACACTGGGGCTAATTTGGGCGCTTAAGGATTTTTCGTTGCCGTTTTTCCCGCTGCTTATTTTCCCTATGCTGGTGGCGGTGCTTATAGACAGGCGTGCCGCTGCGGTTTTGACATTTTCCATGGTGTTCATCAGCTACTTTGTAGTGGAGGGTACATTAGAATTTATGATGTTCTATTCCATTGCGGGGCTGCTGGTGGGGTTGCTTTCCCGCTACACCACAGAGCGGTCTAAGGTGTTTGTGGTTGGTGGGATTGTTATGGTTTTACTATTTGGGCTGTCTATTTCCACCCATGTGATTTTCGAGCGTAACCTGTCTTTGGATTATTTAAATGAGATGATTATGGCGGCTGTTTTTGCGGCGGTTAGCGGGTTGCTTACGGTTATTGTTTCCACGGGTAGCCTGCCACTTTGGGAGACTTTCTTTGGGGTGGTGACGCCGGTTAAGCTGCTGGACTTAACCAACCCCACAAATGCACTGCTGCGCAGGCTTACTATTGAGGCTCCCGGCACTTACCATCATTCCCTTATTGTGGCCAACTTGGCAGAATCCGCCTGTTATGACATTGAGGCAAATGCCCATGCCGCAAGGGTTGGCGGGTATTACCATGATATAGGTAAGTTAAAATTCCCCCATTATTTTGCAGAGAACCTAGACGGCGACAACCCACATGACCATATGACCCCTACAAACAGCGTACAGCTGATTATAAGCCATGTTTCCCATGGGTTAACCTTGGCCAGCGAACATCGCCTACCGCAATTTGTGCGAGATGTGATTAAAGAGCATCATGGCACAACCACCTTGCAATATTTTTATGCCAAGGCCAGGGAAAGTGACCCAGATGCAGATGATAAAGATTTCCGCTACCCATATACAATCCCGCAAACCCGTGAATCTGCCTGTGTTATGCTGGCGGATTCTGTAGAGGCGGCTGTGCGCTCGCTGGTGCCAAAGATGCATTCATTAGACGAGCTGGAACATACCATCCGCAGCATAATAAGAGGCAAGCTAAACGACGGCCAGCTTGCAGACAGCCAACTAAGTATCAAAGATGTAAATATAATCGAGCAGAGCTTCTTCCGGGTGCTAAAAGGCATGTATCACGAGCGAATAGCCTACCCCAAAGCCCCCGCAGCAGACGCTCCAAAGGACACAACGGTATGATTTATATAGAAGAGCGAGGCACAGCCCCCCTACCACTGTATTATCGTACGGTGATCAAACAGGTGATAAACGCAGGCCTGGGCGGCGGGCAAGATGCTGAGATTAGCATATCCTTTGTAACCCCGGATGAAATCCGGCGGCTTAACTACGACTTTAGGCAGAAAGACAGCGCAACAGATGTGCTATCTTTCCCCGGGGTGGCGCGTGGCAATGCCCGCCGCCGCAGCAGGACATTTAAGCCAAAGCCCGTGCTTGCCGGGGATATTGTAATATGCCTGGAAGTGGCAGAAAAACAAGCCACAGAAATTGGCCATTCCCTAGAGAGGGAAGTGGCATTTTTAACTGCCCATGGGCTGTTGCACTTACAAGGGTATGACCACGAAACCCCAGAAGATGAGGCAGACATGATATCGCGGCAAAAGGGCATACTACAGTCGTTATGTTTTGAAACAAGCTAAGAACGGCGATATTTAGCGCGAAACATAACGATTGATAGAAAGCGTGGGTATGCACAGATGAAGAACCGAAACTGGCTGCAGTCTTTTGGCAATGCCATGCATGGCATAGGCCGCACGGCAGCGCGGGAGCGCAATTTCCGTATTCAAATTTTTTTTGCACTGGCGGCGGTGGCTTTTTGTGTGATTGCCCGCGTGCCGGCGTTGCATTTTATTTTGGTGGGTTTTGCGATTTTTTTTGTGCTTTTTGCCGAACTTATGAACACTGCAGTAGAAGCCTTGACAGATTTGGCCTGCGGTGGCCAGCTGCATCCACTGGCTAAAATTGCTAAAGATGCGGCGGCAGGGGCTGTGTTGCTGGCCAGTTTGTTTTCGCTGGCGGTGGGCGCTTTTGTTGTGATTGAAACTGTGAGGAGATTTATTTAATGCTGGGTCAGATAAAGACGATTATTATTGCTGCGGTTTGCATGACTTTGCTAGTGACGGCAGGTTTTACAGCTTTTTGGGTGCTTAGCGGACCTGTGGAGGAAGCGCTGGATGTTTTTGTAGAAGCGCCAACGCCCACGCCTTTGCCAATGCTTAACCATTACGGTGAAATCCCCACCGTTGGTCGCTGGGATGAGGGGCTTATTGAAGAAAATATTTTCCGGCTGCCAAATAGTTTTTTTACAGGGCTGCCCATCTATGAAGAATATCTGCACCGCCGCCCCGTGGCTGTGGTTGTGAACAACTTGCTGCAGGCGCTGCCCCAAAGCGGCATCGGTTATGCGGATATTATTTACGAGGTGCTTTCCGAGGGGCAGGTTACCCGGCTTGTGGCCATTTTCCAAAGCTACTGGCCAGAAAAAATTGGCCCGGTGCGCTCTGCCCGGGATTATTTTGTGGACTTTGCCTTTAACCATGATGCGATTTTTGTTCACCATGGGGCAAGCCCCTCTGGTTACGGCAGAATTCGCAACCTGCGCATAGACAGCATGGATGGTATGGCCCTGGAGGGCTTTACCTTCTGGCGGGACCGCACTTACCCAGAATGGGCCCGCAACTCTGGCACGCGACCGCTAGAGCATAGCAGCTACACAAGCGACGAACGCTTGCGCCAGCGCATTTATGATGTAAACATGCGGGATTACCTTGGGGAAGACCCAGCCTTCGGCTTCCGCTTTGGCAGCCCGCAGCAGGCGCATAGCGGCGAGGCGTTAACGGTAACTGTTCCGTTTTCGCCGGGTTATATTCGTCGGTTTATTTTTGACGAAAGCACAGGGCTATACCTGGTGGAATACCCACATGGCGCGCTGTACGACGCGATTAACCACCAGCAAGTAAGCGTGACCAATATCCTTATACAGCTAACCTCCAAAACCCATGTGCCAGGCGACGGCGCCGGCAGGCGCAATGTGCATACAGTGGGCAGCGGGCGCGGATATTTGGCCACAGGCGGCGTGTATTTTCCGCTGCTTTGGGAAAAAGATGGCCATACAGAGCCCATGCGCTGGTATTTTGAAGATGGTACGCCACTTACGCTAAACCCCGGCAGAACTTGGATAAATGTGTTCCAATCTAACGGGGTTGTGGAGTTTGGTGGGGTTGAGGTTGAGGAAAGCCTGGAGGAAGAATAATGGCGATTGTGACGCTGTTTTGAGCAAATTAACCTAGCTACTTTTGTTTACCTAAATCTCGCCGAGAAATTGCGTTGCAATTTACTGACACATAAAAAAATGGTACCGTATGGTACCACAATTCCTGTAAAATGGTACCGTATGGTACCATTTTTTTATGGAAACGATGCTTTCTTGTGCTGATTTTTGCTTCTTGGCCATGCCGTAAAAGCAAAAAAGCCCGAAATTTCAGGCTTTTTCTTAAAACGAGGAATTTTAGGCGTTAAAGTTTTCTTTCTTTTTTATTCCAAGATTCTATTTTTAGTGGTTTTTGGTGAGACTATACGCTTCATTACATGCATCACAGTAACGATTATCCCGCTGGTTTTCCCAACGCCATAATCATTGCTTATAGGGTTCGAGATGATTCTAAAAAGCATATCGCTACCTACGCTGGTTGTAGTAATTCTAGCGCCTTCTTATAAAGCGGGTCAAACTCGCAGCCGCAGCTACCACAATCTTTATCGGCTCGCTCCACAGCTTTTATCAGCTCTGCCGCGGCACTGGCTTGCCCGCCAGGGGCTAACCATTTTCTTGCGGGTGCGTCAATTACATCCCAGCCAGATGCTGCGAATTTTTCAATGATGTTTACCAGTTCCGCGTTTGCCACCTTGCATTCTCCTATCTAGCAGTTATGCTTAGGCTGTAAAATCCTCTTTGCATTTATTATAAACCTCAACCGGGTTTTCAGCTTGAGTAATCGGCCTGCCCACCACTATAAACTCTGTGCCCATTTCATTGGCGTAGGCGGGGGTGGCGATTCTTTCTTGGTCGTCTGTTTTGCTGTCTGCAAACCGGATTCCTGGGGTTAGGGTTACGAAGTCCCTACCGCAGGCGGCTTTTACCGCGCCTATTTCTTCTGGTGAGCAAACAACCCCATCGCAGCCAGAACTTTTAGCCAATTTTGCAAGCCTTATCACCTGTTGCTCTGGCGTTGCGTCTATGCCAAGCTCTTCTAAATCTGCCTTGGATTTAGACGTAAGAACCGTAACCGCCAATAAGATTGGCTTTGCAATCCCATCTTGCTGGCAAACTTCGTCTATGGCCTTGCGGGCGGCCATCATCCCCTTAGAGCCAGATTCTGCCATGATATTGATAATATCCACGCCGGCCTTTGTTAAAACCCTAAATGTATTCCCCAAAGTGTTTGGTATGTCGTAGTTCTTCAGGTCCATAAACACTTTATGGCCCCTAGATTTTACCATTTCTACCGGGTTAAAGCCTTGCAGCGCACCTGTGTTAAAAAGCTCCATCCCTATTTTGCAATAAAAATCTGTTGCACCTTCCATCTGGTTTAGAAAACTCTCCAACCTTTCCTTTGAATTGAAATCACATGCAATAACAACGTTTTTTCCCATGACTACACTCCCTTTTTATTTTTTGTGAAACTGTATTATTCAAATAGACTTCTTCCGAAATTCCCGTAGGGGATTTCGAAAAAGTTACATTTTCAATCTTTTGCTTCTTATGAAATTGCGTTTTTTGCAATTTTATAACAGCTCTAATATAGAAGTGCAGGCCGGGCAGCGCGTGGCTTCCGCATGCACTGGTGATTTACAAAACAGGCAAATATGTTCTGGGGCTTCTTCTTTCTTTTTTGCAGCCATCAGCCGGTTCATTGCCCGGATGATAAGAAACACCACAAAGGCCATGATAATAAAATTTAAAACAGATGTAAAAAACACGCCATAGCGCAGTGTCACACCCATTACATACCATTCCAAAGCATCAAAATTTTGCCCTATAAACAGGCCAATAATGGGCGACAATATATTTTCCGTAAGGGAAGCAATAATATCCTGAAACGCCGCGCCAACAATCAACCCCACGGCCAAACTGATCACATTACCACGAAGAATAAACGCTTTGAATTCTTGCATAAAAGTCTTCATCTTATCCCTCACGTTTTTAAAATTATTTATGCCCTTTACAATGCTCACATCTGCAGCCCTTTTCGCATTGTGGGCGGCGTTCTAATAATTTTATTTCATCTTTGGTGAATATTTCGGATACTGATTCTTCTGGGGTTTTGCCGCGGATGGATACTTTCGCGGTTTCTTTTAGAATATTTACTTGCAAGACAAAACCTTCACCCATTGGGGTGCTTACTTTGTCGCCTACTGTTGGTAGGCCTTTCATTAGGGCTGCGTAGGTTTCTTCTTCGTATTTTAGGCAGCACATTAGCTTTCCGCACACCCCAGAGATTTTTGTTGGGTTTAGGCTTAGGCCTTGGTCTTTGGCGGTTTTTATGGACACCGGCTGGAAATCCTCTAGGAAGGTAGAGCAGCATAATGTGCGGCCGCAAATGCCCATGCCGCTTATCATCTTGGCTTCGTCTCTTGCGCCAATCTGCCGCAATTCTATTCGCATACGCAGACTGGCTGCCAAATCTTTTACAAGTTCGCGGAAGTCTACACGGCCGTCTGCTGTAAAGAAGAATATAATCTTTGTGGCGTCAAACGAAAGCTCTACATCCACGAGGCTCATCTCTAGGCCATGGGCATCAACCTTCTCTTGGCAAACTGCCAGGGCTTCATTTTCTCGTTGGCGGTTGGACTCGTCTTGGGCGATATCAGCCTCGCTGGCCATGCGCAACATCTTACGCACAGGCGGAGTGAGCCTGGCATCGTCCATCTCGCGCCTGCCATGCACCAACATGCCATACTCCAGGCCGCGTCCAGTTTCCACAATAACCGGCGAACCAGCCTGCAGCTCTGAATCATCTATATTGCCGGGGTTAAAATAATAAACCTTACCGGCATCTTTAAACCTAACGCCTACAATTTGCATGGGATTGTATTCCTTTCGTATAGGGCAAGACCGTCAGAGGCTTTGCCCTGGATGCTTGGGCGAGCAGGTTGCGCAGCAACCGACCAGCCTCCGACACCTTCAAAAACTTTGATTTTGGATTTTTTGTTTTATATAGTTGGCAGAGTTTACCCGTTTGTTATTTTTGCCATCATTAGTTCTAAAGCTAGTTGGGTGTTGCCGTTTTGTGTTAGTATTTTTTTTGTTTCTTGGATTATTTTGGTGGCGGCTAGTAGCCGATTGCTAATTGGCTCGCCTGCTTGGGCGGCTGCGGAGATTTTTTCCCCTGCGTAGCAGTACATTAGGTTTAACAGGGTTTGCAGGGTTTCTTTGGAATCTTTGTACGGCTCGAAGCTACGATATGACAGGAAAGCTTCTAGCATGTCCATGTTTTGGGTGGATTCTATTAGGTCTTTGGCAATTTCCTGCAGCTGTAGGTCTGGCTGGTTTGTTGTTGGGTTTGTTTGGTGGCCTATTTTTTCTAGGCTGCAGCGGGATAGGATTGTGGGCAGGAAGTTAAATTCATGGGCGGCCAGGAACAAAAACACCCCATATGGCGCAGGTTCCTCTATTGTTTTCAGCAAGGAATTCTGCGCCTGTGGGGTGAGAGTTTCTGCCTTTTGTATCACGAATACCTTGTGTTTGTATTTGAATGGCTTGGTGGCCATAGGGGCGATAATTTGCTGGCGAACATCGTCTACACCTATGCCGCTGGCCTTTGTGCCTTCCACCATGAAAGTATCTGGGTGGCTATTTTTGTCAAAAACTTTGCAAGACAGGCAGCTACCGCAGCCGGTTTCAGTCGGGTTTTCTGCAAGGCAATTGAGCCTGCGGGCTACCCCCAGGGCGTATTCTAAGGTATTGGCTGCATCACCCACCAAAATGCGGGATTGCATTATACTTTTCTAAATTCTTCTACGCCCATTACAAACACTGTTGCGCCGCCTACGGTAACCTCTACCGGATACGGGGCAAAGCTTTCATTAGAGCTTACATTCATTGTGTTAACAGAGGTGATTTGTTTGCGGCTTTTGCATTTTTTCTCGATAATATCCAAAAGCTCCGGGAGACGTTCTTCCGTCACGCCGCATATGAGGGTGGTGTTGCCTGCCCGCAGGAAACTTCCAGACGATGCCAGTTTAGTTACGCTAAAGCCCTTGCTGTTCAGCTCGCTCATGATATGGTAAGCATCTTCGTCATGAGTGATTGCCATTACTAATTTCATATGCAACCTCCTATGGGGCTGTCTTGCCAGGTTTTAAGACATCCCCTGTGTATTCTTTCCTAGTTTCGTGCATTATAGCATAACTTATGGCTTAGGCAAAGGGGTTGAGGTTAATCTCCCATTTTTTCTGCTATGGCTTTTGTGGGGTGTACTGTGCCATGGGGGTGATGGGGCGGCGCGTAGATAGAATACAGCTTCATTGGCGTGTTGCCGATATTGGTTATATTATGCCAAGTGCCAGCCGGCACAAACACGGCGCTGTTTGGTACTACTGTTTGCTTTACGGTTATTTTTTCGCGGCTGGGGCCCATTTGTACCAGGCCTTGGCCTTCTTCCAGGCGCAGGAACTGGTCTGTATCTGGGTGAGCTTCTAGGCCTATGCTTTCGCCAACGGGGATGGTCATTAGGGTCAGCTGCAGGTGGTTGCCAGTCCATAGGGTGGTGCGGTAGTTGATGTTTTGCAAGGTGGCTTTTTCTATATCAGTTACATATGGGTGAGGGCCGTAATCTTGGAAAACAGCGGGAGAATGATAGGGATAATTTGGCCCGGGTTGGTTTGAATAATAAGGCGGGTGATGCGGCGGATGCCCATGATGATGCGACGGCGGCCTATGATGATGTGGATGCGGATGGTGTTGAGGATGTGGATGATGCCCAGGGTGGGCAGGATGATGTTGCCTATGCCCGTGCGAATGCCCGCTGTTTTGTGGCACAGTATGGCCTGGGGTTGCTTTTTTCTTGTTGTCAAACATAAAAAATCATGCCTCCAATGATATAAATTTGCTTCTATATCATATGTGGCATGATTGGGGATTGTGTTGGGTTGCTGCGATAATCAAATCAATTTTTCGCCCTGTGGGCTGTTATTATGCCAAAGCTACTGGCATTTACGGTTATCACAGCGCCATCTACATGCGCGTACCAGTTTTTGCCGCGCCGCTGTATGCTGCTTGCGTTTTTTATTTCATCCTTGCACCACTGGACAACATCCACGCCAGCCAGGCCAAGGTTTTTCTTAATACGCTCTACGCCCAGTGCGGTGGTGTGTAGCCTGCTTATATTGGCCAGCAAATCATTCTTCATGCTGGGCCTGCCTTACATATTTATATTTTCGTATTTTTTTGATTTTCCATTGGTACAGGCCCAGTCTTTCGGCCTGCAATGTGAAGCCGCAGTTTTCCATCACTTTGCGGGAGGCCATGTTGCCCACATGGCATATCCCCGCAATTTCTTTGATGCCCAGCTTATCCATTATAGCTGGCAAAAATGCCCGCAAGGCCTCGGTTGCATAGCCCTTGCCCGTAAAGGCCTTGCCAATATGGTAGCCAATCTCCCAGCCTTTTCTTATAGGCGCGGCCTGGACATGCCCTATCTGCTGCCCATCATGCAGCAAAATGGCGTAGACCTTGGGCATTCTGTCCTTGCCGTAAAAAGATATTAGCGATTTTAGCACCATTTCGGCGGCTTCTTTTGTTTCAAAAACTTCGTCTGGCACAAATTTTCTATTATCGTCATCTAAGGAATTTTGATGCACGCTTTCGGCCATATCTATGGTAAATGGAATTATGTTTAGCCGTTCTGTTTTTATTTTCATTTTTTAGGCCTTTCTGCTTGTTGTTTTGCAAACCAACTTATTACAAGTTGTAATAAGTTGGTTCTGTTTCCACCGTGGTTTCCAGCTTTACTGCCCGGCCTTCTTTCGCGGCGCTGCCTATGCTTTCCATTATTTCTAGCACATGTAGCAGCAGCTCGCCGCTGGCTTCGTGTGGGCGGCCGGCTTTTATGGCGGCAGCCATGTTGGCTATGCCAAGGCCGCGGCTGTTTTCGCTATGGCCGGGGATTAGCGGGATTTCTGTGAACTCACCTTTATCCGGCCGGAATAATTTCACCGGGCCTTTAAAATAATTTGGGTCTGGCACGGCCAGCGTGCCTTCAGAGCCATAAATTTCTATAATGGGAAGATTAGCAGCATGGACATCAAAAGTAGCCATGAAATTACCGATTGCACCAGAGGAAAAACCCAACAAAGATGTTACATATGTGGGTACTTCAACCTTTATTTGCTGACCGAATTTTGGCTGGCTGGTTATAGTCCGGGTTTCGAAAGAAGCCTGCCCCATGGCGGCAACACTGCCAACAGGGCCAAGTAAGCTAACCAGTGCCGTAAGATAATAAGGCCCCATATCCAGCACCGGCCCGCCGCCGGGCTGGTAGTAGAACGCCGGGTCTGGGTGCCAAGATTCCCAGCCGCGGCTTGTCATGAAGGCTGTAGCACCCACGGGCTGCCCAATATGGCCGTCTTGAATCAGCTTGCTGCAGGTTTTTATTCCCGCCCCCATGAAGGTATCTGGCGCGCCGCCTATGCGCATGCCCTTGGCGCGGGCGGCGGCTAGCTGCTGCTTGCCCTCTGCATAGCTTACACCCAGCGGTTTTTCTGTATAAACATGCTTGCCCGCGGCGATGGCTTTCATGTTTATCTCAAAATGGGATTTTGGCAAAGTAAGGTTAAGCACAATATCCACATCTGGGCAGGCCAGCATCTCGTCCAGGCTGTTGTATTGGCGGGTGCTATACTTCTGTGCAACTTCCGCCGCCCTAGAACCCACAGTATCATAAACCCCCGCCAAAGAAATCTCATTAAACATACAAGAAATATTATCCAAATAAATGCCGGAAATATTCCCGCAACCGATTATACCAACTTTCATGGGTATCGCTCCTTTATGTAAAATTATAAAAACCCGTCAGAAGCTTTGCCTCCGGCACCTATAAAACTTAAGGTGTGTGCTGTGAAAGGTGGAAGTAACGCTATTAACGTTCATTTTTTACGTAAGTCCTTAATTAAATGTAAAACCAATTCGTCATCGTTTTTACAATCCGCATATTGCTCTAATGGAGCATTGTTCCACCAAACACCAGTACCGTCTGGCATATACCCTCTTTTGAAATAAACTCTTTGAGCAGAACCATAACCAGAATGCAATCCAACGCAAAGTTGAACTTTATCACTTAGTTCAGAAGCTTTTCTTTCTGCTTGGTCAAGGATCATATTTCCTATTCCTTTGCGTTGATATTTTTCAAAGACAATAAAGTCACTAATAACAGGTATTTTTTGAAAAGCAAAAGAACCAACGCCTGTATCAGGATATAAGACGGTATAACCAGCTACATCGTCATTATATCCAGCTATAAACATATACAAAAAACCGTTGTTTTGGTTCTCCAAATACTTTTCAATAACTTGCTTTGGCTTATGCCATTTTTGTTCAGTGTAATTTCGAAAAATATCATCAATGTCACTTTTTTTCATTGGGCGTATGTCTATAATCATTATAAAGCCCCCAGCAAACATAAATTTTACGCACGTTCTACTCATGACGGTAACATAAGTGCGCCATTACCTTAAAATAATGTAACACTGTTCATTTTTCAGCCAGCAAAACTCTGAAAATCCTGCAAATGAACTGACCGCAATTATATTATAATGGTGGCGTTATTTCCACCCTTCATAGCATGCATCCTAATATTTCAATGTGGGTGCAAGAGACGAAGCATCTGACGATTCTAATATCAATTCATAGGTATCTGCCTTATCATATCCAGTATCCTGTCCAAGTCCCCGGTGGTGTAGTATTCTACCTCTATTTTGCCTTTTTTCTTGCCGGGGCGGATGTGTACTTGTGAGCCTAGGATTGTTTTCATTTCTTCTTCAGCTTGGCGGTAGGCGTAGGCTTGGTCTGCGCTTGTGGTGGCTGGGTCGTCTTGGGAGGGTTGACCGGTTGCGTCTTTTGCGGCTTGTTTTATGGCTTGTTGCACCATTGTTTCTGCGCCGCGCACGCTTAGGCCGTCTTTTACTATTTTTTCGGCACAGGCTAGTTGTAGGTCTGGGTCTTCTACGCTTAGTAGGATTTTGGCGTGGCTGGCGGTGATTTTACCTTGGGCGGCCAGCTCTTGCGCCCCACGAGAAAGCTCCAGCAGATGCAGGGCGGATATTACAGAATGCTTGTTTTTGCCCAGTTTTATCGCGATATCATCTGCAGAGAAGAAAAAATCGTCCATCAGGCGCTTGTAGCAATTGGCTTCTTCTATGGAGGTTAGGTCTTGGCGCTGGATATTTTCTAGAATAGCCACCTGTAGGATTTCCATTTCTGTATAATCCTTCACGATAACCGGCACTTCTTTTAGCCCAGCTATTCTGGCGGCACGGTAACGGCGCTCCCCGGCTATTATGGTGTACAGGCCACCTGCCTCGGTAACCAGCAGGGGCTGTACTATGCCAAAGGCCTTCATGCTAACGGCCAGCTCTTCCAGGGATGCCTCGTCGAAAAATTGCCGTGGCTGGGTGGGGTTTGGCTCTACCTTGCGGATATCTACAACCAGCACGCCACCTGTGGCTGTGGCTTCGCCAGCTGCTTTGGGCTGGGCAGTTGGGCTACCCGTATCATCTGCAATTTGTGACGATGCGCCGTCTAAAAGTGCGCCAAGGCCGCGGCCAAGGGATTTTTTCTTCATGGAAATTCTCCTTCTGTGCCGGGGTTGCGCCCGGCGAGTCTATTAGGCAATTGTATTTTTTGCAATAACTTCCTGCGCCAGCAGTTCGTAGGCTTCTGCCCCTTTGGATGTGGGGGCATAAAGGGTGATGGGCAGCCCATGGCTTGGGGCTTCGCTAAGGCGCACGTTCCTGGGGATAATCGTTTGGTAAACATGCTTGCCCAGATGGGTTTTAACCTCATCTACAACCTGCGCGCTAAGGTTTGTGCGGGAATCGTACATGGTGAACACGATGCCCTCTATATCCAGCTTCGGGTTTAGCTTGCGCTGCACAAGGTCTATGGTGTGGCGCAGCTGGGTTAGGCCCTCTAGGGCGTAGTATTCGCATTGGATGGGTACTAAAACAGTATCTGCCGCGCAAAGTGCGTTTAGCGTAAGCAAATTGAGCGACGGCGGGCAGTCTATAAGAATATAGTCGTATAGATATTTTGCATGGTTAAAAACCTCCCGGAGCTTGTACTCCCGGCGGGGCATGTCTGCCAGCTCTAGCTCTGCGCCGCTTAGCTCTATATTGGCGGGCAGAAGATGCAGGCCCTCTACGCAAACAGGCAACATCACCTGCTCTAGGTAGGCTTCTTCTAGCAGCAACGAATATATAGAATTTTTAACCTTATACTTGTCCACCCCAAGGCCGCTGGTGGTGTTACCCTGTGGGTCCATATCCGCCACAAGAACCTTTTTGCCCGCTTGGGCCAGGCATGTGGCCAGGTTTACATTAGTTGTAGTTTTGCCAACGCCGCCTTTTTGGTTGGCCACTGCTATTATACGCTTCATAGGATGAACTCCGTTCGTTTTGATGGGGCGCTGCCCCGGGATGCACGGCGAGCAGGACGCGTGGCGTCCGATCAGCCTAGCCCCGCTTCCTCACTGCGTTGCGGGTGTGCGCTGTGCGCGCAGATTGTTGGTAGGAGGATGGAGGATTTTGGTTTATGGTGTTTTATGGCATGGTTTGAGATTATTGTGTTTATGTTAATTTTGATTGAAATCATCTTGTTTTTTGCAGCAGGTTTGCCATGAATCGCCTTGTCTCGGCTTTTCATGTGCCGCTCTGGCGAGGCCATTTCTCATTCATTTCGCTATAGTATAACATCTTTCGACGGGAAAATAAATGGCGTAAGTTGGGTGGAGTTGGCTTTGCCTGGTGGGGTGCTTTTGTTTGATTTTGGTTGTGATTTGGCCTACTTTGGTGCGATGTGCGCGCTAAGCTACATGATGCATATTATGGGAATTCCACTCAAAAACACCCGCATAATCGCCGCTGGCACAAAGTGTTGGCCGTTTTAGCAGGGCGCGAAAAAATTCAGTTGGTCGGATTTTCCGACCAACTGAATTTTTTCTCATGTGCGGGTGGTTATGGTATTGTACAGAAATGACATTTCAACGGGGAACTCTACACCGTAAGACGATAGCGAAGCCAGCCGCCACTAATTCAAACTAAGCACCGGCGCATCCAAGCTCAAATAAGTATCCGGCACAACGCCGCTTATAATCGTATCTACCAGCGATACATTGCGCAACACCACAATTTCGCTAGAATGCACGGGGTTTATTATCCGCACCACAGATTCTACCGTAAGCCACACGGTAAAATGGGTTTGGTTTATGCCCACGGCGGTAAAGCGTGATTCATAATCCACCAGGGCGTTGCCAATGGGCAAAAGATAAAACGAAAACCGCGGCCCAAACTGGGCCATTGTGTCCAGCCCAAGCGCCATGCCCATGGGCACAGACACCAGCTCTGGCTCTAGGTTGTTTAACCTGTAGGAAATCATTTTGGCCGCGGCGTTGCAAATCTCATTAACCAGCACCGTGTTTACGCTCAGCACTGGCTGGTTAACCCCGCCGCCAGAGGTTTGCAAAATAAAATCCGCAGCACTAACCCTATAACCTGCCATAATCTCCTGCACCACGGAGTTTATAATAGTGTTAATCTCGGTCTGGATACGCATTTCCGCAGCATCCAGCACCAAGGGCAAAATCCGCCTGTCGAAACGATAATAACTATGCAAAAAAGCCGCCACCACAACCGCCACCATAACAACAACCAAATACTTCCTAGGAATCCGCCACTGCCCAGGCTTCCTCCCCCGCCCCTTAAAAATTTTATAACGCATATCGCACCTCGCCGCAGATAATGTTATAGTGTATGCAGAGGCAGAGTTGGACTACAACAACAAAACCATCAGAGGTTTATCCAGCCACATCTCCAAAAACCTAACATTTTACCGGGAGTGTCGGGGGCGTAGCCCCTGACGGCTTTAAACATCAAAGTTTTTGCCACGCTTTTTTCAAAAAGCGGGTGGGGGGTTGGGGGTAAAGCCCCCAAGGTTCTAACAACAAAGGAGACACTACATGAAAACGCTTGTTCTCGCAGAAAAGCCTTCGGTTGGGCGTGATATCGCCCGGGTACTTGGTTGTAAATTGAAGGGCGACGGGTATATTTACAGTGACGATTATATTATTTCTTGGGCTGTTGGGCATTTGGTAACGCTGCAAGAACCAGAGGATTATAACCCCGGCTTAAAGAAATGGCGCATGGGTGATTTGCCTATTCTTCCCACTTCTATGGGGCTAAAAGCGCTGCCAAAAACTGCCAAGCAGCTAAATTTGCTGAAGAAAATTATGGTATCTAAGGAAGTTGGGCAGATTATATGCGCCACAGATAGCGGGCGCGAAGGCGAGCTGATTTTCCGCTACATATATGTATGGGCAAAATGTGATAAACCTGTGAAAAGGCTGTGGATTTCCAGCCTTACAGATGCGGCCATAAAAGACGGCCTAGCCAAAATGAAGGATTCTGCGGAATACGATAACCTGTACGCCTCTGCGCGCTGCCGGGCCGAAGCAGACTGGCTAGTGGGCATGAACGCCACAAGGGCGTTTACTTTAAAACATAACGACCTGCTGCCCATGGGCCGGGTGCAAACCCCAACCCTTGCGCTGCTGGTGGCGCGCCATCACGAAATAGAGGGCTTCCAGCCCAAAGATTATTGGGAAATTGAGGCGACTTTCCAAAAAGAAAACGAAGAATACCAGGGCATCCGCATAAACGCAGAAGGGGAGGACCGTGTCCACAGCAAAGAAGAAGCCGAAGCCATAGCCGCAAAAGTGCAGGGCAAGCCGGGCATAGTAACCAAGCTAGAAACCGAAGAGAAACGCAACCTACCGCCCCAGCTCTTCGACCTCACAGAGCTGCAGCGGGAATGCAACCGCAAGCTGGGTTTTTCTGCCCAGAAGACCCTAACCACCGCCCAATCCCTATACGAAAAACATAAGCTAATCACCTACCCCCGCACAGATAGCCGCTACCTAAGCCGCGACATAGAACCAAAGCTAACCCCCACCCTGCAAAGCATCACCGCAGAGCCGTACAATGCCTTTGCGCAGCAGCTTTTGCAGCTGCCAAAGCTGCCCACTGGTAGCCGCATAATAAACGACGCAAAAGTCACAGACCATCACGCAATCATCCCAACTGGCAAGCAGCCCACGGGCGCGCTAACAGCAGACGAAAAAGCCGTGTATGACCGTATCCTGCGCAATTTTATAGCGGCCTTCCTCCCGCCCCATATCTACGATGTAACCACCATGATAACCACCATAGATGAAGAAAACTTCCGCACCCGCGGCCGCATGGACAAGCAACCCGGCTGGACGCTGCTATACGCCCACGAAAAAACCAAAGCCACAGATGACAACCCAATCCCGCTGCTACTTGAGGGCGACGAAGTAACCACAACAGACGTAAAAACCACCCACAAAAAAACCCAGCCCCCAAAACCCTACACCGAAGCCACCCTACTATCTGCCATGGAAAACGCAGGCCGCTTCGTAGACGACGAGGAACTAAAAGAAGCTCTAAAATCCTCCGGCCTGGGCACGCCCGCCACCCGAGCCGCCATGATAGAAAAAATAATCTCTTCCGGCTACGTAGAGCGCAAAAAAAAGAACCTAACCCCAACAGAAAAAGGCATCCGCCTAATAAGCATAGTCCCACCAGAAATGCGCCAACCCGAAACCACAGGCAAATGGGAGCGCGGCCTAACCCGTATAGCCAGCGGTGAACTAGACCACAACAAATTCATGGCGAGTATCCACAGGTATGTAGAATATTTGGTTAAAATGGCCGGAAGCAATTAAACCGCAATAGGCTTCGCCTGCCACATCCCCCACAATTTGATTTCGAGACCTTTAACGACAAACAGTATCGCAACTCAAAAAAAATGGTACCATACGGTACCATAATTTATGGAAAATGGTACCGCATGGCACCATTTTTTTGTAAAAATCACCCGTTTTTCAATATGCCTCCTGTAAAAAAGCCCACAAATTCGCTGTTTTATAAATTCTCGTCAATTTCAAAAAAATATGGCTGTACAAATGTGACAATTCGTTCACATTTGTACAGCCATTTCATCCAAAAATATAACCCCTACTCTGTGCGCCCCCATATATGCCCATCTATGCTCCAGTTTGTTACGTAGGCTGCGCTTAGCATCATCTCGGCTTCGAATAATGACATGGCATAGTAGCCCACGCGCAAGGAAAACGGGCCTTCTGGGTCTACCCAAAAGCCTATGTCTACTAGCTGGCCTTGTACGTGGCTGGCGTGGTGGCGGCTGCTACTATTCCAGTTGCGGCGGGAGGGCAGGAAGCGCATATTACTTGGCAGGCGGTCATGGATTGTAAAGAAACCTCTGGCGTCTGGCGGCAGGTTAATTTGGAAGTCTACACGGTATCTGTCGCCTAGTGGTACGATTTCACGGCGCAGCTCTATTCTGCGGTGGGTTTCGTCCCAGTTGCTAGCGTCTTGGGCGTAGAAGTTTACATGCATGGTGGTTTCGCCGCTTATATGGGTTATATCTAAGGCTTCAAATTGGCCGCGGGTAATATGCAGGTTGTGGCGGTCGAAGTTTTCTAAGGTAATATTGTTTGTTTGGCCGTTTAGGCTGTAGCTTATTTCAGATATCGTTCCACCGGTCATCATCACACTGCGCACAAAGTTGATGCGTTCTGGCACATCGCTAACAAGGCGGTTGCGGCGTCCGCTGTTTAAATGCGACCAGGCTGCCTGTGGGTTTATTGTGGTGTTTATAAACAGCCATAAGGTGTTTTTGTATTCTCGGTCTGTGGGCGGGGTTTCGTCGCCAAATTGCTGCGGTATGCCAATTGTCGCCACTGCTGCACCCACATCATCACCCAGCACTACCAGCGCCATGGCCATGTACAGCCTGGCGATATAATCTTCTGCAGGGATGGTTTTGGCAAAGTTTTGCGCCCGTATAAGCACTGGCTCGCCCATTGCTGCAAGGGCAAGCAGCCCGGCAGCGTATCTTGCGGGGGAAACCTGGGTTGGCGGCGGCAGCGGTGGCCAAGCAGACCTAACAGACGCACCTGCCATAGCCATGTTATCAAATTCTAGGGTGGTGTTTACATAGGCGATAATCCTGTCGCGGTTAACAAATTCTGGGAAGCTGGCAGCAAAACGCGCAGTGTAGAAGAAATCTGACTGTTCGTAAACAAGCTGCGCAATGCCGCCGTCCTGGGAATGAACCCGGCTGCGCACGCTGTCCACGTCCAGCTCGCCACCAAAGAAATATCCGGCAAAAGCCTCTGCGGCAATATTATCTGTGCGGAAAGGCCTCCAAGACCATGCGCCATGCAAAATACGCATGATTGGGCCTATGTTTGCATTGGTGAAAGTAACATGCACGGGCATATCGCGCAGGGCAAGGGCGCTAAGCCCAGATAAATCTGCCCCGTCAGCTATTTCAAACTCTGCCCTGGCTGGGATAATAAGCGCATTTTCCACCACGGTAAATGGCAGCAACATTGCATCGTACAAATCCCCAAAAGTCGCCAGCACTTGCATGGTATACTCGCCCAGCCCAAGCTGCCCGGCGTTAAATTCTGCCCGGCCAGCTGCGGTGGTAGCCCATTCATAAAGCACGGTATCGTTGGCATCCATCACCCGGAAGGCGAATGTCACATCATCGCCGCCTGTGCCTGTTGCGGTGGCTAAGGCAGCAATTTCGTCACCCAAAATATATTCTGGCGTAAGCAGTAAATCCACAAAAAAATCCAGGTATGATGGGATTTCGCGGCTGGTATCCCCAGCAAAACCATCTTCGGTTATGCCAATGGCCACCACTCGCCATGCGGTAATCTGGTCCGGCAAGGTGAACGTAAGGGTGGCTGTGCTGCCAGTCCCGGTTTGCACCAGCTCGAACACCGGGTTGTCTGTAAAATCTTCCCGGAAATCGAAGCCCATGGCTTCAAACATGCCGGCCGCCATGGCAACAGCAGGAGCTTCGGCAGAATCAAACATTACATTAGCATCACCAGAACGCCATGCCGCATTGCCCCCCACCAAAGCATCACGGCTTTCGGCCATTGCCAGCCCATACAGGGCGCCGCCCACTACAAATTGCATATGTGAAACAAATTCCACAAAACTACCGCCACCAAAGCGCCCGCCCCATATAAACCGCTGGGCGCTCATATAAAACCTATGCAAAAAATCCGCATCATGGTTGCCCCACCAGCTAGGAACAATGGCAGATTCATCTACCACGCTAACCAGCAACTGGGCACCTGGCCGGGTGGTGCTTATGGTAAGGGTAACCTCGTCGCCAGGGCGATAACTCTCTTGGTCAAACTCTAGCAAAATACCCAGTTCCCGGTCACTATAATCAAAATGCAATGAAAGCATACGGCTAGCCTGGAAAATAAACTCCCCATCAAAGAAAGCCCCAAAAACAAACGCATTGCTTATTGCGTCTTCTGTAAAGGTAACGTCAACCCCAGCAGGGTCGCCCACAGCGGCAGAAATCACGCCTTCACGCGCCGTCACCACAAGGAAACGCCCCTCTGGTGTTTCTGTCTCTGGCATATCCTGTTGCATCATCCACGGGCCCCAGAACACGTCGCCTTCCACAAGGCTAACCGTAGTACTTTGGCCAATGCCAAGGCTGCTGTCTTCCATCATCATACTAAAGCTTCGTATTTCAGATTCATTTTGGAAATGCCACCAGCGGTTATCCATAAGCCAAACGGTGGTGGGTCGGCCCGCATTGTCTGCGTAGAACACTTCAATTGTGTAGCGGATTAACGGGTCGTCAGATGTTGGCAACCCTGTTATGGTGGCCATGCCGCCTTCTGTGCGGCCTTCTATTCTACGGTACGCGCTGCTGATGGTGTTAAAATCGTAAATATTTATGTTGCGGCGGTTAATATGGTCGTATCGCTGGTGGCGCAGAGTACGCACGGTGGTGTGGCGGGTTATTTGCATGGTAAAGTCTATATCCACTGGGTTGCCACGGATATAATCTAGGTTTATAAAATCCCAACGCCGCAAGTTTAACTCGCCGCTGTTTAGGCGGCCGAGCACTACTTCGCTGGCTGTAAGGGTGGCAGTTTCTCCGTCAAATTCATGCTCCATCATTATATCCCGCGGTGCCACAATTAGCGGAATATCAATATTTTGCGATTGATGCACATCTCCAGCAGTGTTAAACCATGCTGAATGCCAAATCGGCTCCCAGCCCTCGCTCCAGCCAAAGTTTATTGGCGATAGCACCATTTCTGCCTGGGCTATACCATCTTCGCCGGTGCGTAGGTTGGACATTATCCCAGAAACACCGCCAGTAAAACGGATATCTTCCACAGGCATACCCACAAAATTGGTGGCGGTTAACTTAACATCCACCGTATCCCCTATAAAATACGCAAGCCTATCTAACTGGCCCTCAAGCACCAGGTCTAAATTAGTATAGTCCACAAATTCCACCCATGCAGACATCAAGCGTTCGCCATTAACCAGCACCGTAATATCTGCATGGCCAAACATACCGCTAACTGGCACACGCTTAGCAAAACTGTTAAAACGGTCAAGGATGATGGGGATTTCTTGCATGTTGCCAATTTGTAGGGTAAACACATCTGCCGGGTCGTGGTTGTGGCCTGGCAGTGGCATTATCACGCCAAAAACATCAACCAGGTCATCTGGGCGGTATCTTGGGCGGTCTGTGTACATATATGAAAGGAATTTATCCCGGGGCAGCAGGTTATCCCGGCCAAAAGTCTGTTTTGCGTACACAAATTGATGCTGGCCATACTGGATTATTACTGTGGCGGAAGGATTCTCCGCAGTTTGGATTATGGCAATGCCATCGCTGTTTGTGGTGGCGTTTTGGCCGTCTGCTGTAATGGTAGCGCCTGCGGCGGGCTCGCCTGTGGCGGCGTCATTTACCCAAAGCAGCAAATCCCCGCCAATAGCCAAGGAATACACGGCCAGAGGCGACACCTGTATAAATAAATCTGCAGTAGCGGCCACAGTCTCGTTGGTGGAACGGATGCGGGCAATATACAGGCCTTCTGGCAAAGTTTGGCCAAGGAAGAGGTAATGGAACTGTGAAAAATCTCCATCTATGGTGGTTAACTCCAAGGTCATATCCTCAACCAGGCTGCCTGGGTTGGCGAAGTTGATAAAATCATAGTGAGTTGGGATGTTGTAAATGCGTACATTGTACTCACGCTGGGTAAAGTTCCAATCCAGCCCTATGGGGATAAAAATTTCATTCCAGGGTAAAAAGTTGCGATACGTTCCGCCATCTACCCAAAATTCACGCTGGCGGCCTTGCCCCCAGCCGGTTACAAATTGGAAGATAACATCATCGTCTATCACGCTGCCACAAGCGCTGGCTAAGCCACCACTAACAGTAACAGTATATACCGTGCCAAATTCTAAATTAACATTTGGCGCAAAAATATGAATATTGTCGCGCTGCAAGAACCGCCCATCTACCCTAGGGTAAATGCTAAAATGCTGCGAAAAATCCCCATCCAGCGGCCGGGTAAAAGTCACCTCTACCCCTGCATCTACAGGGATATTATGGGTGGCATCTGCCGGCGAGGTGGAGGCTATGCGGAAGATATCCTCTGTTTGGAAGGCATGGGAAGCGGCCGTCCTTCCGGGTGGCTGGTAGATGAAATTGTACACACGATTATTTTCCAAGGGCGCGTCCATGCGCAATGTAAAGGCATTGCCAGCCGTGGGCTCTAATGTAAAAGCCTCGCCACTGCGTAAGCTTAGCGACGCCATTATATGCGCCTCGGTTAGCTGATTCTCTTCCGATTCAATTAAAAAGGCAGAATCCACGGCCACACCTGTAGCCGTAGCCGCCAGGGGCGTGATGCTAATCCCCAATAAATCTGGCGTGGCTAGGCTAACAGAATAATCTAACGAGATGGGGCTTAGCGGCTGCATCTCCCGCAGCAGCTGCCCTGGCGGGCGGTCATCCCCGCCACCCCTATCCACAAACAAATAAACCGGCACACTAGCCAACAATACCGCCGCAACGGTTATCGCAATCATAATTTTTCTCTTCTTGCTCATGGAAACACCAAACCCTTCATCTATGTTCTCAACTATAAAACCCAACACGAGCAAAAATATTACAACTTTGTCTAACTTTTATTTCCAACATTAGAGTTTTTTGATTTTTTCAAAAAAGAAGGGGATGCCTAGGCGAAACCCCACGGTTTTAGCCCTGTTTTTACTATACCACAGCCACAAGATTCAATCTTGTACTATGTCTAACATTTCTGTTACAATAAAATGATTAGATTTTTTGAAAAAGGATGGCGGCTGCATGATTAGATTACAAAAATGGCTTAGCGCCGGCGGGGCATGTTCCAGAAGAAAAGCCGAGGAGCTTATACAGGCCGGGCGGGTAGCCGTTAACGGCCAAGTTGTAACAGAGCTTGGTGCAAAGGCAGACCCCGCAGCAGACAGCGTGACATTAGACGGCAAAACCGTAGCTCCTGATGTTCAGCAAAAAATATATATCATGCTGCATAAGCCAGAAGGGGTTGTAACCACAGCGGCAGACCAGTTTGGCCGCCCAACAGTGCTAGACTACGTGCCCGAAGGCAGCCGGCTGTACCCTGTAGGGCGGCTAGATTACGACTCTAGCGGCCTGATTTTCCTCACCAACGACGGCGAATGGACACAAACCCTAACCCACCCAAAATTTGAATCAAAAAAAACCTACGTAGCCCTGATTAAGGGCATCCCCTCGCCAGAAGCCCTAAACGCCTTCCGCAACGGCATAACAATAGACGGCAAAAAAACCGCCCCTTGCGAAGCAAAACTAGAAGCCGAAGAACCTCCAAACCGCGCAAAATTACGCATAGTGCTACATGAAGGCCGCAACCGCCAAATACGCAAAATGTGCGAAGCAATAGGCCACCCCGTACTAAGCCTAAAGCGCGTACAAATAGGCGAAGTAAAGCTTACCAACCTAAAACGAGGCCAATGGCGTCACTTAACCACCCAGGAAGTTGCTGCGGCTTTTTGTGGGCCGAAGAGTATATGAAACCGTCAGGGCTTCGCCCCGACACCCCCTTCTTTTTTTGGAAAAAAAGAAGCAAAAAAACTTTGATAATTTTATTTTTGCAAAAGTGGCTTGTTTAGCGACTTTTCTTGGGTAGCAGCATAGGGAAAGGCTGTTTTTTGTTCCAAAAGTGGTACCGTATGGTACCATTTCACCCGAAAAATGGTACCGTATGGTACCACAATTCTATTTTAAAGTTTATGTGTGGCAAAACAAAGGAGCATCTAAATGGATTTTAGCAAGCGTATTTTTATTGATGGCGGCATGGGCACTATGCTGCATAAGAAGGGTTATCGCGGGGATACTGCCCTTGCTAATATTGATGCGCCGGGCTTAGTGGCAGATATTCATAGGGAATATGCGGCTGCCGGGGCGGATGTTATCACGGCTAATACTTTTAGTGCCTATGGGCATAAATTTGATAATTTTGAAGCCATGATTAGGGCTGCGGTGGCAGCGGCTAGGGCTGCCGGCAAGCTTGTTGCTTTGGATATGGGCCCAACGGGGCTGCTGTTAGAGCCTTATGGGGATACGCCTGCCAGTGAATGTGCGGCTATTTTTGAAGCTTCGGCCAAGGCCGGGGCTGCCTGCTGCGCAGACCTTATAATAATCGAAACCATGATGGATTTGGCCGAGATGGAACTGGCGGTTAAAGCCGCCAAAAGCACTGGCTTGCCTGTGTTTGCCACCATGAGCTTTACAGAAAAAGGCCGCACAATGTACGGTACAAGCATTGCGGCAATGGTGGAATCTTTAACTGCCCATGGGGTGGATGCAATTGGCATGAACTGTGGCTTTGGGCCAGAGTCTTACATCGCCCTGGCCAAGGAACTGGCCAGCCTAACCACCTTGCCCACCATTTTACAGCCAAATGCCGGGCTGCCAGAAATATCTGGCGGTATCACCACATACAATGTAGCCCCTCAAAGTTTTGCCGCCACCATGAAAGAAATTGCCCTGGCCGGCATAGGTATTCTTGGTGGTTGCTGCGGTACAGAACCCGCGCATATCCAGGCAATGCGCCAAGCCTGCGAAGGTATAGGCCTGTGAATTTTCTAATATGGGCTGTTGCGGTTTTGGTCATTTTGTTATGCCTGGCGGCTTTGTACGCCCATAAACAGCTGATTGCCCGCCGCGCGCCCATAGACGATGCCGCCGCCACAATCTACCAGCTTCAGGAAGCCAGGCTAGACCACTTAGATGCCGGCGAAGCCAACGAGGCCACGGCAATTGAGGCAAAGTTAGATGAGATTTTTACCCAGCAAGACAACAATATTAGCAGCTACAACCGGTATATAAGCCGCTTCCCCGGCAGAATAATCGCCCTGGCCGTAGGCCTTAGCAAGGAGGAAATCTAATGGAAACCACAGCACCAGAAGTTGACTTTAACAAGTACGCAATCATTGCAGAAAGCTTGGTGAAAATCTACAAAACCAAAGATTTAGAGGTAATGGCCCTGCAAGGGCTAGACCTCACCATAGAGCGCGGCGAGGTAATGGCCATCATCGGCAACTCTGGCAGCGGTAAATCCACCTTGCTTAACATGATTGGCGGCCTAGACCGCCCCAGCGCAGGGCGGCTTTTTGTAGACGGCAAAGACCTTTTCAAAATGAAAGAAAAGGATCTGGTAGACTACAAAACCGTGACCGTAGGCTTCATCTGGCAAAACAATGCCCGCAACCTAATCCCCTACCTTACCGCAATAGAAAACGTAATGATGCCAATGCAGTTTAACAACACTGGCAAAATAAAAAACAAAAAAGCCCGCGCGCGCGAGCTTCTGGAGCTTACAGGCATAGGTGCTAGGGCAAAACATAAGCTAAGCCAACTTTCCGGCGGCGAGCAGCAGCGGGTGGCCATCGCACTTTCACTGGCCAACTATCCATCTGTGCTGCTGGCAGACGAACCCACCGGCAGCGTAGATTCCCGCACTTCCGACGTGATTCTAGACATGTTCCGCACCGTAAACAAAGAGCTTGGCACCACAATTGTAATAGTAACCCACGACCGGGAAATTTCCAAAAAAGTAGAACGGGTAGTGGCCATCCGCGACGGGAAAACCTCCAGCGAATTCCTAATGAGCTACAGCGACAAGCTCGCCGGCATCGAGGGTTTCTCTGCCACGGGCGCGCAAGTAGAACTAGCCGTGTTAGACCGGGCTGGCCGCCTGCAAATTCCACGAGAATTCCTAGACAAAATGGGGCTAGACGGCAACCGTATGCAAATTCAAATGGACGCAGACAATCGCGTAATCCTTACCGCGCCACAAATTTCTGTAAAGGGGTGAGCCCGTGCCCATTCAAATAGAGTACAAAGATGTTGAAAACAAACTGCTGCTGCTGTACCTGATAAACCGCCTAGAACTGCCCATGACAAGGGCGCAAATCACAGATTTCATCATACAAAAAGAACTGATGTCATACTACACCATGGAAGAAACCCTCTTCACCATGGTAGAAGCCGGCCTGCTAGAAGCCGAAAACGAAGTAGCCGCCCAAGACGAAAACACCACCCGCTACTTCATATCCACCGAAGGCCTAACCACCCTGGAATTTTTCGAAAGCCATATCCCAAAACATGTACGCCAACTTATAAACCAATATATAGACGACAACCGCGGCAAAATAAAACGCGACTACGAAAGCACAGCCAACTACTTCCACGACGCCAGCGCCGAAGAATTTAAAGTAAAATGCGGCGTATACGAAGACCAGCGCGCCCTACTAGAACTATCCATATCCGTAGCCACCAGAGAACAAGCCAAACTAATCCAATCCAACTGGAAAGCCAACGCCGGGAAGATATATACAAAGATAATCGAGGTGCTGGCAGAGAATTAGCAGCATAAAAACCGCCAGAGGCTTCGCCTGGTACACCTCTGCCTGCTTTCAAAAAAGCTGGTGGAGATGTGCCGGGCAAAGCCTCTGGCGGTTTTATTCTTTAAACTTTCCCGTTAGCAATTTTCAACCCATCTATGCGTTCAAAATAAATTGTATTGTTTGTAACCGATGTGCGACCATTCACTATACAGCGATCTGCGAATAGAATTTCACCAACACCTCTCACACGCTCGATACACTCTTCTATGTGCTTGTTCGCGTGTTATAGCGGTAGCTCTGTCAGGATTCATTCTGCCACAATCATTTATTGAATGGTATATATCATTCCTTGTCTGAGGCAGCCATACCGTTCTCTGCAAATCAACCCCAGTAGCATTTTGTGCTGGTTCTGATATAGGTGTTGGTGATGATATGGATATTGGCTCTGGCGTGGGTGGTGCTGATGGTACTGGCTCTGGTGTTGGCGCCGGCACAGCAACTGGCGCTCCCTGCATTGCAGCTGCAATAACTATCACGCCATCAACAAAATCAACCTCAACACCTAAAGCTTCTGCAACAAATCGTAACGGGATTTTTGTGCTATCATTAATTATTTGCGGCGGAACATCTAGCACCGTGACATTGCCATTTACATAAGCAGTTGGGTTATCAATGGTAAGCAGCACATTCGTGTTGCCATGAATAATCGTCACTTGCCGCAACTCGCCATCCCAACCAACTTCGCCGCCCAGCATTTCTACAACATTGCGAGCTGGCAATAATGTACGCCCGTCAACTATTACCGGGGTCACATCTACATACCGGCCATCCAGCCGAACTCTTGGAGCTGCATAAGCGACCACAGCCAAAACAGCCATAAGTAAGGCCGCCACTAAAGTCATTAACAATAGTTTCTTCTTCATTTGTGGTCCCCCTATTCTATAACTACCTCTGCACCCTACCGCTGCCATCGCCGCCCAGCAGCGCCTTTACTTCTGCTACGCTAACCAGGTTAAAGTCGCCCTCTATCGTATGCTTTAGGCAGCTTGCTGCCACGGCAAATTCCAGCGATGCCTGCAAATCTGCCCCGGTAAGGAAGCTATAAATCAGCCCGCCGCCAAAGCTGTCGCCGCCGCCTACTCTGTCTACTATGTTTTTAATTTGGTACTTTTTGCTAAAGTAGGCATCTTTGCCATCGTACAACATGGCAGACCAATCGTTATGGTTGGCAGAATGTGATTCCCGCAGGGTTATTGCCACATGTTTTGTACCAAATTTTTTCACTAATTGGTCTGCTACAGATTTGTAGCCGTCGTGGTTTAGGTGACCACTGGTTACATCTGTGCCTTCAGAGGTTATGCCAAAAACATCGGAGGCGTCTTCTTCGTTGGCTATGCAAAGGTCTACATATGGCATTAGTTTTGTCATGGTTTCTTTGGCTTCGGCCTTTGTCCATAGGTTTTTGCGGTAGTTTAGGTCGCAGCTTGTGGTTAAGCCTTTTGCCTTGGCGGCCTTCAGGGCATCTAGGCAGATATCTGCCACGGTTGCGCCCAGCGCCGGGGTTATGCCCGTAAAATGAAACCAATCCACGCCGTCAAAAATTTTGTTCCAATCGAAATCGCCAGGGCTGGCGGTAGCAATGGCAGAATTTGCCCTGTCGTAAATCACCTTAGAAGCCCGCTGGTTGCTGCCTTTTTCCAAAAAGTATATACCTACTCTATCGCCGCCACGCACAATCTTTGAAGTATCCACCCCAAACTGCCGCAGCGAATTAACCGCGCATTGCCCTATATCATGGGCCGGCAGCTTAGTTACAAAGGTCGCATCCAGCCCATAATTGGCCAAACTAACAGCCACATTAGCCTCGCCGCCACCATAAGTAGCGCCAAGCGCACCCACCTGAGTAAACCTCTCGTACCCCGCAGGCGCAAGCCTTAACATAATTTCACCAAAAGTAACGATTTTTTTCATTTTGAACATCTCCTTTTTTTATTTAAACCGTAGGCTTTGCCCACACCCACAAACTTTTTGAAAAAAGTTTGACCAAAAACTTTGATTTTATTTTTTTGCTCGTTATACAAAGTTGTTAATCCAGTTGGTCGGATTTTCCGACCAACTGGATTTTATTTTACGAACCCGTTGGGGTTGTTTTTATGCCATCTCCATGCTGTGGATATTATGGTTTCTATATTGGTGCGGGTTGGGCGCCAGCCTAGTTCTTGCTTTATTTTTTCAGATGAGGCTATTAGGGTTGGCGGGTCTCCGGGGCGGCGGGCTTTTATATTTACTTTAAAATCCACGCCGGTTATTTTTTTTGCCGCTTCTACTATTTGCAAGTTGGAGAAGCCGCTACCGCTGCCTAGGTTGTACACTGCAGAATTGCCGCCGTTTTCCAGAGCTTGCATCGCCAATATATGGGCATCGGCCAAGTCCATGGCATGGATATAATCCCTTATGCAGGTGCCGTCTGCCGTGGGGTAATCGCTGCCGTATATGTCTAGGGCTTCGCGCTTGCCTGCGGCGGTTTGCAGCACTAGGGGTATCAGATGGGTTTCTGGGTTATGGTCCTCGCCTATTTTGCCGCTTTCGTGGGCGCCGGCCACATTAAAGTACCGCAGCGCCATGTATTTTATGCCATGGGCTTGGTCGAACCATTTTAGCATCCGTTCTACGGCTAGTTTGCTTTCACCGTAGGGGTTTATTGGCCGCTCTGGTGCGGTTTCCATTATTGGTGTTTCATCTGGCATGCCGTACACTGCCGCCGTGGACGAAAATACAATTTTGCCTACATTATGTTCTTGCATACTCTTCAGCAATGCTAATGTGCCGCTTACATTGTTATCGTAATATTTATGGGGGTTAGCCATGCTTTCTGCCACCAAGGAATACGCGGCAAAATGCACCACGGTGCTTATTTTTTCCTGGCTAAACATCTGCGCCATAAGCCCTGCATCCCGCATATCGCCCACATACAGCTTTGCGCCTGGCCATACCGCTTCCCTATGGCCTTTTTCTAGGTTGTCTAGCACTACTGTGTTTACGCCTTTTTCTGCCAAGGCCGCCACCATATGGCTGCCTACATATCCCGCCCCGCCTATTACTAGAACTGACATTCCTTTACTCCATCCCATGGGCTTACTACGTAGAAGTCCGGCTGCAAGCCAGTTTTCGCATTGTACGCCGCCCCAACTTTTGCCGTAAAATCTTCAATATAATCCTTATGCAGCAGGCTTACTGTGCAACCACCAAAGCCAGCGCCAGTCATACGTGTACCCAGCAGACCCTCAGAAAACGCCACCGTAGCTTGCACCATGGCTTCAAGCTCTGCCCCCACCACTTCATAATTATCCCGTAGTGATTCATGGGAAGCCATTAGCAGCTGCGGAAGCTTTTGCAGCTCGTTATTATGCAGGGCTGCGGCGGTATCTTTTGTGCGCTGGTTTTCGTAAACAGCGTGAGTAGCACGGCGAATCACCGTTTCATCCTTTATTATATGCTTATGCTGCTCAAATACATGTGGCGCAAGCTCGCAGAGGTTGCCTATGTCCACGGCTTTCCTTAGCATTAGCACTGCGGCCTCACATTCTGCCCGGCGCTCGTTATATTTAGAATCTGCCAGGCTGCGGCGTTTGTTTGTGTTGGCCAGCATAATGCGATAATCCCCAAGGTTTAGAGGAATATATTCATATTTTAGGCTGCTGCAATCCAGCAAGATGCCATGGTCTTTTTTGCCCAAGGTGCATGCGAAGGGATCCATCACGCCGCAGTTTACGCCATTCATGGCCTCTGCATCTTGGCAGATTCTCACCCTTGTGATGGGGTCAATACCCAGGCCAAAAACCTCGTTTAGCGTAAATGCCACCAGGCTAGTAAGGCTAGCAGAAGAGCTTAGCCCTGCCCCGCTTGGCATATTACCTTCCACATATAGCTCAAAACCCCCAAGCGCGTACCCCTTCTTCATAATAAGCCTGGCCACAGCCTTGGGGTAATTGCCCCAGCCATGTATGGGATCGTTGCCTAGGGTGTTTAAGTCTAGCACGGGCTTTAGCGGGTTATTGCCGCTGGCCAACAGAATCATATCATCCTTACGCCGACGTATTACGCCATAAGTACCTATGCCAATTGCACATGGCAACACAAGCCCCCCGCTGTAGTCAACATGCTCGCCAATCAGGTTGACCCTACCAGGGGCAAAGAAAATTCTTGTCTCGCCATCGCCATTGCCGAAGGCTTTTTCAAAATTAGCTTGTACATTTTTTGTCATTTATGCAACCTCAAGTATGTGTATTAGTTGCGGCCGCAGTTTTTCGCATGGAAAATGCTTCGCCCGCATGTTTATAGCCGGTGGCATTGATTGCCCCCTCGGCAATTGACTTTGTCTTAGACAATTTACCCCGGAAAACGCCATTAGTCAAGTGCATAGTTTTTTTACAAAGTATGTATAATTTTCTGTTTTAGGCCAAGAATAATATCTGTAAAGAAAATTATTCCAACTGGAAAGGGGCAGCAGAATGCAAGGGCTAAAACAATCTGAACTAAACTGGATTCGCGAAGTGGTATCCGCCCACAACATGACCGCCAGCAAGCTGGGCACATACGCCGGCCAAGTGCAAGACCCGCAGCTTAAACAAATGTTCACCACAGCCAGCACCCAAGCAAAACAAGCAGCACAAAACCTACTACAAATGCTGTAGCCACCTAACCCAAAACCACCAAAAGGAGTGAAACCATGATGCAAGAAAAAGAAATAGTGCTAGACGTTCTGGGCGGCGTAAAATCCAGCCTTAGCTGCTACGCAACCTTCATCAGTGAAACAGCCAACCCTACCCTACGCCAAACATTCCAGCAAATGCGCGACGGCGACGAAAAATTCCAATACGACTTATACAGAATAGCCGAGCAAAAAGGCTACTACGCAACCTCCCCCGCTGCAGACCATAACGCAATATGTAGCGTGAAACAGGCATTGAGCTAAGACCGTGGGCTTCGCCCCAGGATGCTTAGGCGAGCATCCTGGGGCGAAGCCCACAGTTTTGACTTATTCCCACTTTACGTCTACAATACCCGTAAGGAGGTGATGTTATGGTTATTCGGGCTTCTGCGGAGGATTATTTGGAGAGTATTTTGGTGCTTAGGGAAAAGCTGGGTAAGGTTAAGTCTGTGGATGTTGCTAAGTTTATGGGGTTTACTAAACCTACTATTAGTATTCAAATGAAGCAGTTTCGGGATAATGGATATATTATTTTTGATGATAAACGGTATATTTATTTGACAGAGAAGGGCGAGGAAATTGCCCGGCGAATACATGACAGGCATCAGCTTTTGATTAAAATACTTATGGCTATTGGGGTAAGCGAACAGCAGGCTTATATTGATGCCTGCAAGGTTGAACATAATATCAGTGAAGAGACATTTGAATGTATTAAGGCCGCATTTGAGAAGGCTTAGTATTGGTTTAGGTAGTTTGGGTCGCGGGTTAGGTGGTTGGCTACCAGCGTGCGCAGGGGGCGAGCTTGCATTAGCCTGGTTGTGGCGTTGCCGAATTTACCTAGGGTTAGTATGCCCGCTTGCATTGCCTCGGGTTCTAGCTTGCTGAAGGTGGCCGAGCCTATGCGGGCACAATGCCTATGCTGCGGGCTGTGCAGGCGCTGGCCTTCTGGGGTGATTACATAGTAGCTTTCGGGCTCTTTTTTTATTGTGTCCACTGCGCCATCCCATTCTTCCATGCCGTGGATGAAGGTGTTGGTGGTAAAGTTCACGCCTATCAGCAGGATTTGGGCATTGCGTTGCCATAGCTTGTGGTACACGCCGCCTTCTGGGCAGGGTGATGTGGCGTTTTCTTCGCCGTAGATGAAGCTTTTGGCATCTTGGCCGTAAGCACATACAGAATGGGTGGGATGCAGCGAACGATGCACCCCTTCCATCTTGCGAAACAACTCTGTGATAATACCCACGCAGGTTGGCGTGTGCAAAGCATCCATCACCGGGTTGCGGGTGTTGACATTGCTCCAGGTGTGGCTTGGCAGCACCAGCAGGCCGTCTTGCATGTATTCCATAAGGGCGGCCAGCACCGTGCCTGCACGGCCTTCTACCTCGCCTATGGCCTTGTAAGAACTGTGGACTTTAAGGGTGCCTTTTGGGTTTATGCCTATGGCAGCCAAATTGGACTTTAGATTTTGTTTTGTGTACATATTTACCTCACTTTTGCTTTTGATAAAAAATTCGAAACCAGCCTCGCCTGCCGCTGCGAAAAGGCTCAAAACGCCTTGGTAAGACTGATTCTTATTTATTTCGCTATATTATACCAAAATTGACAAAATTATAGTATACTGTCACATACTACAGTAAAATAAATGAGAAACGGTCTCGCCAGAGCGGCACCTAAAACGCCGAGATAAGGCGTTTCAGGCGTTTTTGACGCGACAGGCGAGACCGTTTTCGAATTATTTCACTATAGCAAACAAAAAGGAGGCTACATAGTGAATATTTATATTATCGTGGCGGCGGCGTTGGTTTTGTGGAATGTGGTTGTTTTTGGGCTTTATGGCCTGGACAAACTAAAGGCCAAGAAAAACGCCTGGCGCATAAGTGAGGCCACATTGGTGGGTTGTGCATTTTTAATGGGTGGCCTCGGGGCGTTTTTAGCAATGAGCTTCTTCCGGCACAAAACCAAGCATTGGAAGTTTAAAATCCTTGTTCCTGTTGCGCTTATCCTTAATGTTGCAGTGGTTTTGTTGCTTCTGCCACAGGTAAGAGGGTTCATTTTTTAACCAGATTCGTCTCGCAACCAAAATCAACTAATTACAGTTTGTAATTAGTTGATTCCAAAAAACAGGGGTCAAGGGGATATATCCCCTTGCGGGGTGCAAGGGCAGAGCCCTGCGGTTCAAAAAAACGGAGGCTAAAATGAAAACAATTTCACGAGAAAATGTAATTTATTCCATGAGCGCCAAAAACAAGCCTGTAGAGTATGCCAACCCGGGCGAGCAGCTTTTGTTTGAAACATGGGATGCCCTACAGGGGCAAATAAAATCCGAAAACGACGAGTTTGGCAGCTTGGATTGGGATAGGGTTAACCCAGCCACCGGGCCCGTGTATGTAAACGGCGCAGAGCCAGGGGATATACTGGCAGTGCGCATTGACAGGATAGATGTAGACGATAGCGGCGTAGTGCTTTGCGGCAAGGGCATGGGCGTGATGGGCAATCATCTGGAAGCGGTGGCCAGCAAAATCATTCCCATACAAGGCGGCAAGGCAATTTTTTCCGACAAAATTAAGCTGCCACTAAACAAAATGGTTGGCGTGATTGGCACAGCACCCCGGGGCGAAGATATTTCCTGCGGCACGCCAGATGCCCACGGCGGCAACATGGACTGCAAAGAAGTGCGGGAAGGCGCAACCATTTTACTGCCGGTTAATGTACCCGGCGGGCTGCTGGCCCTGGGCGACCTGCATGCAGTAATGGCCGACGGCGAAATTGGCGTAAGCGGGCTGGAAGTATCCGGTCAGGTGCTGGTTACCGTAGATGTAATCAAGGGCAAGAAGCTGCCAACCCCGATGATTCGCAACGGCAGCCATATGATGACCCTATACTCCGACGCAGACCTAAACGTGGCAGCAGATATGGCCGTGGCCAACATGGTAAACTACCTGGAGCGCGAGGCAGGATTTACCCCAGAAGACGCAACCATGCTGGTATCGCTAGCAGGGGATGTACGCATATGCCAGATTGTTGACCCGAAGAAAACCGTGCGGGTAGAGATGCCGATTGCCTATGTGGGGCGGGTGAAGTGAACAAAAACCGCCAGAGGCTTTGCTTACTACACTTCCAAAACTTATGATGTATGCTGTGTAGGGTGTAAAGTGATTGTGGTACATGTGCAAATATACTTCTGGAGGTAAATTAGCAATGAACGAGAAGGCTAATCAATATTGGAGCGAATTTTGGCAGGGAAAAGAAATGCCTAAATCTGTAAAGGCTGAGCAATTTGGATTTGACCCAGACATACTTGCACAATTAGTTATTGAAGGGAAGAAAACAGCAACAAGCAGTGCATATGTGTTATACGAACTGGAAAACGAACAAATCCCTGCAATTGATTCATACAGTATCCTTTTGAACAGCAATGAAGAACCTGTTGCAATTATAAAAAATGTTGATGTTCAAATATTGCCTATGAATAAAGTTCCGCACGAACATGCAATTGCCGAAGGCGAAGGTGATTTGAGTTATGAGTATTGGTGGAACGGTCACAAGACTGCATTTACGATGGATTTAGAGGAATATGACATGGTGTTTTCAGAAGATATGCTTGTAGTTTGTGAACGGTTTGCGCTCGTTGATGTCAAAACCACCTAACTCCTACACAATAAAGCATGAGCGGCGTTATTTCCATCCTTAGCGGTGTGCGCTTTATTATTTAATTTCATGGGAAATATATAGGCCATGTGCTATGTTGCACATGGTCTTTTGTATGGCTTCGGGGCTTTTGCGGTAATCACGCCCTGCGCATTCCGTTTTTGGCTGGCCGTGAAACCCCTGCATCATCACGTTTTTAACCGTAGAGAATGCGCTTATTCATCCCACATTTGCACACCAGCACAGCAGCGCCTTATGCCCTACTCCCCAGCTATTTCCCGCAACTTTGCAATCTTATTAATCGGCCATTGCGCTTCAACATCCATGCCGCGCTCTGTGCAAAAATCCCGTACCTGCTCCCACGCCGCCAAGGCCTTGCGGTGCGCGCCTGTATCCTGGTGTATAAAGGCTATAGAATAATAGCTGCCGCACTGGGCAGGGTCGCTTTTTATGGCCGCTTCGTGGTAGTCAATGGCCATATCATATTGCTTCAGCAGCCTACATGAATCGCCACACTGGGCAAGCAGCCTTGCATCCCCTGGGAACTTTGTCAATCCTTCTTCTGCCACGGCCAAGGCTTTTTCTGGCAGGTTTGCGTATTCATAGGCGTTGGCCAGCAGCCGCCAATTTTGCACATCATCCGGGGCGGCTTCTAGCGCCGCTTCCTGGCTGGCAATATTTTCTTCATTGCGGCTGGTTTTTGACAATAAGTACAGCAGCTGCGGCCGGGCATCTTCCCCTGCGGCAATTGCCTGGCGGTAAAGCCCCTCCGCTTTGGCCGCCAAGGCATAGGCGCGATACTCGTTTAACACACCATAAAGTCGCATATCCTCCCCATCTACCTGGCCGCCGGCAAAAAGCTTCGTATATTCGCTATCTGCCCGGTGGAAATCCTCATCGCGGCCGCCACCCTCGTACATAGCCAGCAGCCGCTGCGCCCGGTTTTTATAACCCTTCATATTAGGCGCAAAAAGTTCGTCTATAGTCACTTCAAAATACTCTGCAAGCTTAGGAATCAAATACAAATCCGGCACGGTTACACCGTTCTCCCATTTGCTAACAGCCTGATAGGATATAGACAAAAACTCTGGGGCGCCCGTAAGGGCTTTGTAGTACCGCTCGTATGTGAGCATTGGAGTAGAGAGAACTCCAACTGGTTATCCGACTTACCCGCAACCGAAAGGCCAAGGGGAACATAGCCTGTCGGA
>WQVK01000008.1 GCA_009784025.1 Defluviitaleaceae bacterium
TACGGCTACCACCACTCTTTCTATCTACTCTCATGCTTTTGAAAGCGCACAGACTCGTGCAATGGAGGCAATAGCAAGTGTGATTGACTTGTAATAATGTGTAGTGACTTATGATATATGTAATTAGCCCCAGCCATAAAATCTTGACCAGATAAAGACCAACGCTAACGGCACGGGCCGGATTTACAAACACTAAACCTTGTATTTATGGGCTTTTGTGGTGGTTGGGGCTAAAATGCAAATTTTGTTTACAAAAGAAGTGAAAAACTTTAATATTTCACTATATGTTAATTTTTTTCAAAAAAGCCCTAATTTATGGGCTTTTTTGTTTTTGAAGGTAGATGAAAAGGCAAAAAAATGGTACCATACGGTACCATTTTACTGAAATTATGGTACCGTATGGTACCATTTTTGCCATTTCAGAAGAACTCTAGTTTTATTCACACCAAGCCTGTGTTTCACTAACAACCGCCCTACCCTCTTTCACAGCCTGGTCTATTAGCAAGCTTAGGTACATATCTTGTAAGCCCTGGTTTAAGCTATAAGCTGGTTGGCCGCCTTTTGTGTAGTTGGCCATGTTGGCTAGCAGGTGGGCTATGGCTATTTCGTCATCCACTAGGCGGCTGCCTGTGTGTGGGTTGCGATATTGCCATGCGCCGTCTGCCTGTATGCCTTTTAGGTCTACACCTTCAAAGTTATCGTCTGTGCCTAGGGTTTTTCGTTTTAGTTTGGTTTCTATCGGGGTGTTAAAATTTTGTAGATATTTTATTTGATGGTTAAATATTTCGCCCCGGTCGCCCTTCACTTGTATTATGTGAGAACGCACCCAAGAGCGATGCTGGTCGCCTTCAAAGTTTACAATCCCTGTTTTGCCGCTGGAGAATTTTAGCACTGCTATAGTCTGTGTTTTTTGCAAAATGGCTTCATGGGTTGGCTCGCCGGCGCGGGTGTACCCCCCTACCACATTTACGGGGAAAGCCGTGGCTGTTATTTCGGCGTTTTCATAGGCTACGCCCAGGTACTGCCTTATAAGCGCTACAGCATGATAGCCATGAGAATAAGAGACCTGCGTATGCTGGATTTGCCCAAGCTTACCCCCGGCCACAAAAGCCAACCTTGCAGCATGCATAGGCTGGAAAGGATACTGCTCTGCCACCTGGATTTTTGCACCCGCAGGCAGTGACTTGTGAAAATGTATAAGCGATTCTAAGCTGGTGGCGGGAGGCGTCTCCAGCAGTACCGGCACACCCATCCCCAGCAGCTTTAGCGACACTTCCACATTGGCAGAAGCAGCAATGCTAACCACAACAAAATCCGGGCTGGCCGCCGTCAGCATTTCTTCCGGGGTTTTGTAACATCTCACGCCAAACTCTTGTGTAAACCTGGCGACCTTCTCGTCGCTTCTTGTTACCAGGCCCACAATCTCGAAACTGCCAGGCAGTAGCTTAGCCACCCGCAAGAAAAACTCTGCCCGCCATCCGCTTCCGTACAAACCAAATTTAATTTTCATACCAACCTCCAAATATTTTCTGGAATTATATCACAAAGCATGTATATTTTTCATTTCCCGGACAATAATATAACCATTCCTACGACACAATAAGCTACTTACCAAAGCCCAACCGGGCGCGAAGGGAGGTAACAGCATGACAAACAACAACAAAAAGCAACACGCGGAAGCAAACACAAACAACAACACAACAAACAACAACGCCAACCGCACAGAATTTGCAACAGACATGAACAAAACGAATAAAGGCAATAAGAATTCTAAGTAATGATATCGTCAGAGGTTTCGCCAGCCAAACCTCCGCCCGCTTTTTTGAAAAAACAGGGCAAAAAAACTCCAGCATTGGGATTTAATTTAAACCCCAATGCTGGAGTTTTTTTGTGGCTTACACATAAAAACATTTCCTGCTTATCTTGCATATCATATTTTAAGGGCCAAAAAATTGGCCTGTAAGAAAATAGAAAGGGGACAATGAAGATGATAAATATTACTGGGCGCGTGCTTTTTGATAGACAACGGACTATGGATGTTCAAGGATTAAAAGGTATAGATAACGTGCCTGTTGTATTGCAAAGCATGATCGCGCCTTACCAGCGGCTTGCTGTATTAACAAACAATAACGGCGAATACGCCTTTCACAAGGTACCACAAGGTGATTATTGGATAGTTGAAGCGTATGGAGAAACCGCTATCCCATCTCCGGGGGATTTTGGTGAAGCATTACCCGCCCCAAAAACAAATGCGGTCTTGCCGCCGATAAATTTTGCACCAAACCCGCCCACAGGGGCTACACATTTGGATTGTGTTACACCAAGCACATTGCTGGTTACAGTTGATTCAGAAAACCTAAGTGAGCAGAATTTTTTTAATGGTCCGGTGAAGTATATACCTATTGAAACCATAATGGACAGCTGTGCTATAGTTTGCCCTAATAATCTATTGGTTGATGCCGAGTACGGAACGATGGGAAGTTTCGCTGCTGGCAAAGATGCAAATACAGGAGTACCAAGCGAACCATATCCCGAAAATGTGCCGGATTTTCAATATGTCTTGCCTCTGTCACATGAAGTGCAAACCCCCGGTTATCCCAAATGGTTTCATGCCCCGGAAGATGGTGAGTACACCGTTCAAAATATCTTAAACGACGATAACAGTAACCGTATAGGGGCCTGGTGGCGCATTGCCGACCACACAACAGGAAACGAAACCGGCAGGATGATGGTGGTAAATGGACACATCCCGGGGCATGCGTTTTTTTCCGAGGATGTTACCGTCACGCCAGACCAGCATTATCTGTTTAGCGCATGGATTATAAATTTATTTAAGTCGCAGGGTTGGGCAGACCCCAAGCTTGGCGTAAAAATTCTTGACGAAAAAGGAAAAGCAATTTACAGCGCAACACTTGGGGCTTTAATTCCCGTAAACACCGATATGCCCGAATGGAAACAAATAGGTACTGTAATAAATTCATACGACAACACAAAGCTGACCGTTAAGTTTCTTAGTGAAGGGGAAGCCGCAATAGGCAACGACTACGCAATTGATGATATTTCCCTCAATAAAATAACTGTGCCCAAATTCATCCCGGTAAAAAGTATAGACCGGCCCGTTGCTTTTGTTGGGGAAACAGTTGTTTACAAGGTTGTGCTAAAGAACAATTGCACCCTCCCTTTAACAAACGTTATCTTTTTGGATAAATTGCCGCAAGGGTTAGTTTTTGTAGATGGCTCAGTTACCGTGAATGGTTTAGATGAACCGTTGGCTAACCCGGAAACTGGATTCCCATTACCAGACCTTTCTGGCGGAGACGAAGTGGTAGTACAGTTTAAAGCATTAGCTGAGTCTGAACAACACAATCCTGTTATAAACATGGCAGAAATGCAATATAAATACACACCCGTTGAAGGCGGCATACCCGCAACTTATGATGTTGAATCTAATGAAGTATGCTTAGAAATAAAGAAAGGGGATATAAATAGTATGTTGCTTATGAGCAAAATTGCAGTGGGTGCGCCTCTGGTTGGTGGTGAATTTACCTTTGGGATATTCGAGCATGGCCATTCCGACCCGCTGTACACTGCCACAAACGATTCAAAAGGGCTTATCAAATTCACAGATGTACAATTTTCTGCAACAGGGGAATATAATTATACAGTAAAGGAAATTGACGCCCCACAAGATTGGGATGCCGACACTGCTGAATGGCGCATTAAAATTGTGGTAACCAATGTACAGGGTAATCTTGTTGCTACGGTAACTTACCCTGATGGTGTTCCTATTTTTGTAAACAAACACGAAAGTGCAACATGCGGCGCATTTCAATTTCCAGATTTAACTTTTGATGAGCCTGGCACCTACGAATACACTTTGCGGGAACTAACTGAATCTGGCGACGGCTGGACTACAGACGACAAAGTTATAAAGGTGATAGTAACCGTAATAGATGACGGGCATGGGAACTTTGTTGCAACAGTAGAATACCCAGACGGTTTCCCGTCTTTCACGAACGTATACAACGTTACCCCAACACGCATTATAATCAGCGGATGTAAAATTGCTATCGGTGCGCCACTTCCTGTAGGGCGGTTTGAATTTGGATTGTTCGATTCGGAAGGAAATGAAATTGCAAGAGTAACAAATGGTGCGGCCGACGAAACTATTTAATGATATAACAAACTTCTTTCGAAATCGCGTTTTTTGTGATTTCAGTAGAACTCTAGTGAAATAAATGAAAAAACGGTCTCGCCTAAGCGGTACAGGCGTTTTTACCGCGACAGGCGAGACCGGTTTTGTATATGAAGGTAAATATATTATTAGGGGGTATGATTGAATGAAATGCCAAAACATAAATTTTCCTGCGCTTACATTTTCGTCTCCTGGTATATATTCTTATACGATAAAAGAACTTACACCCTCTGATAGGTACTGGAAAACAGATAACCGAGTTTACCGGGCAATAGTTACGGTAACGAATAATGAAGAGGGAAAACTTGAAGCACGCGTAGATTATCCAGACGGTTTTCCTAAGTTTGTAAACACGCATTGCCCGGTTCCACCACCGCCACCATGTGATGTGTGCAAGCATTTTGATTGCATACCCTTCCCAATGTTTCTGTTCTCGCCACCGCAAAAACCTGAGTTTGAGAATATTATGGAAGCAAAAGAAAATGTGTTTGATTGGTGGGATGATGTACTCAAATACCTACGCGAGTATTGTAACCGATATTGGTGGGATTATTTTCAACAACGCTGGCGTGATGATTTTTGCGATTATAAAGAAGAATGTCTTTGTGGTAAATGCCATAGAGAGAACAAACATGAATGAAATAAAAAACCGCCCCCACACCTCCAAAAAATCAAAGTTTTTTGATAAAACTTTTTTCAAAAAAGTTTTTGGAGGTGTGGTCGGCGAAGCCTCTGACGGTTTTATAATGTTACTGCTCCCAATTATGGTAAAAATCCTGCACGTCGTCGTCTTCGTCTAGTATGTCTATCATTTTGTTCATTTGTTTTAGTTCTTCTGGGGTGGTTAGGGTGGCGTAGGTTTGGGGTAGCATTGTTACTTCTGCGGATATCATGGGGATGTTGGCTGCTTCTATGGCCTCGCGCACGGCAGAGAAGTTGTCTGGGTGGGTGATTATCTCGAAGCCGCCGTCTTGGGTTATGAAATCGTCTGCGCCTGCGTCTGCGGTTAGCATCATAAGGTCTTCTTCGCCCATGCCGCAGTTTGTTTCTACCATTATTTGGCCCACTTCGTTGAACATGAAGGACACACAGCCTGGGGTGCCCATGTTTCCGCCGCCCTTGGTGAAGGCATGGCGCACATTGGCCGCAGAGCGGGTTTTGTTGTCTGTAAGCACTTTTACTATAACTGCAACGCCGGCCGGGCCGTAGCCTTCGTAGGTTGCCGCTTCATAGTTAATTTGCTCGCCCTCGCCGGCGGCTTTTTTGATGCAGCGCTCTATGCTGTCTGTGGACATATTTTCTGACTTGGCCTTGGCGATAACGTCTTTTAGTTTAATATTTGAGGCCGGGTCACCGCCGCCCCCGTGTTTTACAGCCATGGTTAACTCCCGCCCAAGCCTGGTAAAAACCCGCGCCTTAGCAGAATCGTTTTTTTCCTTGCGATGCTTAATATTCGAGAATTTTGAATGCCCTGCCATAGTTGACCCTCCTTGATGTTGAAACCGCTGTTCATAAGGCTTGATAAAGAACTCTAATATTTTTTCAGTTGGTCGGAAAATCCGACCAACTGAAAAATTATTCTATAGTAGAGTTCTTCTGAAATTGCAAAAAACGCAATTTCAGAAGAAGCAAAAGATTGAAAATGTAACATTTCACTATACTCTTGCTGCCGCCATGTACAATGCGCATTCTATGCGCTTTTTTTGCAGTTCGCAGCTTACTTTGTCTGGTTTTAGAATATGGCCGTTCATGTGATGGGCTGTGGCCATGCAGCCGCCGCTACAATAGTATTTTGCCCAGCAGTTTAAGCATTCGCTTTTGGCGAACACATGACATGCAGAGAAATCGCTAACTAAAGTTTTGTTGATTATTCCACTGTCTAAATCACCTAAGCGGAAGCTTTGGTCCATAACAAATTGATGGCATGGGTATAACTGGCCGCTAGGGGTTACTGCAAGGTATTCTGCCCCTGCGCCGCAGCCTGTTACGCGCTTGGCCAAGCATGGGCCGCCATCCAAATCCATCTCAAAATGGAAGAAATGCACGCCCTCCCCTGCCCTTTCCCGCTCCAGTAGCGAGTCTGCAAGCTTTTCGTATTCTGCAAAAAGTTGTGGCAGATGTTCTTCTGTAAGGGCATAATCTGCGTCCTGCGGGGCGACCACCGGCTCTACAGAAAGCTGCTTAAACCCGCAACTAGCCATATGCAGCACATCTGCCGCAAAGTCTAGGTTGTGGCAGGTGTATGTGCCGCGTACATAATAGTTTTTTTGGCCGCGTGATTCTGCCAGGGCTTTTATTTTTGGCAAAATTGTATCGTAGCTGCCGCCACCTTTGTTTAGGCGGCGCATATTGTCATTTACTTCTTTGCGGCCGTCTAGGCTAAGTACGACATTGTCCATGTTTTCGTTAATATATTTATTGGCTTCTTCGTTTAGCAATGCGCCGTTAGTGGTTAGGGTGAAGCGGAATTTCTTGCCTGTTTCTGCTTCGCGCTTCCTACCATGGGCAACTACTTCCTTTACGGCATCGAAGTTTAACATCGGTTCGCCGCCGAAAAAATCCACCTCTAGGTTACGCCGCGCGCCGGAATTTTCTATCAAAAAATCCAGGGCTTTTTTGCCCACTTCTGCCGGCATAAGGCCTCTGTCGCTAAGCCCTTCACCAGAATATGTGCCATCCCCAGCAAAACAATAGCCGCAGCGCAAGTTGCATTCATGGGCCATATGCAGGCACATTGCCTTTACCACTGGCTGGCGGGTTTCCATATGGCTGTGTGCTGCATGGGGGTTGTCTGGCGAAAAAAGCTGCCCGGCTTCTGCCAGCGCCAAGATATCACCCTTTATAGAATCGCTAACCAGCCCATTATTGGCTGGGTCTGCAAAAAAATCTGCAACACTAAAAGGCTTACTGTAAAGGTAAGCCTTCTCATTTATCAGTTTTAATGCACCAAAAGTGCCGTCATCCACTTGATGCAACGAGCCGCTGGCTACGTCCAGCACCAAGTTTCGCGACTTGATTGTAAAACAATGTATCACAATATCCCTCTTATGCTGTTACTGGTTTTCTGGCTTCTAGCAAAGTTTCTTTTGCTTGTGGGTGGCGTAGGGTAGATGCGCCTTTTTCGCAGTTTTGGTTGGCCACTGTGCAAGAAGTTTTGCAGGCAGATTGGCATGAAGTCTGGCATTCGCCGCAGCCCATGGCTTGCGCGTGGTGGTCGCCTTTGTTTAGGTTGCCGCTGAAAATTGTTTTGATATGGCTCATGATATAAGTCTCCTTTTGTTTTAATGGGCTGTTTGCCCCATACTTACGGCTATTGGCTTGGCTTTTGCCAAAACCTTAGAATATGTCATCTCTCGTATTCTACAATATTTGTGGTGTTACTGCAACCTTAATATAACCATCTCGTTCTGGTTAACCAGCTCGCCGGGGATTGGGAACTGTTCTTGTACTGTGTTGCCCTCCCCGGTGGTGAGATGCTTTAAATTTGCCTCGCGCAGTAGCCGCAGGGCTTCGTTTTTTTCTAGGCCGCGTAGGTTTGGCATTGTGGCCGGGGCTACCCCGGGCTGTGTTAGTTCTTCTGGGGTGTATTGGGGCAGCACGCCTAGGTATGGCAGGATGTTTTGCAATAACACTTGCATCACTGGGCCTGTTACTTGGCCGCCGTAGTATACGCCCTGTGGTTCGTCTACCAGCACAAGCGCAACTACCCTTGGCTGGTCTGCCGGGGCGAAGGCCATTATGGAAGATATGTACTTGCCGCTGCCGCGTGGCAGCTTTTGGCTGGTGGCAGTTTTGCCCCCTACCCTAAAACCCGGGATGTAAGTACGGTTGCCTGTGCCTACAGATACCACAGTCTCTAGCACAAAGCGCATGGATTCGCTTACTTCTGTGGGGAGAATCTGCTCGCCCTGGGGTGGTGCAAATTCTTGGGCGATATTGCCGTCTTCGTCTATCAGCCGCAGCCCAAGATGTGGCGTAACCAAATACCCGCCGTTTATCACCGTTGCGGCGGCGCTTACAAGCTGCAACGGTGTGATGGTAAGGCTTTGGCCAAAGGCCATGGTGGCTAGTTCTACCGGGCCTATTTTTTCTGCTGCGTACATTATGCCCACGGCCTCGCCGGGCAGGTCTATGCCGGTTTTTTCGTTGAAGCCAAAGCGCATAAGATAGTCGTGAAAAAGTTCTGCCCCCAGCATTTCGCCGATGGACATAAACACTGGGTTGCAAGAGTTTTGCACCCCCTGCAAGAAGGTTTGCCCACCATGGCTGCGTGGGCTGCGCCAGCATTTTATCTGCCGCCCGCCCACAAGCATATGCCCAGAGCATGAAAACGGCGTATCTAGCGTGATTAGCCCCTCTGCCAGCCCCGCCGCTGAGGTTACAATTTTGAAGGTGCTGCCTGGCTCGTAGGTGTCATTTATGGCGAAGTTGCGCCACATTTGGTTCAAATGTTTGCTGCGTTCATCTTGGCTAAGGGTTTGCCATATTTCCGCCAGTGCTGGGTCTTGTATGGTGAATGGCGAGTTTAAATCGAAATCTGGCTTATTGGCCAGGGCGTAAATTTGGCCGTTGGTTGGGTTCATTAAAATTATTACGCCGCGGCGGGCGTTTTTTTGTGCTACCAGCATTTCTATGGCCTGCTCTGCATAGGCCTGGATTATTGCGTCTATGCTAACCACCAGGCTGTGGCCCTCCACCGGCGGGATGCGGTACTGCCTGCCCCAATCTAGCTGGCGGCCGGCCACATCTGTTTCTGTTAAAATGCGCCCCGGCTGCCCCATTAAATATGTATCGTACTTGGCTTCCAGCCCGATTATCCCCTGGTTGTCGCTGCCCACAAAGCCAATCATCTGCGAAGCCAAAGACCCAAACGGATACACCCGCCGGATATCCTCGTCTACAACCACCCCGGGCAAAGCCAGCCGCCGCAATTGGTCTGCCACATCCTTGTCTACCTTCTGCGCCACTCGCACCAGCACCACCCGCTGGGAAATCTTCTCTAGGGTGGCGGCCTCGTCAAGCTCTAACACCTGAGCCAAAGCCGCTGCCGTGCCAGGCAAATCCTTAATTTGCGCGTAGATAACGCTCACGCTGGCCACAGTTTCTGTAACTGCAAGCCCAACCACATTGCGGTCATAAATGCCGCCCCGGTTTGGCCGTATCACCCTATCCCGAGTCTGCTGCTGGAAGGCCTTTGCCTGCAAATCCTCCCCACGAAACGCCTGTATATAAAAAACCCTTCCCACCATACCCGCGAACATCAGATGAAACGCAAGCATAACAAGCACGGCCTTCCTGCGAATAGCTAGTGGCGTGTTGGATCTCATAAAATACCCCCAAACTCTCGTATGTAAAAGGATATGAGAGTTTGGGGGTGGATATTCAAGTTGGCCGTGCATCTCAGTTGGTCGGATTTTCCGACCAACTGAAAAATTATCTGAGCATTGGTGCCGAAAATCAAGCAAAAACTCTACGTGCTTCTTCAAGTGCCAGTATTATTGTGCCGTCTAGGTTAATTAAATAATCATCCATGGGTAGGCTGCGGACTGTGCCATCTGCCAGGGTTAAAATAACGGCGTTGTTTTCACCATCCCATTCTACGGTTGCGTCGTGGGCGTAGGCGGCTATGCGAAGGTGAACATATTCCCAAGAGCCGTTATGGTACACCCTACGCACCAAGGCAAATGGGTCGAATGCGAAAACTGGCTCTGGCACTGGGGTTATTGGCGGTGCAACTGCTGTGGTTTCGGCTATTATGGTGGCGATATCTGCATCGGTTGCCAGCAGGTAAAGCAGAGTTTCTAGCGCGTCCATGCCGGGCAGGTTTGCGATATCGGGGATTACGCCTGTTTCTTCAAGGGCGCGGCCTTGCGGGTCAATTGTTAGGCCAAGGTCTGTACGGATTAAAACCCCAGAGTTTGGCAGGGATAGGAATGTGTAAGTTACCGCAGAAATTTGCGATGTTGGCTCGCCCACTACAGTTGCAAAACCTGTGGCCACGGCTGTAAGCGCGGCCTGCTGCGATGCAGACATAGACATTTCGTCCACCAGCATCCAAATTTCGCCGCCAAAGGCTAGGTTGTAATCTTCGTATTCAAATGGCTCGATTACCACATCCCAAATAAGAACATAATCCAGGTATGCCAAATCACCACGCGCAAAATGCGTGAAATTATGCGACTGCACAAGCTGCGCCGCAGGCACAACATCATACAATGTCGAGCCTAGGCTGTTTATAATCGGATTTGGGTTATCAAACCAAACCGCAGTGCTAGGGTGCGCCCGGAAAAATTCATAATGCCTAAAAGACAGAGTTTCATTAGCCAAAATAGAAGCCAGTATAGGGAAGTATATGGCCAAACCGCCCAAATTGCCACGGAGGTCAATTATCAGATGCTCGTAGTATTGAATTTCTTCAAAGAACGGCAGCAGGGTTTCAAAATCGTATTCAGGGCTGTTCATGAAGCTGTCTATCTGAAAGTATGCGATACGGCCTTCTTCTATTATTTTTGTGGTGATATTGTCTGGGGCGGTGTCGCCTATTTCGAAGAAAAGCTCGTCGAATGTCATATCTAGGTCTAAATCCTCTGGGCGCACGCCGTAGAGCCATGCAGTGGCCGGGCGTGTAATAATCTCGTACAGCGCCGCGTTTATATTATGGTCTGCAGATTGCCTGTAATCTGGCCCATAAAGTTCTTCCAACATGGCGATATTATCTTCATCCATAAACCATGCCGCAATCATTATCAAAATCTCGTACATCATAAGCGGCTGCACGCCCAAATGCGCAAAGCTGCCAAGGCCAAGGTCCAACATACCCAGCATAAGCGAAAAAGTGTAATCTGCAGCTATATAGCGTGGGTCGTTTGGGGTATCTACCCATCTTGAATCCAGCAGCTCTAGCTCGCCACCTAGGGCCGGCAGCGGCACATTGTTAACCACTACCTGCCGCCACATAGCAAAATATTCCTCTAGGCTAATTTCAAAAAGCCGCTCTGCTACGCCAATGGTAGGGATTGTGGCCAAAATTTTGTACACGAGATAATCAAAATCTTCCAATACTAATGCCTGGGCCTCTGGTGTAATCTCAATTTGCCTAAAGCTACCAAAGGCAGCATCAAATATATCTAAAATGGACTGTACTTCCGGCGGAAATTCTGGCTGTGCAGCAGACGCGCTAAAATTAGCGCTGGCCGAAAGCATTACCAGCACCATTACAATGGCCACAGCTCTTTTTACGAACTTTGTTTTCATATTCTCTCCTAGTCTAATGGGGTGCTGCCCCATACCCCGCCGCGGAACTTGGCCAAGCCCAGTTCCGCCTCCTACGGCATGCGCCTGCGGGTACACGCCATGCGTGCAAAATATTTATTTACACGGGGAACCCCGGTTTTTATAACCTCTAACTTCTAAGCTACGCGTACATATTTATTTCCGTAAGATGGGCGTATAGGCCGCCGCGGGCTACTAGCTCGTCGTGGGTGCCAATATCCTCTATTCGGCCGTCGTTTAGCACTACTATTTTGTTAGCCTTCTTTATTGTAGACAGCCTATGGGCAATTATAACCGTGGTGCGGCCAACCATAACTTCGTCTAGGGCCTCGCGGATTTGCCTTTCGGTTTCTACGTCTACGGCGGCGGTGGCTTCGTCTAGTATTAGTATGGGGCGGTTGCGCAACACGCTGCGGGCTATGCTAACGCGCTGCTTCTGCCCGCCAGACAGGCGCAGGCCGCGCTCGCCTACATAAGTTTCGTAGCCTTTGTCTAGCTGGGCTATAAATTCGTCTGCCCGGGCCAGCCTAGAGGCTTCTTCTATTTCGCTACGGGTGGCTTCTGGCTTTCCATAGCGGATGTTTTCTGCCAGGGTGTCGTTGAAGAGGAATACTTCTTGGATTACATTGCTCATGGTGTTGCGTAGGCTTTTTAGGGAAACATCGCGCAGATTGTGGCCATCTATTGTTATTTCGCCATCTATAGGGTCGTAGAAGCGGTTTAGCAGGTTTATGAAGGTGGTTTTACCCACGCCGGTTGGGCCTACCAGGGCTACGACTTCGCCAGGGTTTATGTCTAGGCTGATATCCTTTAGCACTTCGCTGCCTTCAATATAATGGAAGCTCACGTTTTTGAAGCTGATTTGCCCCTTCACATTTGTGAGTTCTATGGGGTTGGCTACTTCTTTTACATCAATTTCTGCGTCTAGGATTTCGAACACGCGCTCTGCGCCTGCTATTGCGGTTTGTAGGTCTTCATTGATGCGGGCCAGGGCCGTTATTGGCTGGTAGAAGATGGCCAGGTACATGATAAAGGCTACGATATCTGCCACGGGCATCTGGCCATGTAGCGCCATGTAGCCGCCATAGGCTATTACAATCACCGTGCCAATGCTGGATAGATACTGGATTGCGCTGCCATAGCCGGCACTTAGCCGCAGGGCACGCAGGGTTGCCCAGGCATGATCTGTTGTGGATTTTTTAATTCTGGCGTTTTCGCGCTCGTGCTGGTTGAATACTTGGATTTCCTTCATGCCAGAAATATTGTCTTGCAGGTTGGCGTTAAGTTCGCCAAGTAGTTCTTGTGATTTGCGGAACAGCGGTAGCACCATCTTGGCGAACCATATGGACAGCACAATTAACACAGGAACTGCAACAAGGCTTAATGCCGCCAAGCGGGCGTTGATTACAAACAAAATAGCAGTAACACCAATAATTATAACCAAATTTACCAAAATATCTGGCACGGCATGGGCGATTAGCAGCTCTACCCGGTTGGAATCGTTAACCACTCGGGACATGATTTGCCCGGTTTGTTTATCATGGTAGAACTTCATGGACAGCCGCTGCAGCTTTGCATACACGCTGGCCTGTAAATCTGCCACGAAAAGCCATGCGGCATAATGGGTAAAATACCCGCGAACATACACGCATATAACCTGCACTAAGTAAACCCCCGCCAGGATTAACCCCAGGCGCAAAGCGTATTCTGCAAGGCGCGGGTCTTGTTCTATGGCCATGTCTGTAAGCTGGCGCACCACCAGGGGCGCGTACAGCTGGGTGGCCGTCATGCCCACGATTGCAACAAGGGCGATTATCAGATACCGCCAGTAGCTGCGTGATTCTTTTACTAGCCTTAGCATTAGTTGCATGATTTAGCTCCATTCCAATGGGGTGTAGCCCCATGTCGTCTCGTAAGCTTCGCTTGTTTGACAAAAACTTTAGCGTTTTTTGTTTTTCTTTTTGGGTGGTACGGGTTTGTTTTTTGCCTTTTGGCTTATTGGTTTTTCTTTTTGGCTATAGGGATGAGGGGCGGCCTTTTTTGGCCGCAGCAGGGCTTTTGGGTCGTGTCCTATTAGGTCTTTTCTGCCTGCGCGAATTAGGGCGTTTTTTACTATTTCGTAGTTTATTGGCAGGCGGTATTGCATTAGGGCGCGCTGGGTGGTTTTTTCTCGCTGGGTTTTTGGCACAAATATGCGTTTCATGCTGCGGGGGTCTAGGCCGGTGTAGTACATGCAGGTGGATAGTGTGCCGGGGGTTGGGTAGAAGTCTTGCACTTGTTCTGGCTGGTGGCCTATCTCTTGCAGATATTCGGCCAGCTGTATTGCGTCGTCTAGGTTACAGCCGGGGTGGCTGGACATAAGGTACGGCACAATGTACTGGTCTTTGTTTAGCTGTTTGTTAATTTTAGCGTATTTTTCTGCGAAATTTTTGTATATCTCCATGTTAGGCTTGCCCATTGCGGCCAGCACCTTGTCGGATACATGTTCTGGCGCGACTTTTAGCCGCCCGCTTATATGATGGGCGCAAAGTTCTTTTAGAAATTCCTCGCCCTTTGGGTCATGCATAATATAATCGAAACGTAGGCCAGAGCGCACAAATACCTTTTTAATACCAGGGAGTTCTCGTAGTGATTTTAGCAGCGCCAAGTAGTCTTGATGGTCTACTTTTAGGTTTTTACAGGGGGTTGGGGTGAGGCAGTTGCGTTTGCATGTGGATGATTGCCCGTGTTCATCCGATTGCATTTCAGTTGGTCGGATTTTCCGACCAACTGATTTTTTTTCTGCGGGGTCTGTTGATGTATTAGGCTGGCCAACCCACCCATCCATATTTGGCTGCGAGCTTTCACGAATGCAAGATGGATGGCGGAAGTTTGCCGTTGGGCCTCCTACGTCGTGGATATAACCTTTGAAGGATGGGTCATGTATAAAATTTTTGGCTTCTTGGATTATAGATTTATGGCTGCGTGCCTGCACTATTTTGCCCTGGTGGAAATTTAGGGCGCAAAAGCTACAGCCGCCAAAGCAGCCGCGGCTGCTGGTTATGCTAAATTTTACTTCTTCTATTGCTGGCACGCCGCCCTGTGGCTTATACACGGGGTGATAATCCCGGGCAAATGGCAGGGCGTAAACCCTGTCTAGCTGTGCCGTAGTGAGGGGTGCTGCGGGTTTATTTTGCACCACAAAAATATTAGGATATTCTTCTATTAAAGGGCGTGCAGCCTGGTAGTTTATGTTGTGATATTGCTGCATAAAGCTTTTGGCATATTCTTTTTTGGCAGCTACGGTCGACTCTTTTACAGCCTTGAAGGGTGGCAGGGTTATTGGGTTTTCCACAAAGGCCGGGTCGCGGGTTTTAAACACTGTCCCGGCTATAAAGGTGATATCCTGCACCGCCAGGCCGCTGTCTAGGGCTTCTGCTATTTCAACTATTTGATTCTCGCCCATGCCGTAAATAAGCAGGTCTGCAGCGGCGTCTAGCAAAATTGACCGCCGCACGGCATTATCCCAATAATCGTAATGGGCAAGCCGCCGCAGGCTGGCCTCCAGCCCGCCTATCACAATAGGAATATTCTTATAAACCTCGCGGATTTTATTGCAGTACACAATAGTAGCGCGGTTTGGGCGCAACCCAAGCTGCCCACCGGGCGAATACGCATCCGCCTTGCGTTTATGCAACGAAACAGAATAATGATTCACCATAGAATCAATATTACCCCCCGTAACCAAAAACCCCAGCCGTGGCTCCCCAAACCTTTGGAAATCTGCCGCACCCTTCCAATCCGGCTGCGCCAAAATAGCAACGCTAAACCCATGCGACTGAAGCACACGGCCAATAATACTCGCCCCAAAAGAGGGGTGGTCCACATAAGCATCGCCAGTAACCAGCACAAAATCAGGCCGGCCATTTAATTCTTCCGGGGTGATAGGAAGGAAAGTCATATTTTTATCCTCAATTGTTTAGTTTAAGATCGCGGGCTTCGCCCACACCCACCCGCTTTTTTGAAAAAAAGCGGGCCAAAAAACTTTAAAATTTTATGGGTTGTTTATTTCAAGTAATTTTCGGCTGTGGTTATTTCTCTACAGCCATATAAGCAATCTCGCCAAACCTAGCAAACCTATCACCAGCATCCACACCGCCAGAAGTAGCATACATACCAATGGTATTACCCACAAAGCCGCCAGCTACATCTGTGCTAAGCATCCTTGCGTCTGCGCCTTCAAGCACAGGCTTGCCGCAGCAATAGAAGCTTAGCTCCTGCCCTTTGGCCGCTATTTTCAAGGTAGACACCGCAGTATCGCATTCCATCTCTGCCAAAACTGTCTCTACTTCCTTCTCGCATTTAACCACTTTTACAATGCGTTTGCCGGCCTTTTGGGTGATTAACAGATGATAGTTAAACTTATGGTTCTGGAAGATAACCAGCCCGGCGGCTTCGTTTTCATTCTGCGGCATAAGCTCTACTGTGGTAGTTGCCTCGAAGCACATATGCTGCTGGCGAAGCGCAAAATAGCTAACCGGGTTGTCCACCTGGGTGATTTTGTTTGGGTTAAGGCGCAGGTTTAGGCCGTTATCAAATTTATAGTCCTCCGCAATAGGATTACGCAGATGCATCATATTTAGTGGCATCTCTGTCACTTTTGTAAAATCGTAAGCGGTAGGGTCGCTTACCGGCACTGGGGCCAGGTTTGGAAAACGCTCTTCGTCCAGCACCAGGCCAATGCCGTAGTTGCACACGGGCCAACCATTTTCCCAAGTTACAGGCACGAGGAAAGTCTCGCGCCCAAGGTTGCGGAAGTAACCGCCATATGGCCGCGATGCAAGCAGCACCATCCACCATTCGCCGCTGGGAGTTTCAACTAAATCTGCATGGCCTACATTTACTATGGGGTATTTTTGCCCCAGGTGGCGATGTGTCAAAATCGGGTTAGATTTAAAGCCCTCGTAATAGCCTGTAAGGGTTTTGCTGCGGGCTATTGTTATGGCATGGTCTGGGCCTGTGCCGCCTTCAGATATCATTAGGTAGTACCAATCCCCTACTTTGTACACATGGGGCCCTTCTGGCTAAACAGCGTTTTTCAGCGCGCTATGCCATATTGCGTAGCGCTCGCCCACTAGCTTAAATGTGCTCAAATCCAGCTCTTGTAGGTAGATTTCATTATCCCCAAAATACGCCGCGCCTTCGCGCCTGTCGCATGTGCCATGGTAGTAGCATTTGCCGTCATCGTCAAAAAAAAGTGACGGGTCTATACCGTTAGCCCCTTCAATAAAATGCGCGTCTGACCAGGGGCCGGCTGGGTTTGTGGCAGTTACAATAAAATTGCCGCCGCCGCTTACATTGGTAGTAATCATATAAAACACGCCGCCATGGTGGCGGATTGTAGGCGCAAAAATCCCGCGGCTAACCTCGCCATTAAGTTTCACTTGCTCTGGCCTATGCAACACATTGCCAATTTGCTTCCAATGCACCAAATCCTTACTGTGGAAAATTGGCACACCTGGGAAATACGTAAATGTTGAAGTGACCAGGTAGTAATCTTCGCCTACGCGGCAGATAGATGGGTCTGGGTAGAACCCTGGCAGGATTGGGTTGTTAAATGTTTTCATTTTGTTTTCTCCTTTATTTGTATTCTGTAGAATAGACTTACTTCGAAATCACATTTTTTGTGGTTTTATAAGAACCCTAATGCTTTTGCATTATTATGGACTGGAAGGTATCATTATCCATTAAAATTTCCTGGGAAGATATTATGTGAAAATGCCCCTCCAACACCGCAAGCAAATCTTCCAATAGATAAAACGAGAAAAACCGCGGGGTATCCGATACTTCCTTCAAGGCATATTCATGTTCAGAATCTACTCCGCCGTATACGCCCATGTAAAACAGCCCGCCATCTTCCAGAACGGAATCTATCTGGCTAAGAACCTGAGGCAACTCGGCCTTTGGTACATGCAGCAGGGTGTTCATAGCCCATATGCAATCGAATTTCCGGCCTAGGGGCGTTAAATCGTAGAAGTCCATCTCATATGCTTCTATGGATTTCTCTTTGCATTTTTTCACCATTTCGGGGGATAGGTCTATGGCCACTACTTGCAGGCCTTTTTCCATAAAATACTGGCTGTCGTGGCCTGTTCCCGCACCTATTTCTAGTAAGCTTTGCTTGGCTTTTTTGGATAGCAGGTTGCAAAAATCATCCCTCACGCGGATTTTCCAGTCTTGTTTGGGGGATAGCTCTCTATATTTTGCATCTTTGTTGTAGAAATTTTTTAAATTTTCCTTATGCATTTTCATTCCCACTCTTTCCTCAAACAGCCGCTAGTAAGACTTTAACACATTTGACACATTAACATCAAGACATTATCATCAAATAATGTCAAATGAGGGAGTAAGATAAATGACAAAAATAAACATAAACAGAATTGAGTTCTCGGTAACAATGGCCTGTAGCGGGCGATGTAAGCATTGTTCGCGCAGTTTGGATAATACCAGCGGCAGCATTAACCCACAGGCTGCGGGGGTGGCCATTAAGCGGCTGGCTGGCAGGTACAGTATACAATCCATCATGACATTTGGCGGCGAGCCGCTTCTCTGCCACGAAACTATTTGCCTTATCCACTCAACAGCTAAGGAATGTAACATACCGCAGCGTCAATTAATCACTAATGGTTATTTTTCTAAGAACGAGCAAACTATAGAAACCGTGGCGCAAAACCTTTGCAATGCTGGAATTAATGGGATAATGCTGTCTGTAGATGCGTTCCATCAAGAGTATATCCCGCTGCGGCCGGTGCTTCATTTTGCCCAGGCGATAATAAAAAATGCGCCTATTTTAAGGGCGCATCCGGCATGGCTCGTTAATGAACAGCATGATAACGAATATAATAGCAAAACCCACCATCTACTAAAAATCTTTGCAGATATGGGCATAGAAATCTCCCGTGGCAATAATATTGCCCCATCCGGCAGCGCCGTAAAATATTTAAGCGATTACCTTCCACTCCCCGGGGAAATTGACTTGAGCATACCCTGCGGCCAAAACCCATACACCGCCCGCCCAGACCAAATAGAATGCGTACATATCATGCCCAATGGGGATATGATGCATTGTGCCTTTAAGCTAGGCAATATAGTGACCGAAGATGCGCTGGATATTTTGGATAATTATAACCCCTATGCTAACCCGGCCACGGCTGCACTTTTGAACGGCGGCGTGGAGACAATGCTTGAATATGCAACAAAGGCCGGGCTAAATGTGGATATAAGCGATTGCCGCACAGCATGCGATGTTTGCAGAAAAATTGCCCAGGTGGGGTTTTGATGGAAACTTTGTTAATTATAGACGGCCATGCATTGCTGTATCAGATGTTCTTTGAGATGCCGTCGCGGATTGTAAACCATGAGGGCAAGGCCATCATACAATAAGGCATTGCCGCGATATGCAGGTAGTGATTGCGTCTTTTGACAGCGATTTCTTCCAGCTTATATGCGACAATGTATCGGTGGTTTGCCTTGTTTTATTGGGATAAAGCAATGGATGAAGTTGAGTATGTCATGAAAAATTGAGCAAGCCGTTAAAAATTTTGGTTTGCATAAAATGAAAACCCCGGATTTTCAGGGTTTTTGTGGTTTTCGGGTTGCAAAATGGCCTCGTTTTGCTTAAATTGTGGTACCATACGGTACCATTTTCGGAAAAAATATCATTTTTCGGAAAATATATCACAACATATTTGAGCAGGCAATCTATCACTAACTAGCTTTGCAAAAATATTCCATAATATGGCTAAGCAATTTTGCGTGACTTTACCCGCCAATAGGAATACAATGGACTTCTTCCGAAATTCCCGCAGGGAGTTTCAGAAAAGTTACATTTTCAATCTTTTGATTCTTCTGAGGTAACCCGGAAGAAACCGGGCGGCACGAAGTGCCGGGTTCGCTAAGCGAACCTTATGAAATTGTATTTTTTGCAATTTCATAAGAACTCTAATAAAAAATAAAGTTTCATTTGGAAAAATTTGTGGGTTTAGGCAAAGCCCAAAGCCCTAAAATAACAGGAGTGATAACATGAATGCACAACTACATTACAACAAGATTAAAGGCATGAACCTTAGTATAGACGCAAGCCGTGGCAAGCCAGATGCGCAGCAGACGGCGCTTAGCCTTGGGCTGCTAGATGCCATTGGAGATTGCCCGCCTTCTATAATTAACTATGGCGGGCCAGATGGAATACCCGAAATGAAGCAGCTTTTTGCAGATATGTTGGGGCTGCAACCTGGCGAAATTATTGTGGGGGGAAACTCTAGCCTTACTATGATGTTCGACGCGGTGCAAACCTTGGTTCAAAGCGGGCTTTGGCAAAGCGGCAAGACTAAAATAATCTGCCCTTCGCCTGGTTATGATAGGCATTTTGCAATTTGCCAGCATCTTGACCTAGAGATGATTACAATCCCCATGACACCAGCAGGCCCAGATATGGATATTGTAACAAGCCTAGCTACCGACCCAAATGTGGGCGGCATATGGTGTGTGCCTGTTTTCTCTAACCCGCAAGGGTATGTATACAGCGCCGAAACAGTAAAAGCGCTGGCGGCCCTAAAAACCGCCAACCCCAACTTTAAAATTTTATGGGATAATGCCTACGCCGTGCATCATTTCCGCGGCCTGCGCCCGCAGATTCCATGCATACTAAAAGAATGCGAAACCCATGGCCATGGCGCACGCCCCATAATATTCTCCTCATTCTCTAAAATAAGCCTACCTGGCGCGGCAGTAGCCTGCATGGCCGGCTCGCCCAGCGGCTTAGAAGTATTCCGCAAGCGCCTGGCAATACAGGCCATAGGCCCAGACAAAGTTAACCAGCTACGTCATGTGCGCTTTTTCAAAAACCTACACGGCATAGAAGCCCATATGCAAAAACACGCCGCAATCCTACGCCCCAAATTCGAACTAGTGGCAAAAATGCTAGCTCCCCTACCCGTAACTTTCACAGACCCAAACGGCGGCTACTTCCTATCCATGGAAACCGCCCCAGGCAAAGCGAAAAAAATCCAAACCCTATGCAAAGAAGCAGGCGTACTCTTTACAGACGCAGGCGCAACCTTCCCATACGGCCAAGACCCAGCAGACACAAACCTACGCATACCACCAACATTCCTATCGATGGAAGAACTGGAACAAGCGATGGAAGTGCTATGCTTGGCTATTGAGATTGCTTAAGATTTTATAGCTGGAGGTTTATTATGGTAAAAAATTATAAGGAAGTCATGTTTGACAATGAGACACTTACCACACCGCGGCTTATTTTACGGAAGTTTAAGAAATCCGACGCAGCCGATATTTTAGAATACGCCAGCGACCCAGAAACGTTAAAATTCCTAGTATGGGAAGGGCTAAAGACAACTGACGATGCCATTGCGGCGATAGTAGATTCTTACTGGGCACGCACGGGGGTTTTCGCAATCCAATTTGAAGGCAAGGTAATAGGCTGCATGGATATCCGCCTAGAACCAGACCACCACAAAGCCAGCTTCGGCTACGTGCTAAACCGCAGCTACTGGGGGCGCGGCCTCATGACAGAGGCCCTAACCGCGCTGCTAGAACTTGCATTCCAAAAACTGCAACTTAACCGCGTAGAATCCACCCACTACCCCGGCAACGAAGCCTCCGGCCGCGTAATGCAAAAATGCGGCATGGTATACGAAGGCACAGCCCGCCAGCACAAGTTGGTTAAGGGTGTGTACCAGGATACTATCCACTACGCCATCACGCGGGATATGTATAAAAAAGAAGCACAGGCATTATGATTGAGCTCATATTAAATACGTAATGAATACGGGACTGCCTCGCTAAGCATTTTCACGGATAGTATCCGCTTGAACATGCCCAGCGAGGCAACCTTTTTGTTTTATATAAGCTCTAGCAGGGGCATGTATTTCATGCCGAATGCTTGTGCAACTTCTTTGCAGGTGATATGGCCGTTGTAGCAGTTTACGCCGGAGGCCAGGTATTCGTCTTGTTTTGCCGCTTCTTCTAGGCCCTTGTCTGCAATCTGCAACCCGTAGGATAAGGTGGCGTTTGTGAGGGCGAAGGTGGAGCTTTTGCATACTGCCCCTGGCATGTTTGCTACGCAATAATGGATTACTCCGTCTACAACAAAGGTTGGGTTATCGTGATATGTCATTTTTGTTGTTTCGCAGCAGCCGCCTTGGTCCACTGCTACGTCTACTATTACTGCGCCTGGTTTCATGGTTTTAAGGTGATGGCGTCTGATAAGCTTGGGCGCGGCACCACCCGGAATCAATACAGCCCCTATCACCAAATCTGCATCTACTATAACGGATTCTACCGCCGTTGGCGTGGAGTACAGGGTTTGTATCTGGCTGCCAAAAACATCATCTAAATAAGTAAGGCGCTGGATATTATTGTCCAAAATTGTAACATTTGCCTCTAACCCAAGGGCCATTTTCATGGCGGCAGTACCTACTATCCCGCCGCCTAGGATAACAACTTCGGCTTTTTTTACGCCAACAACGCCGCCCAATAAAACCCCCGGCCCGCCCATGGGTTTTTCCAAGCAACGGGCGCCAACTTGTACGCTTAGCTTACCGGCAACTTCGCTCATAGGCTGCAAAAGCGGTAGCCCGCCAGATTTATCTCGGATAGTTTCGTATGCAACGGCCTTGCATTTTTTTGCGGCGAGTTCTTCTGTAAGCTTTCTGTCTGCCGCTAGATGCAAATATGTGTATATTATTTGGCCCGGGCGAAGCAAAGAATACTCTGGCTCTAGGGGCTCTTTTACCTTTATAACCATCTCACAATTATCCCAAACTTCTTTCGCAGTGGCTACAAGCACTGCACCGGCGGCGGCGTATTCTTCATCCGACAGCGATGACCCTGCGCCCGCACCAGCCTGTACATATACCTGATGCCCGCGGCCTACGTAGTCTCGCACGTTGTCTGGTGTCATTCCCACGCGGTATTCTTGGGTTTTTATTTCTGTAACTGTTCCTATTTTCACTTTATCCACATCCTTTGTCAGATTTATTATTGCCGTTTAGTAATATAGTGAACTAATCCGAAATCGGTCTCATCTATCGCGATAAAAACGCCTAGAACGCCTTGTTTCGGCGTTTCAAGTGCCGCTCTGGCGAGACCATTTCTCATTTATCTCACTATAATATTGAAAATCTGCCTGGTTGTAAAGAAAAAATTGTTGTCCAGTTTTTATTCTTTCAAATTGTGGTGAAACAAATAAAAAATGGTCTCGCCAAAGCGGCAGGCGAGACCGTTTTCTAATTATTTTTCTATATCTTCTGGCGCTTGCGTGAAATAATCCACAATACCCAGGTAAATGCCCCAGGCTAGTTTTTCCTGGTAGGTTTCGCTGGTTAGCTTTTGGCGCTCGTTATAATTGGTTAAAAAGCCGCATTCTACCAGCACTGCTGGCATTTCTGTTTGCTTTAGCACGTAGTAGTTGCTGTTGGCCTTGGCCTTAAATTTATTGCTGGGGTCTGCAAATTCCACCAGCCTTGTCTGCACAAAATCCGCCAGCTTTTGGCTGTTGTCGGATTCATTAAAATAAAAAACCTGGGCGCCCTTAACATTAGGGCTGTTGAAAGAATTTTGATGAATGCTAACAAAAATATCTGCGCTACTGCTGTTGGCAATGCTGCGCCGCACGTACATATCGCCAGATTTATTCTTGCTTAAATCTTTATCGTCTAGCCTTGTGATAATAACCGTAGCCCCACCCTGTTCTAAAAAAACCTGCAGCTTTTGGGCAATGCTAAGGTTAATATCCTTCTCTTCCACCTTGTTGCTAACCATGCCGGGATCGCGGCCGCCATGGCCAGCATCCACCACAATGATTTTGCGGCTAAGTGGCATAGCCGCCACATTGCATGGCAGCAGCGCCAAAACCAGCGCAATAAATAAAATCTTGAACTTAAAAATAACAACCCACTCCTTCAGAATTAGATTGTGCAGATATGTAGGTTTTATTCCCGCCGCAACTAAAAAATTCAGTTGGTCGGATTTTCCGACCAACTGAATTTTTTTGTCAGCAGGGAAACTGCTAGTTTTGAGGCTGTTGCAAAGCGGCAAAGCCGCTTTATTGCTAGCTGATTTTTTTGCCGCGCCGCAACTTGCATATAATTTTGCTTATAATCACCGAGGCAGGATACGCCAGCCAAGAAACAAACCACGAACCCCAAATTAAGCTGGCGGTAAGGAGTATTACAGTGAAAGCATGATACATAATATCTGTCCAAACTTCTTCTGTAAGCTTGTATTTGCGTATTAAATCAAATATTTTTACGGCAGATATAATAATCCAAGAAACCGGGAAAATCACCCAGCCCCCTATCACAATCTCTGCCACAACGCCTACTACTAAAATAGTAAAGGGGATTTTAGGGAAATACGCCTTTTTTCTATCCTGCTTGCTGCGCAAAAGAGGCCATATTACTGTTAGCAGCACAAACACAATGGGCCCGGCCAGCCAAGACGAGTAAAACTCTAGCCTGATTATCCCAACGATAAGCATGATGGTAGTTATGCTCACATATAATGCGGTTTCCACGGCATCTTCTAGGCTTGCATCCTCTTTGCCGCGCTTTATGTCAATTACCTCTTTAACCAAACAAGCCGACCATGCAACCATAAAAGACATCCAAGAAAATGGCCACCAGCGATTTATGCCCTCCATGCCAGCATGATCAAATAAAGATGCAACGCGCGCACCCAGTATCATTGGCACAGCACATAACACCCCAGCCAAGGTAAAGGCATAATCCTCAAAATCCCATTTTTTATTTTTATCTTTCAAGCGATTATCCCCTGTCCATATCCATACTAATAAATATAGTGAAATAAATGAACGGTCTTGCCAGAGCGGCACCTGAAACGCCGAGATAAGGCGTTTCAGGCGTTTTTGCCGTGATAGGCGAGACCGATTTCGAATTATTTCACTATAACTCTAATATTAGAATAACGGAATGGGGCAATTATACAATTGCCCCCATTCCAAAATTAGAACATTAGAGTTCTTCTGAAATTGCAAAAAACGCAATTTCAGAAGAAGCAAAAGATTGAAAATGTAACTCTTCCGAAATTAAAAAACGTAATTTCGGAAGAAGTCTATTAGAGTTTTTGATAAAACTTTTTTCCAAAGGTAACCCGGAAGAAACCGGGCGGCAAATCGTGCCGGGTTCGCGAAGCGAACCTTATGAAAAGTTTTTGGAGGTGTCGGAGCTGGTTGGACGCTTCGCGTCCTGCTCACCATGCATCCTGGGCAAAGCCTCTGACAGTTTTAACTACCTATAATATTCTAGCATAATATCAAACAAAGTCTCGCCCATTAGCCTGTAGCCAGAGTTTGTTGGGTGGATGCCGTCGCGGTCGAAGGTTGGGGCTAGGCGGCGTGGGTTGCCTGGGTCGCGTAATATAGCGTCGAAGTCTATTAGGCCCCATATTACGCCATCTGCATATTGTTGGCGCATCCAGTCGTTAACTTCGTTACGTATTTGGTCGCGGTAGTCGCGATCTTCGTTGTGCGGGGTTATTGTGCCACCTATTACGCGGATACCTGCGGCATGGGCTTCTTCAATCATTTCAGAGTAAGCATTTATCATGCTGGCTGCGCTTACAGATGGAGAGAAGGCGATGTTGTTTACACCAATTTGGAATACTACATAACCTACGCCAGGTTGGTCTAGCACATCGCGCTGTAGCAAGTGACGTGCGGCTGGTGGGTTGCCGCCTGGGCCGCCCACTAGGCCATTGCCGCCAATACCCATGTTTATTACGGATAGATGACGGGTTGCGGCGTTGCCTTGTAGGTTGTTCATTAGAATATCTACCCAGCGGGTGTAGGCTTCGTTGGTTACACCAAAGCCATCTGTAATGGAGTCGCCCAGAACAACTATAGAACGGAAGTTTGTTGGAGCAACAACGTCTACATTACATAGTACAAACCAGTGGGTATTAACTGAGCCGGTTACAGTTGCACTTGAGATATGGTTGCCCGGTTGCACGAAGCTGTTGGCGCGGGCTGCAATGTGTGATGTGATACGGGCTGGGACTTCGCCAAAGTAGGTAGATACTGCTAGGCGCTCTAGGGCTTCTACCGGGAAGTTTAAGGTGTCTGATGTTACAAATTCGCCCGGTGCAAGGGTAACGCTTGCGCTACCGCCAAAGGTGATTGGCGTGTGGGTTGCGGTGTTTATGCCAGAGCTGCCTGGGCTGCCGCTGGCGCGGGCCACGCTGGCTGCATTTATCACAAGGTCTGTTTGGCCAAACTGGTTGGAGAATGTGAGGCGGATGCTGTCGCCTGCTATAGCTGTGCGCACCATCTGGCGGAGTGTTGCGCCTGCCAGGCGGTCTCTTGCTACTTCGCCTGCGCTACGGATGCCGCCGTTGCCGCTGTTTACATCACCAAAGTATTGTGAGCTGGCCCATGTGCCTACCCAGTGGTAACCTGCAGGTAACGCAGCTGTTGTTGGTGGTTGCGGGGCGGCCTCTGTTGGGCTTGGTGTTGGTGTTGGCGTTGGGGTTGCCTCAACTTCTGTGGTGGCGGCTGGGGTGGGTTCTGCTGTTGGTGAAGGTTGGCCGCCCGTGGTGATTACAATAATGCGGTTGGCTTCATCCCAGTCTACATCGTAGCCGACGCTTTCCACCACTGCGCGGATGGGTAGCATAGTTCTGTCTTGGATAATTTGGGCTGGCACATCTAGGTCGTGCACTACGCCGTTGGCGGTGAAGGTGTCGCTGCCTATCATGATGCGGATGGTAAAGCCGCCGCGGGTTAGCACTGCGGTTCTTGTGCCTTCTTGCCACTCTACTTCAAAACCTAAGGCTTCAAATACACCGCGTACTGGCACTAAAATTCTGCCGTCTACATTAACGGCCTGTGCGCCATCGAAGACTACTGGCTGCCCGTCTATGGTAACAGCACTGGCTGCAGGCTGCGCCACAACGGACATGGGTAGCGCCGCAAAAGCAAATACAATCGCTAACAAAATTAACCTTTTTGCAAATTTCATTTCTTCCTCCTGGTTTATGGCCATTATGGCCGATTGATTACAACCCCAAGAATATATCATGATGCATGGAGAAAGACAAGATAAAATCGTAGTTTAGGGTTTTTGTGGGATTATGTCGAGTGTGGCTGGCTTGGGTTTATGGGAGATAAGGGGTTGGCGGGTGCTGGGGGGGAATTAAAGATATTTTTTGCTATACATCCTCTTTCAGCTTACTTGGCGCATACAGCGCCATTTGTTCGTAGCCTAGACCTTTTTTAATTTCATCATCTACATATATCATATGGCCCATTAGCTCACGGCTATTGTCTATGGCGAAGTTAGTGCCTTCTAGCCATTTTTCGGTTTTGGCACGTACTTTGTCGTGGCTTTCGCCGTCGCCGTCCATGCATACAGACACGGCGTACAGGCCGCCGACGAATTCTGTGATTTTAAAGGGGTGAATGTCTGCCTCGGTGACATCGTCATGTATGCGCCAAATCCATGCGGCTTTGCCGTCTTGGCCGTAAAGAAAGTCCTCGCCATCAAATAGAATTGGTACAGTTTTGGTTGCCATGCCGTCTATCCCCATGCCGAAAACTTTATCCCAGCCTACCAGGCCTGTTGTCATTGCCCTAAATTTTGGGATTCTTACTACAAAAATATCTGGCACTTTTTTGTCTAGTTTTTCTGTAATTTCCATCAGGCGGTTTATGGGAGATGCGTTGCCTGTATAGTCCACATTGGTGAGCTGCCCTTCTATTTCTTTTGTTTTTTCGTACAGCATTTTTACATCTGAGTCTTTGTTGAAATCTGTATGCTTTATATAGTTTACAAAATCCATGATAATTTCCTTTAGCTCGTGCAGCAAAGCTACTTCGCTGTCTATATCTTCTACTTTTTTGTCCAACACCTCAAGGACTGTTTCCGAGCCGGACGCACTGAAAATCCGTTTTATATCTTTTACGCTTATGTTTAATTTACGCAGGATTAAAATTTGCTCCAATTTTTTTAGGTTGGCTTGGTCGTACAGCCTATATGCGTAATCTTGACTGCGGGTGCTGGAGATTAGCCCCATGTCTTCGTAGTACCTAAGGGTGCGGGCAGAGATGTCGTATTTGGATGATATGTCTCTGATTTTGATTAGATTATCCATTGGGAAGCCTCCTTTGTTTATGTGCTTTGGCTTAGTATAAACCCTTACCCAACGGTATAGTCAAGAGCATTATTATACCTCTCGCTGAAAATTGCAGAACAATTTCCTGGCATACAAAAAAAGTCAGTTGGTCGCAAAATGCGACCAACTGACTTTTTTCGCCATGGGTAGCTGCTGCTAATCTGCCATCAAATATACAACCCCAAAAGGCGCAAACGCAATTTACAGCCGTAATCGTACAACATGGATAAAACCACACTCACCCCACCACATAAACATCATCACAACAAACATCCCGCCCGCGGCTGCCCATCTTGCTTCCCACAGGGGCAAGCTGCCAATCAAGCTCCAACGGCAACGCCGCCGCAAAAACCTCTCCCTCCGCCCATTCTTCGCGGCCAGTGGCGAAATTCCTTTCTAAAAAATACAACGCAATTTCATCCCCAGGGTCTATAGGGTCGTGGCCTTTTTGGATTACGCCGCCCGTCTGGTATCTTATGCCCTTTATCTGGCCTGCCGGGTGGCAGCCCGTGAAGCTGACAATAATATCTGCATCCCTGCCATTAACCACCGCAGGTATAGCATACATGCGGGCATTGGCAGTTTTAGCAATGGGATAAAGGGCGATATTATGCCCGCCCAAAGTTGGCCAAAGCAAATCCCCTATGGGCTGCCAGTGGGGGCTGGTTTGCAGCAGCCCCGCTAGCCTGTAGCTGTTGCCGCCGGTGGGCTGCCAAAGAGCAAGTTCGCTGCGGGTTATACCGCCATGCCCGCTACGCCGGCCAGTTAAAAATTCAAAAAATACATGCAAATACTCCGTAAAATTCTCGTCCATCCCCAGCCCAGAATACGCAGCCAGAGACGGCACACCTAGGGATTTCCCGCCATATATATAGAATGTACTTAGCCCCCAAAGGGCTGTGTCGCTGTTGTGGCGGTTGTAACTGACGCAGCTTTCCAAGGCCGTAAGCACAGCAGTAACCTCTGCCGGGAAAATTTGCTGCAGCTGTATTGCCATGTCCCCGATATCCACCATATCTGCATAATTATCCCTTGGGCTACCCTCGCCAAAAGTCTTTGTTTTACTGCGGCGGGCAGAAAGGTCCACAAACCCGTTATGCATCACCTCTAGCCTGGTACTGGCCCTTGCCATCAGCGCCCCCATTGCTTCCATCACGGCCTGTACTTTACTTAGCTCCACCACAGAAAGGGTTAAAATCTCGTCGCTATCTTCCCCATAAAAATCCATAAAAGTATCCACGATTACACGCCCAAGCTGGTGGCCATCCATGCTGGGGTTATGATTAAGCGCACCCAAAAACACATAATCCCAGCCATCGCCAGGCTCTAAATCCTCCGATGCTATAAGCACATTTGCATAATCCGCAGCTATTATCGCCATCTCTACCGTGGCCATTAAACATGCATCAAAGCCCAAAAATTCCAGCTTATTCTCCCGTAGCCCCGCAGCCTCGAAAGCTGCGGCCATATCCAACAAAGTTAGGCTCGCGTCGTCAAATTTTTCATCATGGCCAAAGCCCGCGATGCTGCCGCCGCCGTGATCCCACATTATCAGGCCATATTTTTCTGCGGGGTAGCGGCTTTGACAAAAGCTTATAAATTTTGCCAGGGTATCTGGGTTACCCATGTTTACCAAGCCCATGTTTTCAATTTCGTTAAGCTGGCCGTCTGCCAGCTCCCATATTAGGCATTCATATTCTGGTATGGCTTCGTTCATCCAGCGTTTTGCGCCACCGGTTAGTATCAGTACATTAGCAACCCGAGAATCCAGCCCAGAATCCAACATTTCCACCAAATCCGCAGTAGCCGCGCCAAATTCGCTTTCCAAATCCGAGCCGTTCATATAAACCATAATCGTATAAGGCTTCTGCGCCGCTGGCCGCCCCCCCGCGAAGGTTACAAGCATCACAAAAACCAGCAATATCCATCTAATTTTTGACATTTTACACCCCTTGTAGTGGTATTTATATTATTTCTTGCTTTTTTATCGAATATTATTCATGTTTTCCTTTACCATTTGCCAGTATTCTTGGTATACTGTTCTGGATATTTTTCAACAAGAAAAAGGAGGCCATAGTAAGTGGCAAATCTAACCAATATCACAAAACAGCAAATAAAAGACGGCGTTGTAGAAAACCTGCGCAACGCATACCGCAAAACAATTGCCAACGCCAGTAATCCGCAAATTTACAACGCCCTAGCCATGACCATCAAGCATTTTGTGTCAGACAACTGGATAGCCACCCACGAGCAATTTGAAAAATCCGATGTAAAAACCGTCTACTATCTATCCATGGAATTTCTAATGGGCAGGTTTATGGGCAACGCAATGCTAAACCTATCCCTAACCAGCACCGTTAAAGAAGCCCTAGACGAGCTTGGTATAGACATAAACATGGCAGAAGAATCTGAACCCGACCCAGGCCTTGGCAATGGCGGCCTAGGCAGGCTTGCAGCATGTTTTTTAGATTCTCTGTCTACATTGGGCTATCCAGCTTACGGCGCGGGCATCCGCTACCATTACGGCATTTTCGAGCAGCATATAGAAAATGGCCATCAAGTAGAAAAACCCGACAACTGGCTACAACACGGGGACCCATGGGGCGTGCGCCGTGAAGAATACGCCAAGGAAATCAAATTTGGCGGCCGCGTAACATCATTTAATGATAACGGCGAATACCGCTTTGCCCTGGAAGATTGCCAAAGTGTAATGGCCATCCCATACGATTATCCCGTAGTTGGCTACAACACAAAAATGGTTAACACCTTGCGCCTTTGGGATGCAGAGCCCGTTAACCGTTTCGACCTTCATTCATTCAACCAAGGCCAATACGAGCGCGCCGTAGAAGAACAAAACCTAGCACGCAATCTCACCAGCGTATTATACCCAGCAGACGAGCATGTATCCGGCAAGGAACTGCGCCTGCGCCAGCAATATTTCTTCGTATCTGCCACCATCCAGCGGGCAGTAGAGCAATTTGCCTCCCGGCATAATAACGACTTTACAAAGCTGCCAGATTATCTGCAATTTCAGCTAAACGACACCCATCCATCCCTCACCGTAGCAGAGCTTATGCGCATACTAGTGGACGAATACAAAGTACCATGGGATAAAGCCTGGGAAATCACCCGCAAAGCCTGCGCCTACACCAACCACACCATACTAAGCGAAGCCCTAGAACGGTGGCCAATAGAGCTTTTCAGCCGTCTGTTGCCGCGTGTATACATGGTGGTGGAAGAAATAAACCGCCGCTTTTGCGCCAATCTAGTAGAATGGTACGGCAACGACCCAGAACGTATCCGCAAGATGGCCATCTGCGCAGACGGCCAAATTCGCATGGCTCACCTTGCAATCGTAGGCAGCCACGCAGTTAACGGCGTAGCCGCCATCCACACCAATATATTAAAGGAAATCGAACTAAAGGATTTCCACGAAATTTACCCAGACAAATTACAAAACAAAACCAATGGCATCACTCCGCGCCGCTGGCTTGCAAAATGCAACCCCGACCTAAGCCGCCTTATTACAGAAACCATAGGCAGCGGCTGGGTAGCAGACCTAGACCAGCTGCGCAACCTCACCCCCCTGGCAGATGACCCAGCCTTCCGGCAAAAATTTATGGACATTAAACATGCCAACAAAGTAGAACTCTCCAACTACTTCCGCCGGGAATACGGCATAGGGGTAGATCCGGATTCTATCTTTGACATCCAAGTAAAACGCCTCCACGAATACAAACGCCAGCTACTAAACATCTTCCATGTGATAGACCTGTACAACAGCATAAAAATGAACCCAGCATTAGATATCCACCCGCGCACCTTCATATTCTCTGCAAAAGCCGCCGCCAGCTACCACCGGGCAAAACTTATAATCAAGCTAATAAACACAGTAGCAGATGTGGTAAACAATGACCCGATTGTAGACGGCCGCTTGAAGGTTCTCTTCCTGCCAAATTATCGTGTTAGCCTGGCAGAAAAGCTAGTGCCTGCCTGCGATGTAAGCGAACAAATATCCACCGCAGGCAAGGAAGCCAGCGGCACAGGCAATATGAAATTTATGCTAAACGGCGCAATCACAATAGGCACCCTAGACGGCGCCAATGTAGAAATGCAAGAGGAAGTGGGCAAAGAAAACATTTTCATCTTCGGCATGACAGCAGAAGAAGTCCACACCTTAACCCTGTCTGGCAGTTACGCCCCTTGGGATTTGTACAATATGGACTTTAATATACGCAATGTACTAACCACGCTAATAAACGGCAGCCTAGACCGCAACCACGACCTTTTCCGCGAGCTTTACGACGCTATGCTAAATGGCTACGGCGGCGCAAGGCCAGACGAATATTATGTGCTAAAAGATTTTGCAGCATACAAACAAGCCCAGGAGGATGTTAACGCTGCCTACAAAAACACAAACAAATGGGCAAAAATGGCTGTGCTAAACACCGCCGCTAGCGGCAAATTCTCCAGCGACCGCACCATCCGCCAGTACGCAGAAGAAATCTGGAACCTACCCGCAGTTACTATAGAATAAGAGAGTGATATTGTGGATTTACGACAGCTAAAAGTAATGTTTGTGACATTTTTTGTCACGGTGTTAATTATCGTCGGGATTGTGGCTGTGGTTTGGCTTGTGGCTATTCCGCGGTTTAGCGATATAGAATTTGGCGCTAACCGGGAAGAAGTTGACTACCACGGGCATCACGGCCTAGACCAAAATGTAACCAGCATAGTGTGGGACGGGCGTATCATGCGAGATGTCGTACCATTTGTTAGTGACGACAGGTTGTTCGCTGGGGAAACCCTCTACCTGCCAGTTAGCTTCTTGCGCGACGTAATTGACCCATTTATCTTCTGGGACGAAGGGGCTGGGGTATTATTCATCTCCTCCCGCCAGCATATGCTGGAATTTACCCCAGATTCCCTCACGTTTTTAGTAAATAACGAACAGCGTAGCATAGAGTCCCCCATCATAAGAGACGAAGCAAGCGGCGAGTTTTATCTGCCACAAAGCCTGGTAGAAAGCCTGTATCCCATCATCGTGGAATATATCTTCAGCAGCAATATTATGATCATCACGCCCCATGGCGAAAGGCTAAATTACGCAAATATAATCTCTGCCAGCGCGCCAGTACGCACCCTAAATAGCATCCGCGGCTCTATAGTAGAAACCCTGGCCGCAGATGACACCGTTATCATCCTGGGCGAAATAGACGATGACACAGAATTTGTAAGCGTACGCACTCACAGCGGCTTTATTGGCTACCTGGCCACCAGGGATATCGGCGATGTGGAAAACCGCAGCCCAGACATTACCGCCACTCCGTTGCTAGGCAGCTTTATAGACAATTTAACCCGCATCCCACCAAACTGGCCAAGCGGCGCAAAAATTAACATGACTTGGGATTTAATTTACCAAGCTGCTGCCAACCAAAGCTTAATGCAAACCCCATTACATTCTAGCGTTAACGTTATCTCTCCCACATGGTTTAGGTTCGATGCAGACAACCTCAACATCAGCTCTGTAGCCAGCCGAGATTATGTAGACTGGGCGCATCGCCAGGGGGTACATGTTTGGCCGCTTTTATTCGACGTAAACAATGCCACCGCCCGCGCCATTCTAATGAACAGAAGCGCCAGGCAAACGGTTATTGCCCAACTTGTACAATATGTAGATACCTACAACCTAGACGGTATCAATATAGATATCGAGCATCTTCTTTCGCCAGAAGAAGGGCCTTATAAAATCCAATTCCTGCGTGAGCTGGCCATACCCATGCGCCAACGCAATATAGTGCTTTCTGCCGCAGTAAAAGTGCCAACACCATGGACAATGTTCTACCGCCGCGACCTTATTGGCCTTACCATGGACTTTGTACAAGTTATGACCTACGACGAACATTGGGCAACTTCCCCCAACCCTGGCCCCGTTGCGTCCATCCCTTGGGTGGACAACGCCCTAATAGCCACGCTTAGGGAAGTCCCTGCAGAACAGCTAATTATGGGGTTACCATTTTACAGCCGTATATGGCGCGAAGTGGCGCTAGAAGAAGATTCTCTCACCTCAAGGGCCCTAGGCATGGGGCTAGCCCGGGAATTCTTCGCAGAGCGCGGCGTAACCGGCGACGATTGGGATTGGCTAGACGACGTAGGCTCGTACTTTGCAGAAATTGCCGTAATTGAAGAAGGCCAAACAATAATCTATCGCGTATGGCTAGAAGACGAAGCATCCATTAGCGTAAAGATGCATCTTTTTTCATATTATAATCTAGTGGGCGTATCCAGCTGGTTTAGGGGGCTAGAATCCCCAGGAACATGGGATGTAATAGCCGGGCATTTTTGATAGGTCAAGACTCAAATTTTTTGAAAAAGTTTGGCATTTTACTTTTAAAAAAATTCAAATCAACTAATTACACTTTGTAATTAGTTGATTTGAAAATACAAGTGGCTGTCTTGCACAATTTAACGGGGGTACAGCGAATGAAACTTACTTTTAAGCTTTTTGCAGTGTTGTTTTTGTCGGTGGCTTTTGGGCTGGCGATGGCATTTTTAGACTTTGGAGGTTATGGGCGTATTGTAATTCTTGCCGCTGGGTTTTTTATTATAGGCGGGGTTTTGTTAAGCATTCTTTCGTCTGTAGAGAAGCGCGCCCGTGAGCTTGGGCAAACGGTAGAACAAATTGCAGAAGGCAAGCTTGCTGTCAACTTTCGCGATATCAAGGACGAGTTCACCCCGGTAGAAGGCGCGCTGGCAGAGCTTTGCAGGCTGCAAAATGAAAAAATAACCCAGCTTAAAAACACCGCAGCAACTGCAAAAGGCGAGGTTCGCGAAGTGGTTAACACCGCCGAGTTTGACGCGCTTCTTCTTGATGTGAAAAATGTGGCCGCGGCCATTAAAACTGGCGATTTATCTTTCCGGCTAAAAAGCGGCAAGAATGCCGAGCAGTTAAACGAAATAATGGCGGCCGTGCACAGCCCGGTGGCTGAAGCCCTGCGGGTAATAAGCGAAATAGAGGCTGGGAATTTTGCCGTGAAGGTTGTGGGGCAATATCGCGGCGATTTTGATGCGCTTCGTAATGGAATAGATGTTTCTGCTGGGTATGTAGATGGATTTTTAACAAAGCTTAATGCTGCGCTGGATTCTTTGGCGGCGGGTAAGCATGATATTCGCCTAGATGGAGAATACGCTGGGGTTTTGGGCAAGATTGCAACAGCGGCCAAAACTATGGCAGCTAATTCCCAGCGGCTTTTAAGCGAGCTTGCAACCGCTACGGACGCCATAAGCCAAGATGCAGGCCAGATTTTATACACAAACCAAAACATATCCATGGGTGCAAGCCATAGCCATGTACTAGCCACAGATTTAGCAAATACTTTGGTATCATTAAGCAACCAATCTACAGAAACAGCCCAAAACGCCCAGCTAGTGGCCAATTTAACCGCCACAGCCACAAAAAATGCCCACGCCGGCAAAATAGACATGGACGAAATGTTGGTGGCCATTGCAGGTATTCGGGAATCTAGCGATAATATTTCTCGGGTGATTCAGGTTATCGATTCTATTGCAAGGCAAACCAATTTGCTGGCCATAAATGCCGCTGTGGAAGCCGCTAGGGCTGGGGTTCACGGCAGGGGCTTCATGGTTGTGGCAGATGAGGTACGCGTCCTTGCAGATAAAAGCAAACAGGCAGCCGGCCAAACTGCTTCCCTTATTAGTGATTCTATTTTAAAAATTGACCAGGGCACAAAAAAGGCAGACCATACAGCAGCTGTACTTGATAAAATCGTAGAAGATTTTGCAGAGATAAACAGCATAGTAGTTAATATTGCAGAGGTTGCCGATGGGCAGCGCACATCAATTGAAGCAGTAAGCGCAGAAACCACAACCATAGCAACAGCCGCACAAACCGCCGCAGATATGGCGAAAAAAAGCGTAGTCACCGTAGAAAGTCTCGAGAAAAACATGGCTTTGCTAAATAAACTAGCAAAAGCAAAAAAACCTGCGCCAGTAGCAGATAAACCCGCCACGCCCCGCAGGCTTGAAAGTATTACAACCAGCCCAGATAAGCTTAAACAAGATAATGCAGCCGCCAGCTTCAAAGAGCGGGTAGAAAAACGCAAGCAAGAACGAGCCGCTGCCAATTTAAACCGCGACAACACTCCTCCGCCTACTCCACGCAGCCCAGTTAAGGCGAAACCTGCTGCCATCAGAAACACCACGCAAACAGGTACACCAGAATATAATCGTAAGGATTTTGGTAAATATTAATGGACTATACACAAGTAAAACAGGACGGCAACAACACCGTGCTTACAAATGTAAAAAACTTCGACCTGGCCCAGACATTAGACTGTGGCCAGGCGTTCCGCTTTAGCCAGGTTGGCGAGGCTTTTACTGGCATTGCCCATGGGCGCAGACTCACGCTTTGTATGGACGCAGGTAATCTGCTGCTTATGGATGTAACAGTAGATGAGTTTGAAGCATTGTGGAAACATTATCTGGATTTTGGCAGGAATTATACCCTACTAAAAGCCGGATATGCGAAAGACCCATCCCTTAAACAAGCGATTAACTTTGCCCCTGGCATTCGGCTAATGAACCAGGACCCATGGGAAACCCTGGTATCTTTCATACTTAGCCAAAACTCCAACATCCCTCGCATAAAAAAAATGATAGAGGCTCTTTGTGATACCTTTGGGCGGCAGCTACCCTGCGGGGGCTTCACTTTCCCTGCACCGCAAACCCTGGCTGGGCTTACAGAGGCCAGCCTAGCCCCCATCCGCAGCGGCTACCGCGCAAAATACATAATAGACGCAGCAGAACAAATAGCCAGCGGCAAAGTTGATATCCCAACCCTGCAAAGCCAGCCCACACTAGCACTGCGCCAGGCGCTGCTGGGTATCCTTGGGGTTGGGCCAAAGGTGGCAGATTGCGTGCTGCTGTACGGCTTTGGCCGGGCAGAATGCTACCCTGTGGATGTATGGATACGCCGCGTGATGGAGCAAATGTACCCAAACGGCCTGCCAGCCTGGCTAAATGAAACCGCCGGGATTGCACAGATATATTTGTTTCATTATATACGGCATGGCGCGAATGGGATTTGATGTGAAGAAACTGTTGTCATTGGGCGTTTTATGTGAGATAGAATAATCGGACTATGTATGGGGCTGCCTTCTTAGCGAGACAGACCCGTTTTCCTTTAACCAAGCTGTGGTGGGCACATATCTGTTTCTGGTGGGATATTAACGTTGGGTGGGTTTTTTCTTTCATTTTCTTCGGGGTTGTGCTTTTCTTTTTTGGGGGTTTTGGTTTCGTTTTGGTACATGGGTATACATCCTTCCGTTGTGGGATGACTTTAGTGTGCGCCATGGCTGTGCTTTTATACATATGCGCAATTCCCTTTTGCAGCAAGTTCGCACTTAAACGTCTTATCTCGGCGTTTATAGTCAGAAGGATGCTACTTTTCGTTCGTTGTCAGGTTTTGTTTGGTGGAGATAAATCCAGTTGGTCGGATTTTCCGACCAACTGGATTTATCACAAAAAAAACACCCACATAAAGCGTCATAAATTTCTGCAAACCGAAGGGCAAAAGCCGCTAGTTTACATAGAATTTACAGGCTAAATGTGAGTATTATATAAGTCTGTTAAACTGAAAACAATCATTACCACAAGGCATTTCAGGCATTTTTGCCACGGCAGGCGAGGCCATTTTCGAATTATCTCACTACAACATCATCACTTTTGCCATTTCCGTTCATCACTTCAAGCCCACGGCCAAGAAACACCCGCCCGCCTCTGGCATCTTGCAGCTGCTTGCGAGTATTACGAGGGTCTTTTTTGCCATAATTATTCTTCTCTGCAGCAACCACATTAACAAACGAAACAGGCAGCCCGGCAGATGCAAAAAACGACTTGCCGGCCTGAAGCTGAAAATGCAAATGCGGCTCAGATGTATTACCGCTATTGCCGCATTTTCCTATCACCTGCCCCTGCTTCACCTTGTCGCCAGCCCGCACGGCCGCGCTGCCAGGCATAAGATGGGCACATAGGCTAAATTCCTCTTCTGCATGTTGGATAATAACAAAATTGCCCCGGATATCCCATGAATCGCAGAACGCTTTTGTGCTGGTCACGCGGCTATCTTTATGCTTATTGCTTACCTTCACCACAGTACCATTTGCCGGGGCTATAATATTTTCCCCATAGCAATAATAGCTGCCAAGGCTAGTGTTATCGCCAGAAAACGAGCTGCCTTTATCATCTATCATGATAAAATCATAGGCATATCGCTGGGGGATAATACCCCAAGAATGGGAGAATTCCTTTTCTGCCCCGCCGTTTACCACAACCCACTTGCCTTCAAAAGGCAAGATATAATCTACAGCGCAATCATAATCCTCTGCAGAAGGCAGCGGCTGTTTCCGCTTGGCCATAAAATTACCAAAAACCTGAGCCAGCCCCAGCCACACATGCGCATCTAAAAATATAAGCAGCAACAGTAAATCCGACATCCTGCGGAAAACCGGCGGCAACGCAACACCAAACAGACCCAACACGAAAAAAACGATAACCCCCAACATACCTATTTTCCACAGCGGTTTTATTATGCGTAAAAATATTGACATGACTCTACACCTCTTGTTTTTCTAGTATTTCGACTGCTTCTTCTGCCACCTCTTGGGCGTCGTTCCGTATAGCCGCAGACAGCATCAGTTTAATCCTATTAAGCTGGTTAACCTCGCTTGCGCCAGGGTCGTAATCCACGGCCACCACATTTGAGTTTGGATATTTATTATGCAGCGCCTTTATTATGCCCTTGCCCGTAACATGGTTGGGCAGGCAGGCAAACGGCTGGGCGCATACGATATTGTTCACGCCACTATGGATTAGCTCTATCATCTCTGCCGTTAAGAACCAGCCCTCCCCTGCCATATTCCCCAGGGATACTACGGGCTTAGCAAGCTCTGCCATCTCGCGGATATGCACCGGCGGCGCAAAGCGGCTGCTTTTGCCCAGTGCGCGGCGCATATGGCGGCGGTAAAACTCCATATACCATATAAGGAAATTACCCACTGTTTTGGCCTTTTTGCTGCCCCCAAGCTTATCATGTTTAAAGTTCACATTAAACGCGCTATACAGGAAGAAATCCATCAGATCCGGCACTACGGCCTCTGCGCCCTCGTTCTCTAGCAGGGTTACTATATCGTTGTTGGCGGTGGGGTGATATTTCACAAGAATTTCCCCTACTACGCCCACCTTTGGCTTGTAAACTTCCTTAAGGGGTAGCTGGTCAAATTCTTCTACTATTTTGTGGATATTTTTCTTAAACCTGCGGCCTTTGCGTACAGATTCTTTGCATATTTCATTCCATTTTTCATACAGCGCATTTGCCGAGCCTGGTGTGGCCTCGTATGGCCGCGTGCGGTACAACACACGACACAATAAATCACCATAAACCAAGGATTGCATTGCCCTGCCAGCCAGCTTTAATGTAAATTTTAGCCCCGGGTTTTTCTCAATACCACCGGCACTTATCGATACCACAGGAACATGCCCAAAACCAGCACGGGCAAAGGCCTTCCGTATAAACGCCATATAATTAGACGCACGGCAGCCGCCGCCAGTTTGCGACATGAACACAGACACATTGTCTGTATCATACTGGCCAGATTGCAGGGCGTTTAGCACCTGCCCCACCACTATTAGCGCCGGGTAGCAGGCATCGTTGTTTACATATTTTAGGCCGGTATCTATTGCTTCTTTGTCTATGGCGGGCATCAGCATCAAGTTGTACCCACTGGCCTTAAAGGCCTCTTGTAATATATCAAAATGATAAGGTGCCATCTGCGGGCATATTATCGTATGCTTGGCACGCATTTCCTTCGTAAACACCACGCGCGGCTTACGCGGAATCGGCTTCTTGGCCAGCACGCCCCGCTCGCGCCGCTCTTGCAATGCCGCAAACAACGAACGCACCCGAATACGCGCTGAACCAAGGCTTGTAACCTCGTCTATTTTAAGCAGAGTAAATATCTTGCCTGCAGCCTCCAGAATTTCCTGGATTTCGTCTGCGGTAACGGCGTCTAGGCCGCAGCCGAATGAATTTAGCTGAATCAGCTCTACATCTGTACGCTTGCGCACCCAAAATGCCGCCCCATACAGCTGGGAATGATATGACCATTGGTCCCGCACACCCAGTGGGCGCTCCACTTCCCCTAGATGCGCCACGGAGTCCTCACTAAGCACCGCAATGCCGTAAGATGCAATCAGCTCTGGTATGCCGTGGTTTATCTCTGGGTCTATATGGTATGGCCGCCCCGCCAGCACTACGGCAGACAGGCCGTTTTGCTCGATATAATTTATGGCAGAACGCCCAAGGCGCTTTATATCCTGGCGATAATTTTCTTGTTCTGCCAGGGCTTTTTCTAGGGCAAGCCTTACCTCTGCCACCGGGATTTCTTTAAATTCCTCCAGCAGGCAGGCCTCTAGGCTTTTGGGGTCGTTTAGGTTAAAGAATGGGTTGTGAAAGCGTATGCCTCGCTCGTTTAGTTCTTCTACGTTATTTTTGATATTCTCCGGATAGGAGGTAACTATAGGGCAGTTGTAACATTCGTCTGCGCCGGGCGTCAGGTTTTTCTCAAAAGGGATGCTGGGGTAGAAAATATAGTTTATGCCACTGTTTATCAGCGCCATGATATGCCCGTGCACCAGCTTTGCCGGGTAACATTCAGATTCGCTTGGTATGGATTCCATGCCTAGCTCGTATAGGCTACGGCTAGACCTTGGGGACAACTGAACGCTGTAGCCAAGCTCTGTGAAGAATGTATGCCATAGTGGATAGTTTTCATACATGTTAAGCACCCTTGGCAGGCCTACTACACCCCGGGGGGCGGTGGTTTTATCAATGGATTCGTAACCGAAAACACGCTCGTATTTTGCGGCGTATAGGTTTGGCAGGTTGGCGTCTTTGGCCTCTTTGCCACGGCCACGTTCACAGCGGTTACCAGAGATGAATCGGGTTTCTTTATCTGCGGCTTCGTTGGTTCGGAAGTTGTTTATGGTAAGCAGGCAGTTGTTTTCGCAAGCTTTGCAGCGGGTGTGTGATGTGCTTACTTCCAGGCTATTAAGCTGCTGGGGGGGTAGCAGGCTTGTCTCTTTGCGCTTGGTGTAGCGCGCCCGCGCCAGCAATGCCGCGCCAAATGCGCCCATTAGCCCTGCGATATCTGGGCGTATGGCTTCCCGCTGGCTTACCATTTCGAAGGCGCGCAGCACGGCATCATTGTAAAACGTGCCACCCTGCACCACAATATTTTTGCCCATCTGGGATGGGTCTGTGATTTTTATTACCTTCAGCAGCGCATTTTTTATCACAGAATAGGCCAGCCCAGAGGAAATATCCGCCACAGATGCCCCTTCTTTTTGGGCCTGCTTTACACGAGAGTTCATGAAAACTGTACATCGCGAGCCTAAATCCACAGGATTTTCTGCGAATAAGGATTTTTGGGAAAATTCTTCAATTGGCAAATCTAGCGACCTTGCAAAGGTCTCTAAAAAGCTGCCGCAGCCCGCAGAGCAGGCTTCGTTTAGCAGCACGCTATCTATTATGCCGTTTTTTATACGCAGGCATTTCATATCCTGGCCGCCGATATCTAAAATAAAATCCACCGCCGGGTCGAAAAATGCCGCCGCGCGGTAATGGGCTACAGTTTCTACCTCGCCCATATCTGCCCCTAGGGCTTTTTGCATCAGGGTTTCGCCATAGCCGGTTACGCAGGAATAGCTTAGCTTTGCGCCTGGCGGGAGTTTTTCGTACACTTCTGTAAGGGCTTTGCGAGCCACCTGGATTGGGTTACCCTCGTTGCTTTCGTAGAAAGTGTACAAAAGCTCACCAGACTCGCTTATTAGCACGGCCTTGGTAGTGGTAGAGCCAGCATCTAACCCAAAGAAACAATCCCCGGTGTAGCTGGCCAAATCGGCCTTTGGGACAATATGCTTGCCATGCCGCTGGCTAAATGTATCGTATTCTTCTCGGGCTGTAAACAATGGCGCTAGGCGTGTGATTTCAAACGGAAGCTCTTGCTGGCCTAATAAATTTTCGATAAGGGTAGAGATATCTAGCGCCGCACCCTCATCCCCTGCGCGAATAGCCGCACCCAGGGCGGCAAAAAGATGAGAATTATCTGGCACGATTGTCTGCTGTTCTGTTAGCTTTAGCACATCAATAAACCTAGCCCGCAGCTGGCTTAAAAAATGCAGCGGCCCGCCCAAAAACGCAATATTGCCCCGTATTGGCTTACCACATGCAAGCCCGCTTATTATCTGGCTTACGATGGCCTGGAAAATACTTGCCGCCAAATCTGGCCGGGATGTGCCCTCGTTGATTAGCGGCTGCAAGTCACTTTTAGCAAACACGCCGCATCTGGCGGCTATGGGGTAGATTACATTGTAGGATTTTGCAAGCTCGTTTAGGCCTGTGGCGTCTGTGTCTAGCAACGTGGCCATTTGGTCTATGAAGCTGCCCGTGCCGCCGGCGCATATGCCGTTCATCCGCTGCTCTATTGTGTTAGAAAAATAGATAATCTTGGCATCTTCGCCACCTATTTCTATCGCAACATCCGTAGCTGGCGCAAAATGGCTTATAGAATCGCTAACCGCAATAACTTCCTGCACAAAAGGCACGCCAACCCAATTGGCCAGGCTTAGCCCACCAGAGCCGGTTATCATTGCCATAAAACTAAAATTACCCAGCTCTTCCTTAGCCTCTGCCGCCAGTGATATTAGCGTCTCTTTAATATTAGAATGATGCCGTCTGTACCTATCAAAAACACAACGGTTATCCTGGCCTGTAACCACCAGCTTGATTGTAGTAGAGCCTATGTCAATCCCTAATTTATATGTACTCATATTATCTCCTTCCAAACCATCACCTGCGGTGAGGCTGATTCCGTGGTAATGTATGTGGGGCTTCGGCATAAGCCTCGCGGCCGGATGCAAATCACCTGCGGTGAGGCTGATTCCGTGGTAATGTGGACGGGGCTTTGGTATGCGCCTCGCGGCCGGATGCAAATTAGTTTACACTCAAACTGAAAAATGCTGAAAAATCTGGTTTTTCAAGAACATAAACTAATTTTTTAACGGTTACAGCAGCCATTTGCTATTTTAGCGTAAAGCTATATAAGCTTACAATAGCAGATATATGGTAAATACGGCACCGTAAACTGCAAATCAACTTCTTACAATTTGTAAGAAGTTGATTTGGCAAGCTAGAACAAATACGCATCCAACTTGCGCATGCTTTGGCGGTTAAGCCTGGCTACATCTGAAATGAGATAGCGGTTACCGTCTACATCGAAGATTATCACGCTGGTGGGAGTTAGCATACGTATGTTGCGGCTCACATCTTTTATGGCGCAGTTTTTTGTGTATTCTGCGCCTTGTTTGTTTCGCAGGCGCAGCTCCATGTATACGTAACCCAGCTTGTCTTGTACGCTTGTTACTTCCAGCACTTCTGGGCAGTAGTAGCGGCTGTCTAGCTCTGTGATTACTATTTCTTGCTGGGCAGCGGGTAACGCCTTTATGGATTTTAATATGCCTATCTCTTTGTTCTCATGGTCTGCAACAGAGATATAGTTTAGCGGCTCTTGCATGGGCATGATTCTTCGTAGGATTATATGCTTGTAGTCCTCACCCTTAAACTTCACCCCTAGGAAGCCCCCTTCTGTAGCGTAGAATTCTGTTTCGTTTAGGTCCATTATGCCTAGGTCCATTTGTTCGTTCATATTAGCACCTCGTTTTCGTTGTTAATTATTTCTTTAAACTTCGGAGAAATTTCCTTTTTCGTAAAAGCCTTCTTTTCACGCGATTTAATCCATGCTTATAACTTTTAGGCCTTCCATCTGTATCGTATACAGCTTATGATACTCGCCTTTTTTGGTCATTAGCTCTTCATGGGTGCCGCTTTCTACTATTTTGCCGTCGTTTATCACGGCCAGGCTATCCACATCCTTTAGTGTAGAAAGCCGGTGCGCTATGGCAATCGTTGTGCGGTTTTCTTGCAGTTTGTTTAAGGCGGCCTGGATTTTTGCTTCGGTTTCTGTATCCATGGCGGCGGTGGCTTCGTCTAGTATTAGTATTTTCGGGTTTTGGATTATGGTGCGGGCTATGGATAGACGCTGTTTTTCGCCGCCAGATAGGTCTTGGCCGCCTGCCCCTACACGGGTTTCGTAGGCATCTGGCAGGTTGGCTATAAACTCGTGGGCAGAGGCCATTTTGGCCGCCCAGATTACTTCTTCTATAGTGGCATCAGGCTTGGCATAGCGGATATTGTCGGCTATGCTGCCTATAAACAGATATATTTCCTGGGAAACTATACCTATGTTTGTGCGCAACTGTTGCAGGGATAGTTCTTTTACGTTAACGCCATCTACCTTGATTATGCCTTCTGTGGGGTCATACAGGCGGGCTATCAGGTTGGCCAAAGTGGATTTGCCAGCCCCGGTTTTGCCTACTATACCCAGGGAATGCCCAGCCGGCACATGTATGCTCATGCCCTTTAATATAGATTTAGCCGGCTCGTATTGAAACCATACATCTTTAACGTCAATTTCGCCTTTAAAATCCTCTAGGGTCACAGGATTTTCTGGCTCTTCTACATCTGCCTTGGCATCTATTACTTCAAACACGCGCTGTGCGGCGTCTACGCATCTTGCCCACCAGTTGCTTACAGAAGACATAAATTCCAGTGGGCCAAACAGCATGGACAAATACGCCAGGAAAGTAAGCAGCACACCAAGGGTGATTTCCTCATTTATAACCATCATACCGCCAAAAAATGTAACCGCCACCTGCCCCAAAAACATAAACAGGTATATAAGCGGGAATGCCGTCCAGCCTAGGTTATTGCTGGCTATCTGTACATCTGTATGCTTGCGGCCAAGCCCTGCAAAGCGTTGTGATTCTTCCTTTTCGTTGGCAAAGGCCTTTATCACGCGCTGGCCGTTTATTGCGTCGCTTACCATATTGTTAAGCTGGGAGTTCATTACCCAGGATTTATGGTGCAGCCGCTTGAAAAGCCCCATAAGCAGCTTAAACATAACCAAGCTCACTGGCACAATAACTATACAAACTAACGCCAGCCGCCATTCCAGCACCAGCATCATAATAAAAACGCCAATAAACAGCGCCGTGTTTATAAGTATAAATGGCAGGCCATCTACAAAAAACCAATAGATATTCCGGGCATCGCGCCCTACTCTATTCATAAGGCTTCCTGTGCGCTTAGATGTGTAAAATGAAACAGACAGCCGTTGCATAGCCCCAAAAATCCGCAGCTGCAGGTCATAAATTATCCATGGCATGGTCTTGGCCAATACAAATTGGTATGTCATATTCAACAAAGTGGTAAGAAGCCGCACAAGCACAATAATCGCCACAACCAGCCCAACCATGCCGTACAGCCCAAGGTCGCCATATGTTAACACCTCGTCTATAAACAGCATATTGCCAAATATAGGCGCGACTATAGACATACCGGTAATAAGCAGCATTACAACAAAACAAGCCGCCACTTTACCCTTGTAAAACCTAAAAAACCCGAGCAGTCGCATGAAAATAGACATCTTATCTGTACATTTTAAGCATACAGCCCTATCTGGCTCTGGGTAGCGCGTGCCGCATTTTGGGCAAAACAGCGCATCATCCAGACGCACATCCAGTAGTGGGTCTTGGTCTTTTTTCAGGTTTTTTGTTACCTTAATCAGCCTGTCCACCTGGCTCATGCTGCCTAGCGAATACATAAGCACCAGCCGCTGCTCGTCGTCTTTGCTGGCAATCAACCGGCATGTAGACAGTAGCGTCTCGGTTTTCAACTCGCCCAAATCTTCCAGGCTGTATTCTTCTATTTTATGGGTAGAATACTGCGCCACAATCCGCCGCGCACCCTGGGTTTTAACAACTTCTTCTATGCCGTACATGATATACAGCTTCTCTTTATCCACCGCCACATAAGCGTCAGAAAAGCCGCCATCTATAGTCATGTCGGTGTGAATGGCATACAAAAACCCCTCGGCTTTAACGCCGTTGGCAATATAGGCCTGCGTAATATAATCTGGAATATGCTGTTTCATATCTACCTGCCTTTTTTGTGATACAAGACCATGGGGACGCCGTCCCCACACCCCAGCCCGCTTTTTGAAAAAAGCGGGGCGAAAACTTTAATTTTTATTTATCCTTGCCGGCTCAACTAATTACAGATTGTAATTAGTTGGTTTTTTACATCACGCTGCTGCGGGTTGTGGCCAACACATGCTGCAAATGCGCATTTAGAGATTTTTCTTCTGCGGCAGCCATTGGTAGGCTCTCTACCGCGGCGGCCTGGGCTTGTTTTAGCACTTCCATATCGCGGTAGAGGTTGGCTATGGTGAAATTTGGCAAGCCATGTTGGCGTGTACCGAAAAAATCCCCTGCGCCGCGCAGTTTTAAGTCTAGCTCTGCCAGCATGAAGCCATCGCTAGTGTCTACCATAGCCTTCATGCGGGCTTTGGTTACCTTGGCCTTGCCGTCTGTAACCAGCACGCAGTATGATTTTTGGCTACCTCGACCTACCCTACCCCGCAGCTGATGGAGCTGGCTTAGGCCAAAACGTTCGGCGTTTTCTATTATCATAAGGGTGGCGTTTGGCACATTAACCCCAACTTCTATCACTGTTGTGGAGACTATCGCCTGGATTTCCCCCGCTTTGAAGCTATCCATGGTTTGCTGCTTGTCCTTTGGTTTCATCTTGCCATGTAGGTAGGTTATTTTTACATCTGGCAAAGCGGCGGATAGTTGTTCTGTGTAGTTCATCACATTTTGTATTTCTCTTTTTGCCCGCTCGGTTTCGCTGGTTTCCTCAGCTTCTTCAATTGCGGGGCAGATTATATAGGCCTGCCTGCCTGCGGTGGCTTCTTTTTGTATAAAGGCCTGCAAACGTTGGCGGTAGGCGGTGTTTACACAATATGTTTCTATGGGCTGCCTGCCCGGGGGCAACTGGTCGATTATAGATACATCTAGATCCCCATACAGCACAAGCCCTAGGGTGCGCGGGATTGGAGTTGCGGTCATTACCAAGGTGTGGGGGTGAATGCTGGCTTTTTGCGCCAGGCGCAGGCGTTGCTCTACGCCAAAGCGATGCTGCTCGTCGGTTATTACCAGGCCTAGGTTATGATATTCTACCCCTTCTTGAAAAAGAGCGTGAGTGCCCGTTATCATGCTGGCTTGGCCGTTTTTAATTTTCTCTAGGGATTCACGGCGGGATTTTGCCCCTAGGTTACCTGTAAGAAGCACGGTCTCTATGCCCAGCGCGCCAAAAACCTGGCTGCATTGCCCAAAATGCTGGTTAGCAAGCACATCTGTGGGGGCCATCAGCGCTACTTGATAGCCGTTTTGCATGGCCATGTAGGCTGCCGCCATGGCCACGGCAGTTTTACCGCTGCCCACATCTCCTTGTATAAGGCGGTTCATACGCCCGCCGCCGGTAACATCGGCCTTTATTTCCTCCAGCACATTGGCCTGGGGGCTGGTTAGCGCAAATGGCAACTGCCCTAAGAAATCAGCTAGTTCTGTACTTTCAAACCGCACCCCCGGCTGGGAAATTATAGAATCCTTAACGCTAAACAACGCCCGCTGCATGAAGAATAATTCTTCAAACACGAGCCGTCGCCGGGCGTTAAGAAACATTTGATTGGATTCTGGAAAATGGATGTTTACCACTGCGGCTTTTTTATCCATTAGGTCGTATTTTTCCCTGTAGGAGGCTGGCAGCGGTTCTTCGCAGCCGTTCCATTTCTCCAGCGCTTGGTGGATAAATGCGCGGAAGGTCTTTTGGGTAAACTGCTTTGGGGTGGTGTAAATTGGTACAATCCGCCCTCCGGTAAGCTCTAGCTTGCCACAGGGTTCGTATTCTGTGGGTTGCATTTGCAGCTTGCCGTCAAAAGTTGCCTTCACCTTGCCTGTAAAAATATATTCCCAGTCTGGCTTAAATGTGTTGGCCAGGTAGGGCTGGTTAAACCAGATTAAATCTAGGCTGCCGGTATGGTCTGTTATGGTTAGCCTCGTGATGTTTAACATGGAGGTGTTTTTGCGGCGCACCATGCTGTTTTCTGCCGGGGTGGTTACCACGCCGCGGATGGTATTAACTGCATCTGTAGTTAGTTCCCGTATGGTTTTTACATTGCTGCGGTCATCATAATCTCTTGGGTAGTGGGCAAGCAAATCGTCTATGCTAAAAATGCCTGCATCCCACAGGGATTTTGCGCGTTTTGCGCCTATGCCGTCCAGCTGTGAGACTTTCATCACTCTATAGATAGGATGTAGCTGTACAGGGGCTGCTTGCCTTCGTAAACTTCTACCTCTATGCCCGGGCTGGTATTTTCTATAAATGATGCCACATCTGCGGCCATTTCCTCTGTTGCACCCTCGCCAAAATATACGCTGGCGATATCGCCGCCATCTTTTAACATATAGGTGGACAGCGCCTTCGCAGCAGATTGAAGGTCTTTTTCAACCAGCACTATTTCGCCGTCATATATGCATAGGTAATCGCCTTCTTTTATTTCCCGGCCATCTAGCACTGTGTCGCGCACCGCATGGGTAACTTGGCCGCTGTGTACGGCTTCCATGGCTTCTCTCATGCCTGCCAGATTATCTTCAAGTGGGATGGTATCTGCGTTGGCCACCATGCACGACACCCCTTGCGGGATAGACAAAGTACGCATAACATGCACGTTTACGCCTTCTGCCAGCTCGCCGGCCTGCTCTGCCGTTAGTATGATGTTTTTGTTGTTGGGTAGCACGATTACATCTTTGGCGTTTACGCGTTTTACGGCGTTGGCGATATCCTCTGCACTTGGGTTCATGCTTTGGCCGCCTTCTATTACAAAGTCTGCACCTAGGCCTTTAAAAAGCTCTACCATGCCGCTGCCTGCGGCTACGGCCACTATGGCCAGCGGTTTTGGCGGCTCGTTGGAGGTTGTGGAAAAATCTAGTTGCTCTTGATGCTGTTCTTTCATATTGTCTATTTTTATGTTTAGCAGTTGGCCAAATTGCAGCCCTTTTTCTAGCGCTTTGCCTGGGTTGTTGGTGTGAACATGCACCTTTACCAAGCCGCCGTCTTCTATAGCCACCACAGAATCGCCAATGGTGGGCAGGTATTGTCTAAATACGGCCTCTGCATCTTGGGAATGGCCGGGTTTTGCGTTTGGGCTTACTTCCACCAAAAATTCTGTGCAATATGCAAATTTTATATCATCTGGGTTGATTGTGCCTGCTACTGTGCCTTCTATGGCGTCTTGTGAGCCTTCTAGTAGCTCTACATCGCCGGGCTCTGCAAGGGCTTCTGCCGCGCCTTGAAAGAAATTTAAAATACCCATGCCGCCAGAATCTACAACGCCGGCCTGTTTAAGCACTGGTAGCATCTCTGGGGTTTGGTTTAGCACTTCTTCGGATTTTTTTACTACGAAGGCTAGGCATTTTGTGATATCTTCTTCATCGAAAGCAATTTCATGGGCGGCTTCGCTGGCTGCGCGGCCTATGGTTAGCATTGTGCCTTCCTTTGGCTTCATCACGGCGCGATACGCCATTTCAGACGATTTTGCTAGAGCCACGGCTAAATCCTCTGCGGTGGCTACGGTTTTGCCCTCTAACCCTTTGGCAAAGCCACGGAAAAGCTGGCTTAAAATAACGCCAGAATTGCCTCTTGCGCCACGCAGCGCGCCATTGCTGGCGGCTTTGGCCACATCGGCCACACTTGGGGAAGATTGCTTCAGCACTTCCTTGGCAGCGGCTTGTACCGTATGCGCCATATTGGTACCTGTATCACCATCCGGCACAGGGAACACATTTAATGCGTTAAGCGCCGCCATGTTCTTGGTTATACCATTAGCGCCGCCCACCATCAATTTTCTCAAAACCTTGCCATCTATGCTAATTAAGCCCAAAGCTTAGCACCTCCATTTATAATGGGGCTCTGCCCCAAACCCCGCCGTTCCGCCTGGCGAAGCCAGGCTACTCTTCCTCGGCAGCTTGCTGACTGCGGGCGTATGCTGTGCATACGGATAGTTTTATTCTATAGGCATTGCCCTAAACGCTATATATATAGCCTTCGCCATATATAGACGCATTTTTGTGCAAATGGTTGCATGGTTTTTTTAGCCCCTTACACCTTCGATACACACATTAAGCTCGCGCACGGTTACCCCTGCGCTATCTTCTACTTTGTAGCGTACATTTTCTTTTAAGGATTGGGCTATGGCCACTAGGTTTGTGCCGTAATCTACTATTATGTGCAGGTCTATTATTAGGCTGCCGTCTTCTTTTGTTTCAATTACTACGCCACGGGATAGGCTTTCTATCTTTAGCAGATGCACTAGGCCGTCTTTTAAGCTTTTGGCGGCCATGCCCACTACGCCATAGCATTCCATGGCGGCTAAGCCTGCTATGCGGGCTATTACCTCATTTTGGATGCGGATTGTTCCTAGTTCGGTTTTAAATTTTGTTTGCATATTGCCCTCCTTGCATTTATACTGGTCTTATTTATAAGAAAATGTCTTATCATGCGTATATTAACAATTGTTTGGGATAAGCGCAACTAAAATTATTAGGAGATTCTTAATGCCGGGCTTTTTAACACATTATATTGCTGGCCAGGCAATGCTAAAACTGGCCGATTCTAAACTACAAAAGAAAATTTTACCCTTCGAAAGATTATATAACCTTGGTACCCAAGGGCCAGATATATTTTTCTATTATTTGCCAGGGCATTTGCGCAAGCGCACCCGCGGCCTTGGGGTTCATATGCATTTAAACGATTTGGGGATTTTTCTTGCAGAAATGGCAAGGCTGGCTAAAGCCTCCCCTCCACGGGAGCGAGATATCGTACTGGCGTATATCTCGGGTTTTGTAATGCATTACACCCTAGATGCAAACACCCACCCATATGTATATGCCATGACTCACCACGAGAATGTATCTAAAATAAAAAACAGCGCAGACCATCGCAAGCTAGAAACAGCCATAGATATAGCTATGCTAAAGCTAGTAAGCGGCAAAAAACCCGCAGATTACAACCAATGGGAGCTTATAGCCGCAGACAACGGCCATATGTACACAGCCTCATGTGCGTTCAGCTACGTGTTAAACCAGGTTTACCAGCGGCAAATCCCCGCAAATATCATCCACCGCGCCATGCGCCATATGGTACATGCCACTCGCATTCTACAATCCCGCAAAGGCAAAAAGAAACGCTGGATGGAACTTATGGAAAACATCAGCATAAAACAACCATACCTGTCCAGCATGATACACGACCAAGAACTACCACCAGAAAACGACTGCCTTAACACCAAAAAATCCAGTTGGCAAGCCCCCTGGGAAAATGAAATCACCCACCACGAAAGTTTCCTGGATTGCTACCAAACCGCCATAGACGAAGGCCTAAGCATAATAAAATCCCTACACGCCTATATCTACGAAACCATAGAAATAGAAACCCTAGCCACAAAACTAGGCAACCGCTCTTTAAAGACTGGCCTGCCCCTTGCAGGTGGCGGCATCGTAGGAATGCCGTGATTGGCTTCAGCAGCCGTTTCGCAGCTGGAAGCAAATTGGTTTAATAGACTTCTGTCGAAATCACGCTTCCGGTTCCGAAGAGTTACCTTTTCAATCTTTTGCTTATTCTGAAATTATTTCCATCCCATCATATTGCAAAAGTACAAAGCGGCTTCGTTTTCCTAGGTCTCTCTTGGGAATCGCAAAACAATTTCCCAACAAAAGTACAAGCCAACACAACATCAGTTGGTCGCAATTTACGACCAACTGATGTTAATATCAAATCAAACAAAACACCGATGCAAGGCGTTTCGTACATCCTCGCCGCTAACAACAAGGCAATTTCAATTGAAATTGGCATGAAAACCAATTCCCGAAAGGATAACCGCGTAATCATATGAATATTCCGCTTTCAACCACAATCGAAAAAAATCAACCCAACCTCTCCACAAAAAAAATTATAATAATAGGCGCAGGCCCAGCAGGCATGATGGCTGCGGGCCGCGCAGCGCAAGCGCTTCAGAGCACTGGCGCAACCGTGGCCATTTTAGAACAAAACGACCGCATGGGCAAAAAACTGTATATCACGGGCAAGGGCCGCTGCAACCTCACAAACAACACAGATATCCAATCCTTGGTAAAAAATGTGGTAACCAACCCGCGTTTTTTACAAAGTGCCTTCCACGCCCTGCCAGCGCAAGCCACCATGGAATTTTTCGAAAACCGCAATACTCCGATAAAAACTGAGCGCGGCGGGCGGGTTTTCCCAGCCAGCGATTATTCCGGGCATATAATAGACGCTCTAGTGATAAACCTAAAACGCATGGGGGTAGTAATAAAACGCGGCTGCACGGTAAATCACATAGAACATGATAGCAAGTTCCTAATACACACAAGCATGGGAACATTCCAGGCAGATGCGCTTATTATCGCAACAGGCGGCCTATCCTACCCCTCTACAGGGTCAACGGGAGATGGTTATGGTTTCGCCAGCAGCCTGGGGCATAATATCACTTCAACCCACCCTTCCCTAGTGCCGCTAATCACCGAAGAAACCTGGGTAAAGGGCCTAGAAGGCCTAAGCCTAAAAAATATCTCCTGCAAAATAACAGCAACGGATTCGCAAAAAAAACGTCCTATTTATATAGAAACCGGCGAAATGCTGTTCACTGCCAATGGCGTTACTGGCCCAGCCATACTGCGCGCCAGCGCCTACGCGGCAGGCAAGCTACCCGCCCTGCTAGAAATTGACCTAAAACCAGGCCTAACCCACGAGCAGCTAAACGCGCGTATCCTACGGGATTTCACCGCCAACCAAAACAAAACCTTCGCCAATGCAATGGAAGGGCTACTGCCCAAGCGTATGATTGATGTTATTGTAGCAATCTCCCAAATCCCGGCAGATAAAAAAGTAAACGCCATCACCAAGCAAGAACGCCAAACCTTAACCAACCTACTAAAAGCCCTACCCCTAACCCTAAAACAAACCGCAGGCTACAAAGAAGCTGTAATCACCAAAGGTGGCGTAAATGTAAAGGAAATCAACCCATCCACCCTAATGTCAAAAATCATCCCAGGTCTATTCTTCGCAGGGGAAATCATAGATGTAGACGCCCTCACCGGCGGCTACAACCTACAAATCGCATTTTCCACAGGCCATCTGGCCGGGCAAAGCGCAGCAAATTATATTGGAGGCGGCAGCAATGACTAAAACTAAAGGTTTTGCCATAGCCATAGACGGCCCTGTAGGGGTTGGCAAAAGTACCACAGCCCGCCTAGTAGCGCAAAAACTAGGTATGATATATATAGACACCGGCGCAATGTACCGGGCCGTGGCCTACTATAATATGAAACAAAAAATCGACCTAACCAACTCTACAAAACTAGCAGAATCCATGAAAAAAATCCACATAGCCCTCACACATATCAGCGGCGAACAGCGCGTATACCTAAACGGTGAAGATATAACCAACGAAATCCGCACCCAGGAGATTTCAAACAACACATCAGTAGTAGCCGCCCACAAAACCGTCCGCGAACATCTGGTAGCCCAGCAGGAAAAAATGGCCGAAACTGGCAAAATAGTAATGGACGGCCGCGACATAGGCAGCCAAGTTTTACCCTGGGCCCAGGTAAAAATCTACTTAGACGCGGCCATAGAAACCCGCGCCGCCCGCCGCCAAGCAGACCTTGAAGCCAAAGGCCAAGAAGCAATCTATGCCTGCATACTAGAAGAAACAAAAATCAGAGACCATCGTGACAAAACCCGCCAAATAAGCCCCCTGGTACAAGCCCCAGATGCAATCTACATCGACAATAGCAACCTGACCACAGAAGAAGTAGCAGAACAAATCGTATCCCATGCGAATACCGCATTAAACAAGATTTAAAGTTTTGCCAAGCTTGTTAAAAAAGCGGTGGATGCGCCAGAGGCAAAGCCTCTAACCGTTTTGATATGTACCCACAAGGAGGCCAAGATGCTATACAAAATTGTTAAACCTATTATTGTTGTGCTTGCTAGGGTTTTTTATCGCTTTAAAGTTAGCGGGTTGGAGAATATCCCCAAAGAAGGGGCATATCTTTATTGCGCTAATCATATTCATGCTTTCGACCCTATTGTTGTGGCGGCATTCTCTAGACGGCAGCCGCGGTTTATGGCTAAAAAGGAGCTTTTTAAGAATCGTATTATCGGGGCGCTGTTAAGGGGCGTGGGAGCGTATCCTATAGATAGAAACGGTTCAGATTTGCAGGCCTACCGGCATTCTCTGGCATTGTTAAAGAGAGGCCATGGGTTGCTTATTTTTTCCCAGGGCACCCGCATGAAGGACTTTGAAAGTGAAAGCGCCAAAGGCGGCGTGGCCATGTTCGCGCTAAAGTCTGGCGCGCCTATTATTCCTATGGGTATTAGTGGCAGTTATCGCATTTTTTCAAAGATGCATCTTCGTGTTGGCAAGCCTATTGCAATGGACCAGTATCAGGGCCAAAAGGTTAAATCTGAGCTGATTAACGAGGTTATGGCCAAGGTGGTTGAAGAAGTTTCAAAATTATGTTAATATTCCCCGGTAAAAATTTCTCAGATTTTTTCACATAACGGTTGCAGAAAATGTAAATCCATGATAGTCTATAATCAACGGCTTTCGGGCTAATGTCCGTCAGTTAAGAACTAAAGGGGCTTCCCAAAATGGGAGCAGCGCACAGCTGCCGATAAAATCGGGCCGAAGGAGGCCATTTGCTTTATGAACATGAACATTTACACTCGCATGGATTCAGATGTAGACATCCAAGCATCCGGAGGGCAATCATTTGAAGAAATGCTTAACGAATCCCTTGTCACATTAAAGACAGGCGCAATCGTTAAAGGAACTGTCATGCATGTAACCCCGGCAGAAGTTATTGTCGACCTTGGGTTCAAGTCAGATGGCATAATCTCCAAAACAGAATTTACAGACGACCCCAACGCCCAACTTACCGAACTTGCCAAGCCAGGCGATGTTTTCGAAGTTGCAGTGCTGCGTGTTAACGACGGCGAAGGCAATGTGGTTGTATCAAAACGCAAGGTAGACAGTCAGCTTAACTACAAGTATCTGGAAGCCGCATTCAACGACAAAACTCCCCTACCCGGCAAAATCGTGGATATAGTCAAGGGCGGGCTAATTGCCAGCATCATGGACTGCCGCGTGTTTGTACCCGCATCTCAAATATCAAACCGCTTCGAGCAAAATCTCGAAAACTTCAAAGGTAAAGAATTTAACTTTGAAATTCTTGAACTTGACCGCTCGAAAAGGCGTATAGTAGGCGGCAGAAAAGACCTAGCAACCCGCGAAGCCCAAGCCCGCCGCGACGAAATTTTTGGCACCATTGAAGTGGGCCAACAAGTAACCGGCACAGTAAGCCGCGTAGTAGACTTTGGCGCATTCGTGGACCTAGGTGGCGTAGATGGCCTAATCCATGTGTCCGAAACTTCATGGAAGCGCGTTCGCAAAGCATCCGATGTACTTAGCGTAGGCGATGTGGTAACGGCTTTCGTTATAGCCATGGATGCCGAAAAAGGCAAGATTTCCCTGTCTCTAAAAGACGCGAAAGCAAACCCATGGAACAATATTTTAGAAAAATATCCAGTTGGCGGAATAGTTGAAGGTAGGGTTGCTCGCCTTGCAGCATTCGGCGCGTTTGTCACATTAGAAGACGGCTTAGACGGTCTGGTTCATATCTCTCAAATAGCCAACAAGCATGTGGCCAAGCCAGAAGATGAACTGTCTCAAGGCCAAGTTATCAACGTAAAAATCGTTGAAATAGATGTAGAAAAACAAAAAATCAGCCTCTCTAAACGCGAGGCCGATGCAGCTCTAAATCCACCAGAAGATGATTATGACGACGAATACTATGACGACCAATACGATGAAGAATATGAAGACGCCGACGTAGCAGAAGAACTAGAAGAAGTTGCCGCAGTAGAACCAGCGGCAGAAGAAGTTGAAGCAACAGAAGAAACCCCAGAAGAAGAATAAAAAATATGAGTAAGCTGGGCAGTCGCGTGTATACTATACATGAGGAAAGTCCGGGCACCATAGGGTAAGGATGCCGGGTAACGCCCGGCGGAGGCGACTCCAGGGATAGTGCAACAGAAACAAACCGCTAACAATGGCATGGGAAACTGCTTCGGCAGCTTCCCATTGCCTTGAAGTAAGGGTGGAAAGGTGCGGTAAGAGCGCACCGCAACCTTGGAGACAAGGCTGGCCATGTAAACCCCATCCGGTGCAAGACCGATTAAGCAGCCCAACGGCAAGGGGCGACCCGCCTCGCTTAGGTAGTGTCGCAAGAGCCGGCTGGCAACAGCCGCCCCAGATAGATGACTGTCCAAGACAGAACCCGGCTTACAGGCTTGCTCATACAATTTATGGAGATGTACTCAAGTGGTGAAGAGGTTCCCCTGCTAAGGGAATAGGTCGGGAAACCGGCGCGGAGGTTCAAATCCTCTCATCTCCGATTTTATACATTACCCCTCTGTGAAAGTGGATAATGTGAACGTGAAGCTGTTAGAGAAGGTCGCAAGCCATCAACTAACAGCAACACATGAACAATCGAACAATCTGAAAACTCGCTTGCAAGCGAGTTTTCTTTTTTGAGTCAAAGGCATTTTGAAATTTATACCGTACTTCAATCTCACACTGTTTCTCGCCGTTGTAGCCGCTCCACCTAAAAACATTCGCATAGAGCTTGTAAATTTCCCACAAGCTTTCGTCGCTAAAAACCTTGCACACCGCCAGTGCGCGACGGCTTTCAGCTCCTCGCCTTGCGAAAAATTTCCTGCGCTCTATGCGAATGTTTTTAGGTGGAGCGGCTATAATGTCCATTGGTTCGAATATAATTCACTTCTTACAAATTTACATCATCCCCACCACTGGTACTATTGAACTGTCAACAACCGCTCCCTAACTTCACGCATTTGTCCTGTTTGTTGCCAATTTACCCTATCAAAAACTTCTTCCATATAGGTAATGTATAAACCTTGCTCACCCACACCGCCAAGAGATATGCTTGCTTGAAAATGGTATTCACTTGCAAAATATCCGCTTGTTCCATCGGATAACCTCCATGATATGGGCACCCAACGAAAACGCTTGTCTCGTGGAGATTCTAGGCTCATGTTGTATCCGGCGGCTGTAATAGTGATGTTTTGCCCGGCGGATAGATTGTTTTCATCGATGCCATAGATAATGCCTCTATATGCTCTTGGCCAAATACCACCGGGGCCGGAATATACCCATTTTGGAAAGAGCATCGTATCTTGATAAATTATAGTCTCATTTGTGTAGGGTGCCTCTTCAAAATTAGGGTTGTTAAACCAACCATGGAATGTATAATCATCTCTTGTTGGGTTAAATTGCTCCGCTGGCCATACCGTTTCACCACCGCCAAGCCCATGCCCCTCTAAGACGGGGAAAATGCACAAGGACCCAAATGCATAAGTCATAAAATGCACTTCCAGAAGTGTCTCATCATGTTCTTCTGGCCAAACCCTTACATAATCAATAAAATCAAGAGAAAGATAATCTATAGAATGCTCTTGCCCGCGGGAATTAAAGTCCATAGATTCAGTACGTTGAACAGCATAAACAACCCCTTGGTTTGAGTAAGCCAATTGTATAAACAACGTGTATTTCTGGCCTATCCCAAACTCATATGTGTCACGAAACCTTACCCAAGTGTCAATGCCAAATATAAATCGTCTACCGCTCATTGACTCTACATCAAGTGCTACGGATGTTCGGCCATGCTGCCAAGTGATATGATGCCATGTATCTTTTACAATAAAGTCTGCATACACGCCAATGGGATGCCTTGCTTCATCCCAAATTGACAGGTTTAATAAATAATAATCATTCGGGCCTGTAAGTGGACGAAAGCTGCCTACATAAAGCTCGCCCTGCCACATCTGCCTTATTGCCCTAACTTTTACGCCCAATTTTGCATCAAAATATGGTGTGTGAAGAAACACATGTGGGTTTGTGTATCGTGATTGGACTTGATAGCCTCCTATGTCTTGCGGCATAGAAAATCCATCCGTTGAAATCGTTTGGTCTTGCATTATTGCCAGCCGCTGGGCTTCCTCGATACTTAAATCTGGAGATAAATATCTAATGACCGATGTTAAAATCATAATCATATCTTGCGAATTATCATGGTCTTTAAATGCAATCGTGAACGAAGGATTTGCAGAGCCATCAAGCAAAACATCTATGCCGTAATTCAAATGCCTATTTAAAAATAATATGACACCAACATTGCCACTATCAGAGAAATTCACCACAATTTGAGTATACTCTCTGCTGTTAAATACAATGTTTTCTATTTCACTTATAGTCATTGGCAAGCCACGTTCGTTTATGTCATTTTCCAGCGCAATTTTAAGTTGCTCGGCTGGATATTCAGGGTGCCGGAATGCGCCAATTATATTCCCCGCGGTAGTACCGGTATTATCATCTGGAGTGGTATGGCTAGAAATATTATCTACAGCGTCGCTGATAATCCTCTCCATGTCATGCTTGTGCTCATTGGCAGGTTCTGCGTTTCCACATGATGCAAGCATCAGTATTAAAACAAGCATGGCTAAAAAAGTAAAATTCTTTTTTATTTTCATAATGATTATCTCCATTCAAATATTTATCTAACTTTTGGCGCAGCAGATGTGCTGTTTCTGGGCAGTCCTAAGTTCTTACGAGTGTAGTATTTATATTGTTACACGTGTAAGATATGAAAGTCAAGTGTTTCTTAAAGCTGTTTTGTTTTTGCGTTTGTGGATTCAGTTGGTCGGATTTTCCGACCAACTGAATTTTTCGCAAAAGCAAACCGCAATCCATAGGAGTTCATGAATTCACACGGAAATTATCCTCATGCTATAAGTGAAACAATTCGAAATCGGTCTCGCCTGTCGCAGCAAAAACACCTGGAACGCCTTATCTCGGCGTTCCGGGTGTCGCTCGGGCGAGACCGTTTTTCATTTATTTTACTATAGACACTTGCTCTGCTTGCATGATTAGCGAAACCATACGAAATACCCAGTTTTAGCAACGGCGTGGTCGTTGCATTTTAATGAAAAAGGGATGTATTATACACTGCTGTAATTTCTACCTAGTAAATAAAAAAATAAGATTGAAGAATAGAGAGAGCATGGTATAATAGTATTACATGCGTAAGAATAACGAAGGGAGATAATCATATGAATAGCAAGCCCGAAATCTCAGAGGCCGAATATCAAGTAATGAAATCAATATGGTCGGCGGGTGTTCCGCTAAATACCAACGAGGTCGTTGAAAAGCTGGAAACGTTTACGTCATGGAAGCCCAAAACTATTCATACCTTACTATCACGGCTGGTAAAAAAGGGCGCGTTGCAATACAAAAAAGATGGCCGTGTATTCGTTTACACGCCACTTGTAAAAGAATCTGATATTTTAGCAAAAGAAAATGATAACTTCCTTAATCGGTTTTATAATGGGGCATTGGGCTCGATGATTGTAAGCTTATTGGAGCAGGACAAGCTCTCTGGCGATGATATTTTAGCGTTAAGGAAAATTTTAGACGAGAAATTATCGGACTTGCCGCAAACAGAGCCTGCTGTTCGCCCATGCAGCATGGAAAGGCGGTAATGCTAATGAGTTCATTTGTACTCCATTTTGCGATGGCAACTTTTATATCTTCGGTTGGCATAACGTTTATTTTGCTTGTAAAAAAAGTATTCAAAAAACATCTATCTGCAAGGGGGCAATACAATCTGGGGTTTTTGTATTTTGCTTTATTGGTAATACCCTTTATCCCCAGCAGCATTATTTCTTCATTAAACATGCGAAACTGGGCAAATATTTTTGGCCGTGATGGAAGCATAACAACAGCATATAGTTCTGGAGGCACTGCGACTGTAACCGTACATAGCGATGGCTGGCTACAAGATTTTGCGCTAGCAATAGACCGCAGCAATCCGGGATATACTCCAGCAATTATCGGGAGCATATGGATCGCAGGTATCATCGTGTTTGCAATAATCGCTTTCATATGCTACCGAAAGCTATGCCTAATTAGAGAATCTGTTAAGCCCTTAAAAGATGATGAACTTCTTTTGTTATTTTCTCGCTGTAAAGCAGATGTTGGTATCAAAGGCAATGTGTTGATAGGCTCGTCTATTATTGCGAAAACGCCTATGACTACGGGATTTTTTAATCCTATAATTATTTTGCCTGGGGGAAAAATGATATTAAGTGATGTGCGTTATGCCATATTGCACGAACTGACCCATTGCAAAAAAAGAGACATTCAAGTGAACTGCCTCATGTGTATATTTCAGGTTTTGTATTGGTTTAATCCTTTAGTGTACTTTGCTTTTCGCCAAATGCGATTGGACAGAGAGCTAGCCTGCGATGCCTCTGTGTTGAAAATGCTACCCAGAGGGCATCATGCAGAATACGGACACGCCTTATTAAACTTTGTAAGCAGTCTTTCTCACCAGCCTGCGTTTGTTTTTGCTACGAATATGGGCGGTGCAAAACCACAAATTGTGAGCCGTATAAAGCACATCACTTCATATGTAAAGGAAACAGCTCTGCTTAGGGCAAAAAGCATTTGCCTTTTCATGCTAATGGGAGTTCTTGTTTTGTGTAAAATACCAATAGTTTCTGCCCTTGCGAATGGTGATGATAGCCGAGTTGATTTTCGTGCTGAAAATGTGATGTATAACGACTTTTCAAGCTTTTTCGAAGGATTTGACGGAAGTTTTGTCCTCTATAATGTGAACGAAAATGCATACATAATTCACAATAGAGATATTAGTGTAACAAGGGTCTCGCCAAATTCAACCTATAAAATATTTAGCGCACTTATCGCCCTAGAGCTGGGTATTTTGGAGGCAGATAATACTGAACGAGAATGGGATGGCGTACCTCAACCCTTTGAATCATGGAACCAAAATCATAATCTGACATCGGCAATGCAAAGTTCTGTCAACTGGTATTTTCAAGATTTTGACAGGCTGGTAGGCATAGAGCAGTTACAGTTATTTATGTCTCAGCTATCCTACGGCAACCAAAATCTTTCTGGCGGCATAGCAGATTTTTGGGCAGAATCGTCATTACGTATATCACCTGTGGAGCAGGTTAGACTTTTAAGAGATTTGTACCAAGGTAACACAATATTTGAGGCAAGGCATGTATACACGCTAAAAGATGCGTTGCGGTTATCAGAAAATGATAGCGCAGTGCTTTTTGGCAAAACAGGAACTGGACTGATAAATGATGCCTGGGGAATGAATGGTTGGTTCGTTGGGTATGTAGAAACAAGCGACAACACTTTCTTTTTTGCAACATATATCCAAGGAGAATCTGGCGCAGGGGGTAGTGTCGCTGCCCAAATTACATTATCGCTTTTGGGGTATAAGGGTATATTTTAATTTGGCCACAAATTGCGCAGAAGCAATTTACACACAATCAAAATTTACATTTCGATTATATCTATTCCTTGCTGTTTGTTGTGGGAGGTTTCCCCCTTAGGCCCCTTGTGAAAAATCCTGTCGGGATTTTTCGTTGAAAGCCCTTGCTATACTCTGTCTGCACCACTAGCTAACGCTTGCGGAAAAGAAAAAGCTAAAATGCAATATGTATAGCTTCATACAAAAAAAAATTGATGCGATATGCCATCTTTGACGTATGCGTACACTTCACGCATCCATCCGTTACGGCTCAAAAATAGTAAAGGGACGCTACGCTTAAACCCTTGACTAGCGAGAGTTTTTCGGATACCATTAACCCTGCTATTGATACAAAAAACCGCAGAGTGGTTGGCGGCTGGCGCAACTGGGCGGCATCAAATGGCTAGGGAATTTTTGAATATTGTGATGGAGAGTTTCTGCAAACATATTCATTGGATACATCTTTAGAGGAACGGTGAGAGGGTGTGAACCCACCTGTTTATGCATGGCGGTACGAAGTTAGCCGCGATGACGATACTGTTATCTTCTTTGGGGATGAGTTTGCTGATAGCCCATATATGATGATGTTTTTTGGGATGGCATCCTAGGGTTGCGGGAGCTTTTCTTGGGTGGTTAGCTTGGAGGCAAATATGACATATGCGATAATTTCTGATATCCATGGCAACTTGCCCGCCTTCGAGGCTGTACTGGCCGATGCACGGGCTTATAACGTGGATATGTACTTGCTTGTTGGTGATTATACCAACGGCTTCCCTTGGGGGGCTGGGGTGATAAAGCGCATTCGTGGGCTGAAGATACTTCTTGTAAGATGTTACCATATAAACAAAAAATGCGGATGCAAATTGCAACCGCATTTTTTTATGCAACTAAAACTTTGGTAACATATACTGCCATCTTGGCCTTGCATGGAAAAACACTGTTATCGCACGCTGTGGGCATAGATTTACACAGCGGTAACATGATGTGCAATTATGGTTTTGTGTTATTTTACCCTGGCTTTTATTTAGGTTTTTCATTGGGCAGTTTTTTTCACATGCGCCGCATAGATTGCAATCACTTGTGATGCGCACATCATTTTTGGCTTTATGTTCCATTTTGCCCGGGATTGCGGCTACACTCCGGCTATCGCCCTGCCATGGCAGGCCCTGGGCTTTACCGCTTAGCCTAGATAATGCAGTAAACCCGCGCTTCAGCACCCTGCCGTTTTTTATATCTTGGCAGATTCTATTCAGCTTTTTATCTGCCCGGGCTAGGCTTCTTTTTACGCCGCCGGGGGTTGGTTTTGGCAGGATTAGCACATTGCATACATTGTTGGGCATAAGCAGATGCTCTGGGGCGCCCGTAAGGGCTTTGTAGTACCGCTCGTATGTGAGCATTGGAGTAGAGAGAACTCCAACTGGTTATCCGACTTACCCGCAACCGAAAGGCCAAGGGGAACATAGCCTGTCGGA